>CALOEH010000189.1:0-5363 GCA_942492195.1 uncultured Planctomycetia bacterium | reverse complement strand
CTTGGGGTATGATCGTATCGACAGTGTTGATGCTGGTCCTGGTGCCATGTGTCTACACCTTGCTGCATCGCCCCACGCCGCAAAACTAAGCCCTCCGGGGGGTCGTCACTGCCAAACGTTTACGCACGGCACAAGGGTTGATGACGCATTGTCGCCGCGCGCCCCATCACACTTCCACCGAAGCGGGGTGTTCTTCGGCGTCGGGAGTTTGGCCAGTGACGGTGATCTCAAGCGTGCGTTGGAGACGGGATTGGACTCGTTTGACAATCCGTCGCACGGTGCGTTCGCTGCAGCCCATCTTCTCGGCGATTTCGTCATTGGTGAAGCGTTGTAGCTTGTAGACAATCAGGGTTCGCTCTTCTTCGTCCAGCCCTCCCAAGAGCGAACGGAACTCGTCACTAAAGACCGCCGCCGCTTCAGGACCGACCCCTCGCGCAGCCAAAGGGGGAAGGTTGGCCTTGCCGCTCGAACTCAGCGTGTCGATGTGCAACTCCCGGTTCAAACCGCGCTTCTGGCGGAGATGGAATCGGATGTGTTTGCGCAACTTGGCCAGCGTGATTGCACAAAGCAAACGCCATAGCGAATCGCCATTGGGGAGGTCGAACTCACCTTTGCGGGCACGTCGCAAGAATGTCCGGCAGGCAGATTGCACCACATCATCGGCACCGACGCGTCTCTGCAAGGCACCCGGCAACCGGTTTGCCGCCAAACGGTGCAGCCTAGCTCCGTACTGGTTCCAGAAAGCTTGAGCAACCTGGTCATCCCCTTCGACGAGGCCGGTGACAATTTCTTCCCACTGTGCTTGATCCATGGTCATTCTCCTTTGACCGCGTGTGGGGGAGCAAGTGCGTCCCCCCAACAGCGGCATGGCCTCGTTTATCATAGTCATAAGCCACGGCGAGTCCAAATTGGTTGGCTCGCAACGACCGTGGCCTCTCTGTCCTTGTAAGCGTAGAGCCGGCCAGAATGTTCCAAAAAAAGTCGCCGGTTTATTCGCTCGCTAAGGGTTTTCCAGGTTGCGGCCTGACAGTTTGCGCGGGCTATCACGGATTACTTGCTCCATTTGCTGGGAAATACAATCTGGGCCGCCTGCAAAAACGGCCCGGCGGTTGTTGGCAGAAACCCAGAACGCCTGAACCCCCTTCGTCGTAACCCCGTACAGACAATGCGACTGGTTACTCAGGCGGGCGGATTCGCGGCACCAAACACCAGTTGGCTAGCGGAATAGGTCCGTTCTCTCACACTCTTTTACTCGCAAGGCTTCTTTGGCCGAGGCAATTTCCAGCATGAGGATTTCCATGGTCGATCGCAGTTCGCGCCATTTACCAACGCGGAGTGAGACGCCGAATGCTTCCCTGGTCCGCTTGCGAGCGGATCGGAAGAATCGCTCGGCTTCTGCGGCGCTCGAAGATCCCGTGCGGGCCTACCTGCAATCCATCGGCAAGGTCTCACTGTTGACGCCTGCCGAAGAACTTGCGGCCGCACAACGGATTGATCAGGTTCGGGCCAACTATCGACGTGCCATGCTTTCGAATCATTATATCCTAGCCGCGCTGGCCAACGTACTCACGGATGTCTCAGACGGGCAACGAAGACTGGACCGGACACTTGATGTCAGCGTGGGAGATCAGGACGGCAAGCAAGAACTGATCCAACTCCTGGGACCGAACCTTCGCACCTTCCAAAACCTGGTGGAACAGTACCCGTTGGATAGGCAGCGCATGGAGCGGTTCGCCAACCCCTTGCGCAAGGCGAAACTCGCGCGGCAAATGATCTCTCGTCGCCGACGGGCCATGCGGCTCGTTGACGAGTTGAAGGTGCGCCTCAACGTGTTGGAAGACCTGGTCGAGTCGCTCGAGGTTGTCTTGGACCGGTTGGTCAGTTTGCAATTTCAACTCGAGACGCAAGAGGACGCTCCGCAGGCCAGCGGCCACTTCAAGAAACTTCGCAGCGAACGAAATGACCTGTTGCTAGCGCTGCAGCAATCTCCCCGCAGTGCCCGACGACAACTTCGCCGCATCGCCAATCTTCGCGAAGAGTACGGTCAGGTCAAAGGGGTCCTGACCAGCGGCAACCTGCGATTGGTTGTTTCCGTTGCCAAACGTTACACGCGTGGCGAACTGGGGTTGCTGGATCTGATTCAAGAAGGAAACACCGGCCTGATGCGCGCGGTGGAGAAGTTCGAATCAGCCCGCGGCCTCAAGTTTTCGACTTACGCAACCTGGTGGATTCGCCAGGCCATCAGCCGTGCCTTGGCCGACCAGAGCCGTACGATCCGTCTCCCCGTACACATGGTCGGGCGGACCACTCGAGTTCGCACTGCTGCGTTCGAACTATGGCAAGAGCAGCAGCGCCAACCTCCCACAGAAGACGTCGCCCAGGCCGTTGGGCTGAACGTGACCGATACGGAAACCATCCTCAGGATGATTCGCCAACCTGTTTCTCTGGACCAACCGGTTGCTGAATTTTCGGGTGCCGAGATGCGTGACCTGATCGAAGACCAGCACCAAGACCATCCCAGCGAAGACCTGCTCCGTGGCGAACTCAAGCAGCAAGTAGAGATGGCGCTCTCGAGCCTGGACCAGCGGGAGCGCGAAGTACTCACGCTCAGGTTTGGGTTGACCGACGGAAATGCACGCAGCCTGGAAGAGGTCGGTCAGCACTTCTCGGTGACCCGCGAACGGATTCGCCAGATCGAATCCAAGGCACTCGGCAAGATTCGACAACACAGGGGGATTACGGCATTCTTCGCCGAATAGCCCCTGATGGGAGAGAAGTCGTTCAATTTGAGCCAAGTCTTAGTATGGCTGCTGGGCGGTTCACGAACACTGCCAATCGCCGTGGTGAACCGCAAAGTCTGGGGCGACAACCGCTCCTGGCTTGCGGTAATCAAGTACGTTCTAATGAGCGGTGTATCCACCGTCGACCGTCAAAGTCGTTCCTGTAATCCAGCGGCCCGTATCGGCTATCAGGAAAGCAATACTATGGGCCACGTCGATCGGGTCGCCGATTCCCAGCGGATGCATTGCTTCGATTTTGGCGAACTGCTCAGCGGTGAGCACCTGTTTCGCTCGCTCCACCATTTCCGTTCGGACCTGTCCCGGAGCGACGCAATTGACTCGAATTTTTTCGTTTGCCAGTTCTAATGCCAGGGCGCGAACTAACGAGGTAAGGGCGCCCTTGCTCGCACAATATGTCGCGATCCCAGGCTGGCCGACCAAGCCCATCACGGAAGAAAGAAAAACGATCGATCCCGAAGCCCCTCGTACCCGACGTTGTCGAAACCCCCGCGCCAACTGGAATGCTGCCGCAGTGTTGATTTGCATTGCCGAGTCGAATACCTCCGGCGTTGTCAGTTGAAGTGAGCGGATTGGCTGGATACCAGCGCAATGCACTAGGCCATCAAGCGTACCAAACCTTCCAGCCAATTCTTTCATCCAAACCGTGATCTGATCCGTCTGCCTGAGATCGAAACAGCTGACTTCGTGATTCTGCTTCTCAGTCAACTCACGCGTATCGTTGAGTCGCTGGGCGTCGCGTGCGACAAGAATCAAGTCAGCTCCCAGACCGCTTAGCACCACACTTGCGGTGCGTCCCAAACCGGACGAGGCTCCGGTAACCAGGATTCGACGCCCGGTCAGATCCATCGGATTATCCATGACCGAATCCCCAAGAGGCGAAACCATCAACAAATTGAGGCAGCATCGTGTGCCTAAACAATAACTAACTCAGGTGCGACCAGCGGGCCGCAAGTGAGGGCGGTTGCTCCCCAGGACCAGCCCACGCCGAAGCCAACAAGAAGTAAGCGAGATGGCTTGATCTGCAATTCCTCTCGCAGCCGACTGGTGATTGTGAGAGGAATCGAAGCGCAGCTTGTGTTGCCAAATCCTTCCATCGCAACGATCAATTTCTCAGATGGAATCTTGACGCGTTTGGCAAGATGCCGAAGCATGAACTCATTTGCTTGATGCATCACGAATGCATCGACACCGTTTATATCCCAATCGGCACTGCGCAACGTTTCGGCAATCAACCGCGGCACGGTGCCCAGCGTGAAGGCGAACACCTCACCGCCGTCCAGGTACAGATGCCCATTCGGCGTCGCGTCTGGAGATGGCATTCGAAGAGCCCCACCGTCCGTCTTCAAGTGACGCCATCCTGCTCCATCGGACCCAAGAACAAAACGCAAAGGATTGGTAGCAGAATCAGGTTCGAGAGCGGAAGCGGAACCTGCGTCGCCGAAGAGAAGAGCCGTAGCGCGGTCCTCTTCCGAAACAAGCTTGTTGACCGTGTCACCCACGAGCAAGAGAACCCTACCACCCAAGGATGCAGCGATTTGGCTTGCGACCCAAAGTCCGTAAACGTATCCAAGAACACCCCATACTGATGTCAAATGCCGCACAAGCCGGCGACAACTGTAATCGTGCATGTAGTACGCAACTAGTGGCCGGTAAACGGTAGTCTGGAGTTTGTGAGACGAAGATCAAACCGGCGATGGTTTCGCGCTCCCAGCCCAATTCGTCGAGAAGCCTGTCCGCAGCTGCGAAGCAGAGATCAGAACTGCATAGTTCCGGCGGTGCGACGCGGCGGCTGTGTACGCCAATAGCATCACAGATTTTCGTCGTCTCTTCAGTACCGAACCGTACTGCGGCTGCTGCGTTGTCGCAGATGCAAGATGGTACTGCCGATGCAATACCTGCAATCCGTACATTGGAAACGGTGGACGTTGCCATGACAAGGTACCGAATGGCTATTGGACTTGAATGACTAGGCACTACGCCGCAGTGAACCATTCTGAACGACATGGCTCTGCAAATCCGCCAAGTTCTTGCAGCTGGCAAATAGGGATGGCGACAGCGTCACGCCGAACTCTTCATCAACACGCGCGATCAGCCCCATCACCGTCAACGAACCCCAACCTGGCACCTGATCAAGCGGTGTTTGGCTATTCACTTCGCCAGGATCCAACTCAAACACTTCCTCGACAACTTCAAGAAACTTCATGCCATCCATGGTTTCAATTCCTTGCTAATGGAAATAGCTATTTGATGATGGGGGGGGTCCTGCATGCTCCCTGGCGGGGTGTCAATTGGAGTTGCCAAGTCGGCTTTTCATCGGGTGCAGGAACGGGCTCAGTGAGTTTGGGCGGTGGCCAGGGTGCCAGTAGCTGTCCAAACTATTCGCATGGATGACCGGCGGTCGCGGCTGATTTGCTGGACCGTGGTTTGGACCTTGGCTAAGCGTCCGCGGCCAAGATGACTTGATCGAGCAGGCTTGGCTCGGTGCCGCGTGGGAGGGGAGGAGTTGGGGGTCGGGGCCGCGGGATTCGACTTGTTTGGCGAAGCAGCTTTTCCCGTCCTCCC
>CALOEH010000188.1:0-10629 GCA_942492195.1 uncultured Planctomycetia bacterium | reverse complement strand
GGCGTGCGCGTGGGAGTTATCCGAACCCCCGGGGCTGGCATCTGGCACAAGTTTTTTTTTCCCCACGCTGTCAGGTTGAGAAATGACTTCAAGGCGTTGGGCTTCCCCCAATACGCCACGGCAGCACCAGGCCTTCCTGATTCTGGTAGAAGCGGTTTCCCAATGCCATTCCGAAGGCAATGAGCAGCACGGTCGCAATGACGGCCAGGCCTTTCCACTGCATGTTGCTCAACTCCCATTCAAGCGGTCGCCCGCGACACGTCGCGTTCACGCTCAGAACAACTCGCTAATGGGCTGGCCATCTTCTTCGACAATCGGCCGGGGGCGTCCGCGATCATCCACGTACATCGCTCCGAGCGGAACATCGAAGTGGCGATAGATGGTAGCGGCCAAGTCGGCAGGGGTGACGGGCCGATCTCGGATGGTGCCGCCGTCGCGCTCTGACGAGCCAATCACCTGACCGTGCCGCATGCCACCTCCGGCAAGTGCCATGGACATAACCACCGGCCAGTGGTTGCGGCCATCAGTGCTTCCTTGTGTGCCGATCTGCGGCGTGCGGCCAAACTCGCCCATGGCAATCACGAGCGTATCGTCCAACATGCTCCGTTCGTCCAGGTCATCTACCAGCGTGGTCAGCAGATGATCGAACAAGGGGAGCAGCGGGCCAAGCCCCTTCTTGATACCACCGTAGGGCGGCACATTGTCTCCGTGCGTGTCCCAAGTCCCCGAGGCACCGTGATAGCTGAGATCGATGGTTACGAACGCCACCCCGGACTCTACCAGCCGTCGGGCCAGCAGGGCCTGCTGACACCAGAGATGGTTACCGTACCGCTCCCGGACGGACGGCGATTCCTGAGACAGATCAAAGGCCTTTTGGGCACGTCCGCCGAGGAGCATCTCGACCGCTTGCTGGCCGTACGGGTCCATGGGTTTCCATCGACCCTTTCTGGTCGAGCCGGACCGCAGCCGGTCAGGACTCCCAGCACGTCCTGGCGGCGTTCGAGAACTCGTTGAGCGTCCAGACCGCCGGCCAATTGAAACGTGTTCGCACCACTCACTCCGACCAGTGTCCTTGCCGACCAGATCGTAGACCGGCAGTATGGCACGCGTCGTTGCCAATGAACGGATCGTACCGTCGGCCCAGATAACCGCTCCAAGCCACGTGCGAATTGTCCTTCATGAAAGCCACATACGGAGGCATCGCCGGATGGTTGGCTCCGTGCCACTTGCCAACGATCGAACCGATTGCGGGATACTTGTGCCCTAGCGGGTTCACTCGCGGCGCGGCCTCGCGATTGGCCGTCTGCATCACCTGGTTGGGTTGGTGGCTGCTCTTGCGGCAATCCACCGAGCGAATGAGCGAGAACTTGTCCATCCTAGCGGCCTGCAGCGGCAGGTGCTCGCAGATCTGAACGCCTGGCACGCTGGTGTTGATCGGGTCGAACGGGCCGCGGTTCTCAATCGGCCGGTCGGGTTTCGGGTCCCAGGTATCAATATGACTGGGGCCTCCTGCCATCCAGAGCAGGATCACGCTCTTGCCGCCGGCAATGGACTTGCCTGATTGAGCCGCTTCGGCCCGGTGCCGCAGCAACTCAGGCAGGCTCAGCCCGGCCATCCCCGCCAGTCCTGCCTTGAGCATCCCACGCCGAGAACACCAGGCGAGCCCCTCAGGCGAGGTGCCGTGGAAGTTCGCAAAAGCATGCTGTGCGTGTGCCTGGGGGGTACAACCCGTCCGCTTGATCATGGTGAGCAAACCTTGGAGGGAATTTTGATGCGATCCACTCCTGGCCTACCGACTTTGGGCGGTTTCGGCAATTGATGAACGCATCAATGCGTCAGGCGTGCTGGTGTTCAAACCGTGGAGGCCTGCGGAGCCGGCCAAGCTGCAACCGTTCAAACCAGCACAGCCTGCGAAGACCGTGATGCAGAAGCCGAAGTGACCTATGTAATCACGTCTTGCGTTCCGACTTTGATCTTGCCGTTGGTAATCTTAACTCCCAGCCCATGCTCAGGCTCCCACGAACATTCTAGGAGAAAACCAACGGTGGTTTCACCAGAGTCCATGACCATTGGGAACACGACACCAGTTAACCTTGTCAGTGTCGACAGACTAGATTTATCGGAGATTACTGGCATTCTGGCATCAGCATCGTCACCAAATCGTGAGCGATAGTCATCACAAACGCTCTGATAGTAGGCAAGGATGCCATCCTCTGCTATTGGGATCGAATCCATCAGCTTTTTGAATGAGTTCCTCTGCTCGTCCATGATTGACTCGTCATCGTCGTTGCCTTCGATAATAAGCTCAACGGTAGACGTAACGCCTAAGAAGGTCAGTTCAATATCCCGTGTCCAACTGCCGTTGAAACTCAAATCACCAAAGACTGTATCACTAATTGAATCCACTGCGAAATCCTCTACCGCTCCAGTGTATCGTTTGCGGCACTGCCGCTTTGTACGCCTCCTCCGCGTCAGGATCGAGGACGGAGCGTCCATCGACGTCTATGATAGTGGCAGCGCTATGTGCCGCATTCGCTTCGTCGAACTGGGTGCCATGGCCTCGCGCGTGTGGCCATGCTGAAGTGGAGTCAGATTCGCCACTTGCATCCGAACATGCCCACGCAAGCGAGGGCACTGCACCCAAAAACTTTGCCGTGACAAAGCACTAGGTGTGGTAATCAGCGTTCAGGCGGACATATTCAGCGGTGAGATCGGTGGTCCAGAACCGGCAACTGGACGTACCCTCGGAGAAATCCAGCACAATGCTGGTTTCGCGCTGCGTCTTGATGGACTCAGAGACCGCGGCCGCTTCGAACGGCACAGGTGCTCCTGCTTGATAGAGCTGGAACCCATTGACCGACAGGGAGACGCCGCGTGGATCAAACGGGACACCGGCGTATCCGGCACCAGAAACAATGCGTCCCCAATTGGGGTCGGCACCAGCGATGGCCGTCTTGACCAAGGGACCTTCGGCCACGGTCTTGGCAATCTTGCGAGCTTCTTCCCAACTGGCACATCCGTTGATGTCAATGGTGATCAGGTGAGTGGTCCCTTCGCCGTCGTCCACAATGTCTCGGGCGAGTTCGACGCAAACTTCGTCCAAAGCCTGGCGAAAGGTTTCCTGGTCATCTTCGCTCAGCGGATCTGGACAGACTGCCCCGTTGGCCAGCAACAGGACCGAGTCGCTGGTACTCATGTGACCTTCGACACTGATGCAATTGAACGTATGGGCAACCGCGCCGGTAAGCAGTTGTTGGGCCCTCTCGGGCGGAAGCGCCACATCAGTCATCAGGACACAGAGCATGGTTCCCATGTTGGGGCCGATCATCGCGGCCCCTTTGGCCATGCCGAGCAACGTATGAGTGCGGCCTGAGAGCTGAACTTCTCGACCAGAAAGTTTGTGTCGGGTGTCGGTGGTTAGCATTCCCCGGGCCGCCTCGACCAGCGACTTTTCATCGGTGCCGAGCTGCGCGGCGGCAGCGGCGGTGGCGGCGGAGATCTTCGTCATCGGCAAGTATTCGCCAATCACTCCGGTCGACAGCACCAGGGCCTGACCAGGCTGCGCGCCCACGGCCTTAGCGGCCAGGTCAGCCATCTCAGCCGCGTCGGCATCTCCCCGCGTTCCGGTGCATGCGTTGGCATTGCCGGAGTTGATGGCCAACACGCGGAAGCCAGTCGCTGGGGTCCGCGCACGGTTAAAACCCACCGGAGCCCCGAACACCAGGTTGCGGGTATACACGCCTGCCGCGGTGGCCGGAAGATCCGAAACCACCAGGGCAAAGTCCTGTTTGTTGGGGTTGCGTTTGATGCCGCAATGTACCCCCGCCACACGAAAACCTTGAGGCAGGCCGAGCGTCATGGTCCGTTGTTCCTAACCAGTTAGAAGGTCCGTATCGAACGAAATTCCGCAGGCGACTGCACTGCGGTGATTGGGAGAAGCGTTCGCGTTTCACGCTCCCAGGTCGGGCTCATGTTTAATGCAAGGCGGTGGTTTCTGGGTAGCCGAACATCAGATTGAAGTTTTGCACCGCAGCACCGGCCGCTCCTTTGATCAGATTGTCCAGGCAGCTGATGGTCATGATCCGGCCGCGTACCACACGGACGGTGATGTCACAGTAGTTGGTGCCAGAAGAATCTTTGGTGCCAGGCAGGTGGTCCACCACTCGAACAAAAGGCTCGTTCGCATAGAAACTTCGCAAGGCCTCGAACGCCCGTTCTTCGGTCACTTCCCCTGCATCTTTGCGAGGCCGGCAATAGGTGGTGGCCAGGATACCCCGGTCCATAGGGACCAAGTGAGGTGTAAAGATCACTTCCACGGCACTTGCGGCGGCCGTGCCGAGCACCTGTTCGATCTCTGGCGTGTGCCGATGCCTGCCAACGTTGTAGGCAGAGATGCTCTCGTTGCACTCTGGATAGTGCGTGGTCATCTTGAGGGTACGGCCACCCCCAGAGACCCCGCTCTTGGCATCCACGATGATATCGTTCGGTTCAATCAGTCCGGCCTTGAGCAGCGGCGCGAGGGCCAGGATGGCCGAACTGGGATAACAGCCGGGATTGGCAACCAATTGCGCCGTGACTATTTCTTTGCGAAACAACTCAGGCAGCCCATACACGGCTTGGGCCAGCCGACCGGCATCGCCATGTTTCAATCCGTACCAATGCTCGTAAACGCCAGCATCTTTGAGACGGTAATCCGCGCTGAAGTCCACCACGCGACTGCCTGCTTCTATCAAGGCAGGCACCCATTTGGTGGTGACGCCGTGCGGCAAACAGCAGAACACGCAATCTGCCCTGGCCGATACTTCGGCAGGTCCCGAGTCACTACAGTGCAGATCAAGTCGCCCCGCCAACGAAGGATGCACCATCGCCACATGAGGGCTCCCCTCCTGACGACTCGTAACCGTTGTGATCTCCACGTTGGGGTGCCGCAGCAAGATCTTCAACAATTCCAAGGCTGAGTAGCCTGTGGCTCCCACAATTGCAACGCGCGTCATCGTATCTTTGCTTCCATCAGTTCCGCAGTGACTCAAGTGTGCCTACCGAAGCAAGATGCCAGGTGACTGCCCAACCAGGGCGTAGCTCTTGAACCGGAACAGCCATCACCGACACGGCTCAGGCTAAAGTGGTTCACCTTCCCAACATCTGCGGTTCAGTATACCGCTGCGTGAACTGGCTCCCAAGGGCCTGAGAACTCGGGTTTGGGAGAGCCGACCCGAGTTCTCAGGAAACGAGCTCCGTCACTCACGCGACGGAGTTACGACACTGCATGGGATGGACGACTCATTCAGATGGTTACTCAATCGGAATCGTGTAGCTGATTGCTCCGATCGGTTCCCCTGGCTTGGCGTTGCCGTAATGCTCGTGGCACATCACGCACTTCTTCATTACCACCGGCACGGCAGTAAGGGCACGCAGTTGTGGGCCGTCTTGGGCCAGCTCCACTTTTTCATAGACGGCGGCACCCGCCTTGAGTTGCTTGAGCCCTTCGCGCTCAAAATCGTCCTGGGCCACATTGGCCGCTTCGTACGGTTCGCCGGTGGCGTCAATCAATCGAACGTTGTGCGAGCCCGACTTCGAAATATTCTTGAACAATAGGACCGCAGCGCTGCCGGCCGCAAAGTCGTCTTCGTCATGCACGTACTTGTCGGTGACCAGCACGATGGTCTGTTTGTAAATGTTGTCCAGCATCTGCACCGTCTTGCGCGAACGCTCCACCGCCGCTTTGCTCGGCTTCTTGGCCACCGACGGCTCGTCACCGACCACCGTTGACTTTGTGCTGGACAGGATCAAGACCGCAGCCAGAGCGGCCAAACCCAAGATGGGCGCGTACATTCTCCGCATTTGCTTCTCCTTCGATTGCAAAAAGTAGAAATTCTTGGTTGCTTACGACTCGGTTGAGCCGATTCGACTGAACTGACGCGACGTTGGAGAATCGTCCGCCAAGGTGACACTCTTGAGATACTCCATCTGCACCCGTTCGGCTTCGCGCAGCACGCCACGGAGTTTGCAGAACGACTCAATCACGCAGACGTCCTCCGTACTAACGCATTCCAACAGGTGCATGTTGCCTTCGACCGCTTCAATGACTTCGCCAATCCGGATCTCTTCTTCGGCTGGCAGGGCCAGTTCAATCCCACCGCCAATGCCTCGGATGCTCCGCACATAGCCAAGCCGGGCAAGCTGATTGACCACCTTCGCCATGTGATTGGACGAAACGCCATACATCTGCGCCACCTGCGACGCCGTGGTTCGCTCGGACCGTGTCGACAGATACATCAGCATCCGCAAGGCAAAGTCCGTGTAGGTTGTGAGTCGCATCGGTGGAACACCTTAAATACGCAAAACACATACATGTTTTACATGTTTGTAGTTTGCCGGTTGTTGAGTGTCAATAAGATTCTCGCATTGTAACCGAGAAAGCCCTGTAAAACTGGGAGGTCTTGGACTTGCCAGCTTCTGCGTTGCGATCCAACTCCCCTTGGGCTTCAATGGGAGGTACATCACGCTCGTTGACAGTAGATTCTTTCATTCCCAGGCTGAGTTTTACATGACGTTTGATAGTCCATCCCGCGAGTTGAATCCTTTTGCCAGGCTCCGCTGCGTCGCCGTTTGGCTAGCCGTGGCGATGCTGGCATTGGGCTGCGCCAACGCTTGGAGCCAGGATCCCGAGGACGAAGAGGACGAGTTCACGCGTCTGCGCCCGGGGCTGATTGCCACGTATTGGCCGCAGGGAGAAGTTACAGCTCCAGGAGATTTGGATCAGGCGGCCGCGAGGCGAGTTGACCCACGCGTCTCTTTTGTCTGGGATTCTGGACCGCCGGATCCGCGGCTTCGGGAGTCTGCCTTCAACGCCCGCTGGCAGGGACGCCTGTTTGTGATGGCCCCCGGCGAGTACCGCCTGCACGTGCATGCTCAAGGTCGGGTCGTGTTGTCCTTGGCAGGAAGTCAACTTCTGGAAGCGGCGGCACCGACGCCCACCTGGCACGAGGCCAAAGCGGTGACGCTACGGTATGGGTTTCATCCGCTGGAGATCGAGTTCGAATCGATCGGTTCGGCTCCCCGATTGTCTCTGTTTTGGGAAGGACCTCAGTTTCAGCTCGAACCGATCCCCGCCCGGCACCTGCGGTACGATCCAGCCGACTTTGCCGCAGACACGTACCGCCATGGAAAGGTCTTGGTCCACGCTGCACCGTGTGCTGCCTGCCACGAAGTTCCTCAGGCAGAAACCATGTTACCGTCGCCAGGTTTGCAAGCGGTTCGCGGTAATATGGAATTGCCATGGATGGCGGATTGGCTCTCCGGCAAAGCGGACGCAGCCGCGCAGCAGACCATGCCAGATGGCTTCTCACCGTCGGCAGCCCACCTGACCGCCGCCCAGCAGGGAGGCCGGCGGATGCCCCACTTCGACCTGACCGCCGCCGAAGCCAACGCCGTGACCGCCTACCTCAGCGAGCGCAGTTTGCCGGCGGGTAAATTGCCCCGTTTGCGAACCAAACAGCAACCCGACGCCAGGCGCGGAGCGCTGGTGCTGCATCAAGTGGGGTGTTTGGCGTGCCACCGCACCGATGGCCTGGGGACGGCTGGACTGTTCGACGGAGGAGATCTGTCCGCGATTGCTGCCAAGCGTCCGGCAGGCTTCTTTGCCCGCTGGCTGAAAGATCCCGCTGCAGTGAATCCTGCCCATCGTATGCCGGTGGTACGTTTGAATGACCAGGAGGTTGTGGACCTGGCCGCCTATCTCAGCAAACAGGGAGAGCCGACGCCTGCGGCAGTGGGCGAAGTAGCAACGGACCAACTCCTGCGGCAGGGGCGTCAGATCATCGAACAGAAACGGTGCGCCGCTTGTCATCAGATTCCTGGGTTCGAACGCCCCGATCCGTTGCCGGTCGACCTGGTTGCATCGGTCGGCAACTCGGCCACGGCGGGCGATCTGCTACAAGGCTGCTTCGTCCCCAATTCGCCAGCGCCCAACCGCCCCACGTACCGACTCTCTCGGCAAGACCAGCAAGCCGTGGCCGAATACCTGCGCAGTACGGTTCGCACGGCCGAGAAAACGCAACCGCACGATGGCTCGCTGGTGCTGGCCGAAAGAAACTGCCTGGCCTGTCACGCGCGGGAGGATATGCCGGGGATTGAACCGGTGGTCGAGTCCATAACGGCCAAATCTTCGGAACTTGCGCCGCTCACGCCAGCGTTGAAACCTCCGGCCTTGTTTGGGGTGGGGGATAAGTTGCATGCCAAGGCTTTGGAAGCGGCCATCGCCACCCGCGACGCTCCGCTGAGACCTTGGCTGGCGGTCCGGATGCCGAAATTCAACCTAGAAGATGCGGAGCGGCAATCGCTGGTCAGATACCTGATTGATGCCGATCGCATACCCGACCGGACACCGGAAACGCCGACTTCGGAAACTCCCCCGCCGCGGCACTCTTGGCCGCTGGCCAGCGCCTGGTGACCAGCGGAGGGTTCGGATGCACAAGCTGCCATCAGATTGGATCCGCCCTGCCGCACAAGGTGGAACTGAAATCGCACGGCACAGATTTGACCTTGTTGGGCAAGCGGATTCGCCGCACCTGGTATGACCGCTGGATGCACAACCCGGCCCGCATTGTTCCGCGCATGGAGATGCCAGCGTTGGTGGCTCCCATCCGTGGCGTGCTCGGCAATGATCTCGAAGACCAGTTGGCCGCCGTCTGGCATGTGGTCAACCTGCCGGGCTTCAATCCTCCTCGCCCCAACCCCGTGCGTGTGGTTCGCAGTCACAATCTGCCGAATCGGCAAGAGCCAGCGAACATTGTGACAGATGTGATCGAGGTTGATTCAGAGCAGTTCATCAAGCCTTGGTTGGTGGGGCTAGCGAACCGGCACAACGTGTTCTTCGATCTCGAAACCGCCACGCTCCGCCGTTGGTACTCCGGAGATACAGCCAGCCAGCACACTCGCGGAAAGTCCTGGTATTGGGAAGCCTCGGGGACGGCGTTCTACGATCGCGGAGTCACTCCCAGCGAGTGGCAACTGCTCCGCGATGGCAAGTTGGTGCCTCCGCAAAACCCGGGGCAGTTTGCGACCGAAGCCGATTGGTTCGAAACGACTGGAGAGCAGGCCCAACTGGCCATCCGCCTGAAGTTTCCCACGGCGACTGGGCCGGAGAGCGATACTCCGCAACTGCGCGTGACTCAAACATTCCAACCAGCTCAAGATTTAACAGACGCAGCGACCTCTGGCTTCGAGAGGATTGTTGAACTGCAGGGCATCCACAACCGCGAACCTTGGCAAGTTGCCTGGCAGGTGGTCCCTTCTGAGCTGATCCAGCAGGCCCAGGGCAACCATTTGCAGCTTCGCCATGCACCGGGAGTTTCTTATTTGGAGATTTCGCGCTGGGAGCAAGGCGGGGACTCTGGCAAGTGGCAACCAGTCGCGTGCGAACAGGGGGCGGTTCGGGTGATTGTGCCCCAGGGGAACACGGGCGTTCGTTACCGGGTGGTGTATGCCACCGAGGTTCCTGTCGATCAATTCTTCGCGCAGCCGCAACCGGCACCTCCGGCGTTTGTCGAAGAGCTCAACGTAGTGCCTGGCTACCGAACCCAGGTGCTACCGCTCTCGGGCGAAGTGATGCCGACGGGGCTGGCCTGGCAGCCTGATGGCACGTTGATCCTGGCTTCGCTCAAAGGTCGGGTTTGGCTGGCCTCCGACAGTGACGGAGACGGGCTGGAAGATTCTTTCCGACCTTTCAGCCAAGAACTGGCCAGTCCCTACGGTGTTGCTTCGGCCAACGAGCCCGGGACCAAGGGAGCGGTGGATGTGATTACCAAGTACGGCCTGTTGCGACTCTTGGATCAAGACGGCGACGGCCACGCCGAGCGGACCGTGACCCTGGCCTCAGGTTGGGGACACACGGCGGACTACCACGATTGGGCCGTGGGACTCCCGCGCACGGCGGATGGCGTCTATTGGATTGGGCTGCCTTGCCAGCAGGACGCTCGCTCTGAAGCGGGGGCTCATCTCCGAGGGCACGCGCTCCGGCTGGTTCCACGTTCGCCTACCCCTGCCGATCCGCGCGGGTACGCCGTTGAGGACTACTGCGCCGGGCTAAGATTTCCCATGGGCCTGGCGATCAACCGCGATGGCATTTTTGTGGCCAGTGACAACCAGGGGAACTACAACCCTTTCAACGAACTGAATCACTTGCTGCCTGGCAAACGGTACGGGTTTATCAACAAGCTGGAACGCTCTCCCGGAGTTTCAGCCGCAGGCGACCCCTGCCGCCATGGAAATCCCACATCCCTGGACTCGCAGCGTCAACGGCCTGACTTTTCTTGAGACACCTGCCGAACTTGCGACAACGCTGGCGCCTGGCCAAAGTCACTTTGGTCCATTCGAAGGTCACGTGTTGGGCTGCGAGTACGATACCCGCGGCCTGGTCCGAATGAGTCTCGAAATGGTGGACGGAACGTTGCAAGGTGCCGCCTATCCCTTCACCGTGCCGACGCCGGCAGATGCCGCCATGCAGGGACCGCTGGTCTGTCAGGTGGCACCCGATGGAGACCTCTACATTGGCAACATTCGCGACAGTGCCTGGGGAGGAGGGGCCAACACCGGAAGTGTCGTGCGGATCTCGCCTGCTGGCAAGCT
>CALOEH010000187.1:0-10948 GCA_942492195.1 uncultured Planctomycetia bacterium | reverse complement strand
ATGAAGTCGCAGAGAAAATCGCTACCAGATCCGGACCGTACTCACCCTGGGTGTAGTCCACTTGCTTGCCGTTGATCTCCAGTCCCGGATTGACATAGCGGCCAGGCCGTCGGGTGAGTTGCCACAGGCAGTATTCATCGAAGCCGAACTTTCCTGGAGCTTCGAAACCTCCCGAGAGTTGCCACTTGCCCACAATGCAGGTGGCGTAGCCTGCCTGCTTCATCAAATGGCCGAACGTGGTTGCTTGTGAGTCCAGTAGTCCAAACCGGATGTAGTTTCGATTGTTGTACAGCCCCGTCATAATCTGCACACGCGAGGGGGTGCAGATAGGCTGCGAGTGGCAATGGTTGAAGCGAATCCCAGACTTGGCTAAAGCATCAATCCGCGGCGTCTGGTAAGACTCCCCGCCGTTGCTCCGAACGCACTCGTACCCCATGTCATCGGCCATGATGAGTACGATGTTTGGCAGACTGTCTCTATCAGCAGACGGTGCCTGGTCCTGCGCGCCGACCGAGGTTGCCCAAGTGGCTGCGACGAACAGGAATGCGACGGTCCCAAGTAACCGCTGACAAAACCACGAGGCAAAGGATCTTCTATTGGCACACAATGGAATTGCCTCGGGGGGGCTGGGTGTCGGAAGTTGGTCCGGTCCGGTCAATCTTGCAGTTTAGCACAAATGGCGTCGGCCATTTCCTGGGTGCCAACGGCCGTCGGGTCATCGCGGTGGGGTTTGAGGTCGTAGGTGACGTTCTTGCCTTCGGCGATCACGGCGGCAACGGCTTTCTCCAGCCGGTTGCAGCGTCGGTCTCGCCCAGGTGCTGCAGCATCAACATGCCGGACAGAATCAGGGCCGTGGGGTTGACCTTGTTCTGCCCTTGTACTTGGGGGCACTGCCGTGCGTTGCTTCGAAGATGGCCCCCTTTTCGCCGATGTTTGCACCGGGGGCTACGCCCAAACCGCCAACAATGCCTGCCCCCAGGTCGCTGACGATATCGCCGTAGAGATTCGGCAGCACCAGCACGTCGTACAGCTCGGGCTTCTGGACGAGCTGCATGCACATGTTGTCGACGATGCGTTCTTCGAACTCGATGTCAGGATAATCCTTGGAGACCTTTTCGGCCGTGGCCAGGTACAGCCCGTCGCTGTACTTCATGATGTTGGCTTTGTGGACTGCCGTGACTTTCTTGCGGCCGTTCTTTTGGGCATAGTCGAAGGCGCAGCGAACGATGCGTTCGGTGCCCGATACGCTGATCGGCTTGATCGAGACGCCCGTCTCGTCGCGCCCTGGGTCTTGATCTTCTGGTCGGCCGGTAGCTTGTTGATGAATTCGATCAGTTCCTGCGTTTCGTTTGCCGGCCTCGAACTCGACGCCGGCGTACAGGTCTTCGGTGTTCTCGCGAACGATCACCATGTCGACCGGCAGGTCGCTGAAGTAGCTGCGGACGCCCTTGTACTGCTTGCAGGGGCGGATGCAGGCAAATAGCCCCAGTTCTTGCCGCAGGTGCACATTGATACTGCGGAAACCCTTGCCGACGGGTGTTGTGATGGGGGCCTTCAGGGCGCAGCGGGTGCGTCGCACGCTCTCCAAGACGGCATCTGGCAGCGGACTGCCTGTTCGCTCCATGACATCGACGCCCGCTTCTTGCTCGTCCCAGTTGACTTCGACACCAGTAGCGTCCACGCATTTGCGGGCCGCCAAGGCCAGTTCCGGTCCCACTCCGTCACCAGTAATCAACGTCACTTCGTAAGCCATAGCCATCTAAATCCAAGTGAAGGAATGAATTCGGTTTGTGCGGCTACCAACGTGTTGGCCGCAGGCAAGCATCCGCGAAGTGAAAAAGGCTAGCAAATGGCATGCGGAGCGTCAACGAGCAGCATCCTACGGAACGGTTGCCTCGCGGTGCGAATCTACTGGTGCATGCCCATCTGGCGGCGTTACCTTCCCAACAGCCGGGCATTGCGATCCAGGACTTCTTGAACCTCCTGAAGAGCCTGTAGGGCGGCGTCTGGCTGTACAATACAATGTTCGAGACTACCGTAGTGTTCTTCGAGACAGGACAACAACAACGCCTTGATTTTGGCCTCGTCCGGCGAGTGGGGAAGTTTGCTGGCGTGGTAGAGTTCCTCCAAGTTCCGTTCCTTGTTGGATGCCCACTCTCGAATCTCGTCCTCACTCATCTCTCCACGCCGGATTGCTTTGAGTTGCTCTCGGTTGCGGCGGAGATCAATGTCTCCTTCTGCGAGAATCTGCTCGGCCTCGTCCAACAGCCGAACGACATGGTAGGCGAATTTCACGTCAAAACCGAACTCGTCACGCAGTTTCTGCCGCTTGCTGCCGGGCTCGGGACGCTTGCCCCGCATCTTGTGAATCTGGCTGTAGGCATACCCTCGGAACTTGTGCCAGGCCCCTTTGTGCAGGAACATCCGGCGGTTGTCCCGGACCATGTTGCCCACATTGGTGATGTGCAGCACACACTCCTGCGGCGTCCATAACGAGTCGATCATGTTCGGGTTGTTTTCCATGCAGAGCGCCAGGTATTTGACGATGCTGTAGATGGACAGATCAAACTCTCTGCCCCGGCCTCCCATCTCGCTGGAGTCCATAATGTGGTGCTGCTGGAATTGCTCGAATCTTTTCTTTTGCCGTCCGAAACCTTCGATCTCGCCCGTCAAATGAGGAAAGACCGCTTCTTTGGGTGGGATGCAGAATCCATACACGTCCATGTCGGAAGTGTCGCTAGACACCCCGTAGGCCACCGAGCCCATGATGGTTTCGTAATGCACATTGTCCGGAAGGAAGCTGGGCGGATTGATCAGGCCCAACCTGGTCAGTCTCTGAACCGTGCTTGCCATGGTGCAAACTCCTTCAAAGTTTGTCGTCTCAACCGGAACGCGCAGGGGTGCGACCGGAGTCCGGCATCCCTCAGCGTAGCCAGAGTACGGCGGCAGCAAACCAGTAAAACCCGGAGAAGGCCGCCGCCGCAACAACTGCTTCTTTCCAAGCCGACCAGCGATTGGCTGCTGTCCATCTTTGTCCGAGCCAGAAGAACGGAATCGCTCCGGCAAAGCCGCACAAGAAAACCCACTCGAACACCAGGCTCAATCGCCGACAGAGCAAGAAGTACAGCAGCGAAACGGCCAGGAAAACACCCAGCGTCAACCAGGCGCGTGGTCGTGACGCGGAGCGCTGGAGATCGCTGGGCCCCGGTGTGGTACTCCGCGACGTGGTTTCTCCGACCACCATGCCGAAGGCCGCAAAGATGCAGACCGGCCATGTGAAAATAAAACTCTGTGTCCAGCTGCTCAGCAGCGTTGTGCCCAACGCGCCACCGACGAACGAAAGCAGGTAGAATACCCAACGGACGTGCCAGCTGGGGCGATTGCGGAAGCAACAAACATGCAGCAGACTGGCGAGCAGCCAACTCCCCCCTAAGATTCCCAACAGCGAGATTGCATACCACCGCCCCAGCCACAGCGGGCTCGGGAGATCGAAGGCGTACTCAGGTTCGACCCCCAAGACGACGCCTGCCCAATCGACGTACTGAGACTGCGGGATGTCTGACGTAGAGAGAGCGGCAGTCAGCGTCTGGGGGTTCAGCAGTTCAGGTTCGCCGAGGTAGACGCACGCCGCGCGACTTTGGTTTCGCAGGAACAGTCGCCCGCGATGGAGGCTGGGCTGGGTCCAGCATAGTTCGCCTGCCAAAATCGAAGCCCGACCGAGCTGCTCGAAACGCTTGGAGTTTGCCTTGGCCAGGATCAGTTCGCCTAGGTCATTCATCAAGATCAATTTGCCGTCGGCCACCAGTACGGTTGCATGTCCGATCCAAGGTTTGTCGTCGGTTTGAGCGCGCCGTGGCCGATCATCCCCAACTGCCCAAAGTTCTTCGCCGGTGAGGAAATCCAAGCAGCGAAACGTACCTCGCGAGGTCCGACTCGTCTTCGCCTGGGCATCACGGAGGTCGAAACCGTAGATGGCCCCTTCGTGCAAGACACTGGAGAAGATATCGTTGGACATCACTTTGCTTTGCCACCGCAACTTGAGCGGCAGGTCGGTTTGGCCCGTTAGTTGAAGGAGTTCTGAGCCGGCAGTGAATGGGCTCGAGATCCACAGGTTCGGTTCTTTGTAAAGTGGCCAGGCCGAGTGTTCGTCGTACCCTGCCGAAAGGCTCCGCCGCCAGAGGATCTCACCGGTTTTCAGGTCGTGACAAACGAGCGCATTTTGCAGATAGCCGAGGACCATCTGCCTGCCTTCAAACGAAATGGGAAACGCTGGCGTGTAGCTGGCCGGTTCGTTTCCTTGCTTCCAAACAACCGCGCCCGTTGCGGCGTCGAAAGCCACCAGGCTTGCTCCTTCGCCACCTACGGGCACAATCACTTTGCCATCGATCACCGTGGGCGAACAGCTAAAACCAAAGCCGATATCGCCGCCGAATTCGTCATAGATATGCTTTTGCCAAACCCGCTTCCCCGATTGAGCGTCCAGGCAACCAATCAAGCCGTGCGGGCTGGCAAAGTAAAGAAACCCGGCGGCGTACGTGGGAGTTGCGCGGGGACCGGGATACACACCAGCGGGTTCGTAAGGCCAATCGTAGCGATGCTCCCACACGGTTGTGCCGGTATCGGCATCAAGGCAGATCACGTACTGTCCGGCGAGCACCTGATACTGCGTGGCGATCCGGTTGTCCCATGCCACGAAACCGGAATACCCCTGCCCCAGCGTCCGGAGTCCAGTACCGGCGGCCCCTCAACTGGCCAAACTTCAGCGAGGTGGATCTCCGGCGAATGTCCGTCATAATCCGGCCCTCGCACAAAGGGCCAGCCAGGGTCTACGGTATCAGGCGGAAGAAACGGATTGGCATCATCCGCAAGCACGCTACCAATCAGAGCGTTCAGCACCAGGCCTGTTGCAATTAACCGCGCAGCATGCCAGAGACCTTGGGTGTTGCAGGCATTACAGACCAAAGCACGAAACACGCGAGACACTCCTCAGGTAGTTTCAATCGTCGATTGAAGGGCTGAGTGCCAGAGACGTTATGATGCTTTGATTCTAGCCGATACCGCCTGTGTGCGTGTTGCGCAAATGTTTGGAAACAAAATGCGCCGGCGAACCGACGGCTCAGCGCGGCGAAGTTGCTTCGGCTGCTGGGCGCGGCAATTGGGCGAAGTGTGCCGCGCGGCCACCTTCAAAAACGCTAAACTCTGCCCAAATCGGGAAGTGGTCCGAGATGACCACTACCTGTTCTGGCGTCAATCCGTACTCGCGGGCCAGATCCACCACGCCACGGTTGCCGGTGAATTCGACAACTGCCCGATGGTGAAACACAAAATTGTCATACACCTGGGATCGGGCGGCATTAGTAGGCTCAGAGATGATGGGCCGAACATACGGAATGGCTGCCAATTCGCCCAGGCTTTCGTGGTCCAGGTTGAAATCACCCAGCATGATGATATCGTCTTCGCCCCGTTCGTCATCCCGCACCGCCAGGTACACATCGTCCAGTGCGTTGACTTCGCGCGTGGCCTCGTCTGGGTCGGTATGCACATTGATCAGCGAGAACGTAAAGGCTTCTTCCGGCGGAGCCCCCCTTGCCCGAAACGCCGCCACCAGCGGCTCTCGGTGGAGTCGATCTCCAGGATCCACGACCGTATAGACCGCCCCCGGGTCAACCTCAATGGTGGCAGTATTGAACACGTAGGCGAACTGCTCCTGGCTAATCGTACGTCCAACTCGCGGACCAACCACGGCATCGTACTTCAGGCCTTCCGCATTCACGTAGCCCAGCAAGGTGGGAATCACGTCTTGATTTTGCGAGCGAATTTCCTGCACGGCCACAATGTCGAAACGGCGGACAATCTTTGCGAGGACTCCCATTACCGCTTCGTCCTGCATCTTCTTCTGGCCAAACACCTGAATGTTGAACGAAGCCACGCGAATCGTTCCATCCGGGTGATGGGCCACGTCGGCCTGCCCGGATGAATCCGAGCCGGACATGTCCGGTAAAGCAACTTGATTGGCAACTTCCGGGTAGGTCTGAATCCCGTACCAGGCTCCGCCGGCACCCACTCCCAATACCAGCAAGTAACGAAGCAACTTGAACACAGCGAAATTCTCCCGTTCAGATTGCAGACACCCTCATGGCTTCCTTTAGCTTGAGGCGGGCGTAAGCTACTGACGAGTGCAATTTCACTCCAGACCAGTTGAGGTGCCATCAACACTAAGGGTGCAGGAACGGGCTCAGTGAGCTTGGGCGGTGGCTGGGAGTGCGGTTGGTGGATTTGGAGCTGGAAGTTAGATTTGGGGCGTGCTTGGGTAAGTTGGTCCTTTTAGGAAGGAATCTATGATGAGCAAGGACGCTCAAAACGAAGATCTGGAGCTGACGCCAGCAGCGAAAGCGAAGTTTGACGAATTGGTGGCAGTGCTGTCGCAGCATCGGTATGGAGAGCAAGGCCCGCCGCGGGAAACTACCTTCGCCGAGATAGAACAGTTTGGGCATCAGGCCGGTCGGATGTTGGGACGCGCGGTCGATGCGCAGTTGGCGAGGCAGCACGCGGAGCACTTCCCTGCGGAAGAACCTTGCCCGACTTGCGGTGAGAAGCATCCGCGAAAAAAGACCGATCACCCCTTACCACTGCAGACCTGCGACGGTGTCGTCCACTTGGACGAACCGTTCTTCCGATGCCCGCCATGTCAGCGGGATTTTTTTCCCTCAGCGGATCCCGCTGGCGATTGACGGCGGCACGTCGAGTCCGGCGGTCTTGGGGAAGAAGGTGGTGGCCGCGGCGCATGTTTCGTCATTTTCGATCGGCTCGCTGTTGCTGAAGAAGCTCGGCGATGTTCAGATAACGGGCCGCGGGCTAAACAAGACAGCGACGAGAATCGGCACCGAAATGGTGCTTCAGGGCAAGGCGGACCTCGCAGCGTATTTCAGCCAGCCGTTGCCGCGCGAGCACACCAAGCCGACGATGCCCATCTCTCTGGCGTGCGTCAGCGTGGATGGCGGACGGATGCAAACGCGCACCGAGGCCCTGGGGCTGGGCGTTCATGAGCCGCATTGGCGGGAAACGAAAAACGCCCTGTTTTTGCGGATGAAAAGCGACGTGTTTGCCTATGATCCGCATCCCGTTTTGCCCGCTTGTTTCGCCGATCGAAAGCAGATGAAGTCGCTGGTTGCAGGCGTGTTCGAAGTACCGACGGATGCGGGAGAGAAAACGTCCGCCGCGCCGCAGGAGGTCGCAACGCAACCGACGGCCGACGACTCGTGGCGTCCGGAACGTTTGTTTCGCACGTGTCTCAGTTCGCTCTCGGACAGCGATACGTTCGGCCGGATGATGGAGGTCGAAGCGGATGCACGCGGCTTTTATCATGCGCAGAAGAAGGCTTTCGTCAGCGACGGACTGGCCTACAACTGGACCATTCAACAGCGTCATTTTCGCGACTTCACTCCGATCCTCGACTTCGTGCATGCGGTCGAACGGCTTTACGAAGCGGCCCGCTGCTTACACGACAATGTCGATCAGCGGTGGGACGACTACCTGCGTTGGGCGCAGGCATGTTGGTCCGGCGAGATCGAACAGGTGCTCGTCGAACTGCAGGCTCGTCAGAGCGAACTGGGCCTTCCGCCCAAAGATTGTGAGAAGACCGATCCGCGCAAAATCTTCGCCGCTGCGATCGTGTACTTTCAGAACAACGCCTCGCGGATGAATTATCCAGCGTATCGACGTGATGGTTTGCCGACGACCTCTGCGTTGATGGAGTCGTATGTGAAAGAACTCAATGCCCGAGTGAAAGGGACGGAAAAGTTTTGGAACGACGGCATCAGCGGCGAAGCGATCCTCCAACTCCGCGCCGCAGCCCTATGCGACGACGATCGCCTCTTCACATTCCTCCGCAATCGCCCCGGCCACCCCTTTCACCCCAACGTCCCCGCCAGCCAACCCCCAACAAGACTAGCCGCCTAAAAAACTGAGCCCGTTCCTGCACCCTCAACACTAATCTGTGAGCGGAACGGCGCAAGCCGCCGTTGGCATTGGAAGATCAAACGCCATCAAGGGTTGTTGGGCCGGGGTGGTTTAAGCCGTTGTGGGCGTTGGACTTGCTCTTTGGTGAGCGGTTGTAATTGGGGCGGCTTCTGCTTCTTTGTACCCGGCCACTCTCGCGTTGTTTTCGGCCCGTTCCGTTTGTAGGTGTCCTTCAGACAGCGGCGCAAGCTGGCATTCAAGTCTGGACGACCGCGTTGCCGGTTTCGGGTTGTTTGGCAATCTGCAGAATGACTTCGTCGTCGAGCGAAGCAATGGGCGCTGCAAACTCGAACGAGACGGATCGACGGCTAGCGCCTTGCCGCTCAGTATTCGTCACCGTGTTGAAGTAGCGGAACGGGCGGTACTCAACCATGAACCGCGTGGGCAGCTTCGCCGAGAGTTTCGGACAAGGTCGGATGGGCGTGGCAAACGCGGGCGAGGTCTTCGCTGCTGGCGCCGAAGTTGATGGCTGCGGCCGCTTCTGCAATCAAGTCGCCTGCCCTGGCGGCCAAGATATGGACACCTAGCACCTTGTCGGTTTCGGTAAGCGCGATTACTTTGACGAAACCAACGGTTTCGCCCAGTGTTCGAGCCCGACCGCTGGCGGCAAGCCAAGACTTGCCCTTGGCGTAGGGAATGCCAGCTTCTTGGAGTTGTTCTTCGGTCGGCCCCACCGAGGCGATCTCGGGATGCGTATAAGCGACGCCACGGATCGCGTCGTAGTTCACCGAGCCGTAGCCGGTGTAACGAGCCTCGACACAGGCAATCCCTTCGGTCGAGGCCTTATGCGCCAGCATCGGTTCGGGGATGCAGTCTCCAATGGCGAAGACTCCGGGACAATTGGTTTCGTAGTTTGTTTCGACCACAATGAAACCTCGGCGGTCACACTCCACATCCAGATTGTCCAGCCCTAGTGCATCGGTAGCTGGTTTTCGGCCGATACAAACGAGCACATGATCACACTTGATCGGTTCGCCTGAGTCGCAATCAACGATGCAGCGGTTACGTTTGATGCTGATGCCTTGTACCTTGGTGGCCAGGCGAAACGCCAACCCTAGTTGTTCGAAGATCCGATGCCCGGCCGTGGCAATCTCGACATCTGAGCCTGGCAGAATACGGTCCAGGGCTTCGATCAGTGTGACCTGCGAACCAAGGCGATTCCAAACCGAACCAAGTTCTAAGCCAATGTAGCCAGCCCCGATCACCACCAGATGCTTGGGGACGCGCTCGTACGAAAGTGCCTGGGTGCTGGAGCCGATTCGGTCCCCCTGCTCTTCGACGCCTGGCAGCATGGCAGGTTTGCTGCCGGTGGCGATGATAAAGTTCTCCGCCTCAAGCGCCAACGTCTCACCGTCAGGTTGGTCAACGATCATACGGCCAGGCTCTTCGAACCGCCCGAGTCCTTGATAGGCTGTGATCTTGTTCTTCTTGAAGAGCGAACGAATGCCGGCTCCCAATGTTTTCACGATCTTCGTCTTGCGGGCGAGCATGGCATCCAGGTCGAGTTCGATCTAGCATAATCCTTAGTGACTTCATTTTGGAAAGTGACCGTAAGTCAGGCGTAAAATGTTATACTATGTTGCTCATAAATTGTTAGCGTGAACCATGCGTCGTACGGGAAGTAGCACCTAAATATTAAAGCTAATAATGACTGGATGTTTACCAGCCCGAGGCAGCCTATAACTGATCTCGCGCCTTATTACCGACTCTTGTCCGGTATTACAGTGTCTGTAGCATCCACCAAAGTTCTATCTGGGGATATTGCGTTTGAGCCAGGGTCATTAAATTCTCATTTCCAGATGTTGAACTTAAGGACATTGTATCCACTTAGAATTTCCACAACTGTATCTAAAGTGATTGTATTGTTTGTACTTTCAGACATTGTATTTGACGTCATCGTATTTTATGGCATTTATTTGTTATACTTGTACTTGTTGTGTTAGTATCTAGCTTCCTTGTCTAAGTAACACCATGAGAGCAGCGAATTGTAACTCCGGGTAGTTGCTGCTGCAGCCACCTACACATCATCATCATCATCAGTCACCAATCAGTACTCATCTACAGTCAACTCAGTCACCAGCATGTTTAGTAGCTGTTGTTTCTGTTCTCGGCGTCAGAGTTTGTTGGCTACACCATTTCGTTGTCATAGAAGGTGTTAAACATTGAGGCTCAGGTGACAAGCAGCTCCAAAGCCATGTCAGGAATGTCCAAAAGGCAGACGATGTGATCATGTGAATATTTGGGGATATTGGAAGAAATGGCTTGTTTGGTGGCTGTGATGAGGCAGCAATTGGATTTAATGTATGGTACATCAGGGTGTTGCGGGGTTGTAGTGATGGCCTGGTTGTGATGGGTTTATGGGTGGAAGATGGATCTTATCGTATTTGCCGTAGGAGAAGGTTGAAGGAGTAGTAAGTTTGAGGGGTTGGTTGAGAGGTTGACAGTGGTGAATCCTTCTGAAGATATTGGGAAGCATGAAGTTCAAAGGGTTATTTGATTGGCAGGATGTGAGCTTTATAGAGTTTTACGTCTTGGTGTCGGCAGTACAGCTTGTAGCTACTTTAGAGATATATGCATTAAAGTTGTTTGTAGTTTAGTGGTGGGAGTTTCGGATGAAATTTGTGATCAAGTGATTTTATACTTGTATTAGTAGGTCTGATGATCGTGTATATGTGCCTGCTATTGTTTCTTTGGATGTTCCGCAATGAGTAGGCGTCTTTTGCATATTAGTTAATTTAATTTCCTTCAAAGTTGTGCATTTTGAGGTGCTCTGTAAAGTATTGCTTTGTATTGAGTGCCCAGGTGTAGTGTTTGGGGGATGTAGCCCTTTTGGCATAGTAGTGCTGACTTTTCTAAAGTTGAGCTTGCAAATGAATTTGGAAGGGTCAAGGAGGAAGCTGGTGGCTGTGTACCTGTGTAAGTTTTAGTT
>CALOEH010000186.1:0-25309 GCA_942492195.1 uncultured Planctomycetia bacterium | reverse complement strand
ACACGCTCTCGCATCACGGCAAGAACCCTGACAAGGTTGCCAAGCTCAAGAAGATTGATCGTTTTCACCTTGAGCAACACGCCTACCTGCTGAACCGGCTCAAGTCGGATTCCAAGGGGACGGCACGCTGTTGGACAACTGCATGGTGCTCTACGGCTCTGGCATTAGCGACTCGGACCGTCATTCGCACCATGACCTGCCAGCGATTCTAGCCGGCAAGGGTGGTGGAGCGCTCGACACCGGGCGGCATCTTCGGTTCGCCAAAGAGACCCCCATGGCGAATCTCTTCGTGTCGCTGCTCGATGTGTTCGGCACGCCAACCAAGACCTTCGGGGACAGCACCGGCTATCTCGACGGGCTTTCCTAATAGGGACAAGTCCCAAGCCGCGTGAGGCCTCCGCGCGATGTCCAGGATTCAACCGAACCGTTATAGCCTAATGCACCTTCACACCTGAGAATTAAGTTATAGTGTGGGTGCCGTGCCCTCGCTTGCGCGGGCATGTTCGAGTGCATGGGGACGATCAACCAGCAATTCGGCTATGCCCAAGCGACGGCGGTTGTGCAGAACAGGTATCTCAGCTGTTTCCGTGCCGTGGCACCCGAACATCCTTCTTCGTTCGTGAACAGTTGGGACAACTGTTCTACATTGGTTCAAGGCACCGCCTCAGCCGAAACTCGGTGCGGTAATTTGCCTTGTTTCGAGCCTCGTCCCACGTAACGTCAGGACCTTGCCTGTGTTTGCACGTCGATCGATCAAGCTGCCAATTATTCTCGGCGTGGTGATGATCATCTTGCTGGTGGCGCTGATTGTCGGCTGGGTCCTGCTGGCGGTGATACCTTTGGGGGACGATGGATACGCCCCGCTTTACTGGACGTTGCTGTTTGTCGGGACCACGTTCTTGGTCCTGGTTTTGATGGGGGTGATCATGTACCTGGCAGTCTCGATCAAGGCCATCAATCTGAACCGCCGTCAGTCGAATTTCATTGACAGCGTGACGCACGAACTCAAGAGCCCGATCGCTTCGCTCAAACTCTACCTGCAAACGCTCAACCGTCGCGAAGTGGACCGGCAGGAGCAACTGCGGTTCTATCAGATCATGCTGGAAGACGTAGAGCGACTGGACCACCTGATCAATCACGTTTTGGACGCCGGCAGTCTTGAGAAGGCATCCAGCGGCGAACAGAGGATCGAAGATGTCGATCTCGCGGCACTGGTCAAGCAATGTGTCCAAACCACCTGCCCTCGGTATCACGTTGAACTGGATGCCGTGACCCTGGATCTCAAGCCTTGCACGCTCAAGGCAAGCCGAGACGATCTGGAGATGATTGTCCGCAACTTGATTGACAATGCCATCAAGTATGCAGGCTCGCCCCCTGAGGTAAGCGTCCGCTTGCGTCACAAGCGCGACGGTTCGGCCAACCTGGCCGTGATTGAGGTCGAAGACAATGGGTTGGGCATCCCTGCCAAACAACGTCGCAAGATCTTTGGCCGGTTTGTCCGATTGGGCGTGGAATTAGAACGAAAACTTCGGCACCGGCCTGGGGACTGTATATTGTATGGACGCTGGTGCATCGACTGCGTGGCTGAATCGAGGTCCGTGACCGACTGCAAGGTTCGGTACCATCTTCGAAGTCACTTTCCCCAACGGGGCAACCCGGGGATGGGCAATCCAATTCCGATGATAATGTGAAACGGGCAGAAGTGGCATGAGCCAGCCATCCCCAACCGCAGCCACCCATCGGCGAATCCTCGTCGTCGAGGACGAAGAGCATTTGGCCGTGGGCATCAAGTACAATCTCCGCGCCGAAGGGTACGAAGTCGAAACCGCGGGAGACGGCCCTGCCGCTTTGGAACTGGTCGAACAGCAGCACGTTGACCTGGTGATCCTAGACCTCATGCTGCCTGGCATGAGCGGCTACTCAGTTTGCGAGCGACTGCGGGCCGATGGGCACGATATGCCGATCCTGATGCTCAGCGCACGCACGCTGGCCGAAGATCGCACCCGAGGGTTCGACGTCGGGGCCGATCAATACCTGATGAAGCCCTTCGATCTGGATGAGTTGCTGAGTCGGGTTCACAACCTGCTGGTCCGCCACGCGCGCTCGCATCAAGCCCCGCGGAGTACCTCCACGCTCGGAAGCACCTATTCCTTTGGTCAGGTCAAGGTCGATTTCGAACGGTTCCAACTGACCGTGCGCGACGAAGTGGTTCAGCTAACGCACCTCGAGATGAAACTTCTTCGTTACTTCGTCGAGCGCGAAGGGCGTGTCGTCTCGCGCAAGGATTTGCTTGAGAACGTCTGGGATCTGCCAGGCAACCTCAACACGCGTGCCCCCGACCAGTTCATCCGCCGGCTGCGCAAAATGATTGAAGAAGATCCCGCCCAGCCCAAGCACTTCGTCACCATTCGCGATGCCGGCTACCGCTTTGTTGCCAACGACGAAAGTGAAGCCCCA
This sequence comes from uncultured Planctomycetia bacterium, assembly GCA_942492195.1. Classification (GTDB taxonomy): domain Bacteria; phylum Planctomycetota; class Planctomycetia; order Pirellulales; family S012-138; genus CALOEH01. The sequence goes on along the minus strand of CALOEH010000186.1, from coordinate 22,852 downwards.
ATGTAGAACAGTTGTCCCAACTGTTCACGAACCAAGCAGGATGTTCGGCTGCCATTGGCAACAAGTTGCCAGTGCCCCCAACGTGACTGCTTATTGCGTTTGGTCAGCTGGTTCCAACTCGCCTTGCTGCCGAATCAGAATGGCGACGACATATCCGGTCCATCCTCCAGCCAGCATGGTTTGCCAGAGGAGATCTAGCGACAGCCGCGAGGTTCCAACCTCCGATTGAGTTGCCAGCCAACACGCAGTCAATGCTGCCACGCTGATGCCGCTGCCGATCACGCACGCCCAACGTCGGGCTTTTCCTGACTTCATAACTTGCGTTCCCTCTGCGAATATTGCTGGCTTACAAGCAGAACTCGAACACGTTGCTGCCTCGATGAAACGGAAGTATCTCCTGCTTTCGGTTTCATCGGCATGACCGGACCGAAAGTTCAGCGCCGTCGAGCGTGTCGAAAAGGAGCGTGGAAATTCAGGTTGATCTTGCCCATGATGTGGCTCCGGGAGAATGGGGCGATACCGCAATCTGCCCAGCGACGGAGAGAGTTTGCAGCTGCTTGCTTGCATCGGGGGCCAGGCAATCGCATACTGAGTGGATCAGCAAGTCGCTACAAACGGCAACGTAGCCCCGCTTGTTTCATTCCCCGTACCTTGCCTGAACTTATTCCTTCCCATATTCGAACCATTCGCACGGTTGCGCAGCAGGCCAGCCTCGCCAGGGTTGGTGCTTTGCGAACCACTGGCGTGTCGTGCGGATATCAGAACAACCATTGGCCGCTCTCAACGGATGCCGTTTGGCGAGCTGGCCATTAGATGGAGTGCAACTCATGTGGCGATTGGTGCTCGGTAGCTTGGCGGTTTGTTGTGGTCTTCTGCAGGGAACTGCCTGGGGCGAGGACGAAAAGCTGGAACCGGTCAGTTTCAGCAAACAGATTGCTCCCATCTTGCTCAAGAACTGTCAGGCCTGTCACGGTCAGAAGGATGCCAAGAGCAACTACCAATTGCACACCTACCAGAAGCTGCTCAAAGCAGGCGACTTCGAACTCCCGCCGGTGACGGCCGGCAAGCTGGACGAAAGTGAGTTGTATCGTTTGGTGGCCGAGGAGACCGATGCCGACTCGTGGATGCCGAAGGAAGGAGATCGCCTCCCGGCTGAGGAGTTGGCGTTGATCAAACGGTGGATCGAAGAGGGGGCGAAGTACGATGCCAAAGATCCCGAAGCCCCACTGGCTTCCATTGTCCCGACCGCGCAGCACGCTGACGCCCCGGAGGCCTACCGCGTGCCGCTGCCGGTGACGGCCTTGGCTTTCAGTCCAGACGGCAAGGAACTGGCCGTGGGGGGGTATCACGAAATCACCATTTGGGATCCCGCGGCAGGCAACCTGCTCCGGCGAATCAACAACGTGGCCGAACGCACCTACCGGTTGGCTTATAGTCCTGATGGAAAGTACCTGGCCGCTGCCAGCGGCGACCCAGGCAGGTTGGGCGAAGTGCGTTTGTTCGAAGCGGGCAGTGGGAAGCTGGCCAGAGTCTTGGGCACCATGGCAGATGTCGCCTTCGCCGTGGCTTTCAGTCCTGACGGTCAACGTCTGGCCGCGAGCAGTGCAGACCGTAGCATTCGCGTCTATGATGTTGAGTCTGCTTCGCAGTTAGTCCTGATCGAAGACCATGCAGATTGGGTGATGTCGGTCGCGTGGAGCCATGACGGCGCCTTGCTCGTTTCGGCAAGTCGAGACAAAACCACCAAGGTCTTCGATGCCAACACCGGGCAATCGCAAATCACCTACTCAGGGCACGGCAACACGGTCTATGACGCTTCGTTCTCTCCAGACAACAAGCAGGTTCTCTCCGCCGGTGCCGACAAACAAGTCCACGTCTGGAACGTAAGCGATGCGAAGAAGGGAGCCAGTATTGGTGGATTCGGCAACGAAGTCTACGTGGCCAACGTCTTGGGTGACCAGCTCTACTGCGCATCTGCGGACAAGACCGTCAAGCAGTTCAATGCCGCAGATCGTAAAGCGGTCCGCACGTTTAGCGGTCACGCCGACTGGGTTTACACCCTGGCCGTGAACGTAGAAACCAAGCGTCTGGCCTCGGGCAGCTACGATGGAGAAGTCCGCGTTTGGAACTTGGAAGACGGTGCCGAGGTCGCCAAATTCTTTGCAGCCCCCGGTTACAAGCCAGAATAGCTGGCATGTAGAACAGTTTTCCCAACTGTTCACCTGCAGAAGCAGCCGAAACCCTGTTCTTGGTCCCTGAACAGTTGAGACAACTGTTCTACAATAATTGTTCCTACCTCGATTAACTGGACGCCTCCGCAAAACTCCCTCGTCAGCGATCGTTCCAGCCATGGCAAAATCCCATCCATCGCCAGACGATCTCACTCCAGATCAACTCAAGCTTCGCCTGGCGGGTTTGCATCGTGTGCTGGATGCCACGCGTGGACTGGCGATCGAGATTGACCTTTCGAAGATCTTGGACATTGTCGCCCGTGCCGCTTGCGAAGCGGTGGACTGCGAGCGGGCAAGCCTGTTCCAGTTCGACCCAGGCAGCAACGAGTTGTTTACGACCGCTACTACCGAGTTGGAAATTGCGGAGATTCGCCACAAGATCAATCACGGGATTACCGGACATGTTGCCCAGCATCGCACTATGTTGAATGTTCCGGACGTGACGGCAGATCCGCGATGGAGTGATGAGGTGGATCGCCAGACCGGGATCACCACGCGAAACCTGCTGGCCGCGCCGATGATTTCGCCCCTTGATGACCGACTGCTCGGCGTGTTTCTGCTGCTCAACAATCGGGGAGGACCGTTCGACGATTTCGATGAAGAAATGATCGGCGTCTTCTCGCAGCACGCTTCGGTGGCGTTAGATCGGGCCCGGTTGGTTGAAGAACTCACTCGCCGTCAAACTGTCGAGGCGGCCCTGGCTGTGGCACGTGATATCCAGCGCGGGTTCATGCCGGACCAACTGCTCAGGGTGCCTGGCTACGAGATCGCCCATTGGTGGTTTCCGCATCAGGCCGTCGGTGGAGATTACTGTGACGTGCTGGAGATGAGCGACGGACGCATCGGCCTGGTCGTGGCAGATGTCAGTGGGCACGGTATCGGCCCAAGTTTGATCATGGCTTCGGTTCGGGCAGCCCTCAAAGCACTGGTACGCGAACAAACGTCCCCGAGCAGTTTGCTCGACCATATCAATCAGGCACTGGCCGTCGATCTGCAAGCGGGGCGGTTCATTACCATGATCATGGCCGCCGTTGATCCGCGGACGCATGAGATCGAATTTTGCAATGCGGGGCATGCGCCGGCACTGCAGTATTCCCTTGCCAAGGACGAGTTCGTACCGCTGCGGGCAACAGGGACTCCGCTGGGAGTGTTGGAAGATGTCCCCTACTTAACTGGCCCCCGTTTTTCTCTCCAACCGGGTGATGTGCTGCTGTTGTGCACCGACGGAATCGTTGAGGCGTGCGATGCCAAGGACGAAGCCTTCGGTCAAGGACGACTCGAGGCCGTGGTTCGTCAACATTGTCGAGCAACGGCCACTGACTTGGCGAACGCGATTGGCGATTCGGTCAACCGCACTTTCACGGCGACTCACCCCCTGATGATCTCACCATCTTGGTAATGAAGCGCACCGAGTAGCAAGTGGACAATCAGCCTGCAATTCGGCGACGCCCAAGCAAGTGAGGGCAGGACGAGGCTCAGAACCCCCAGCTCACAAGGCAATTTTCTTGAAGGCGTGCCCTTCGTTCTGGTCGATTCGTTCGGGGCGTCCCTTGTGGAGATACACGAGCTTGCGATGATCGATTCCCATCAGATGTAGAATCGTCGAGTGGACATCGTGAACATGCAGTCGGTCTTCCACGGCATGCAGACCAACTTCGTCCGTGGTGCCGTACGCATGGCCCGAACGGACTCCGCCCCCTGCCATCCACATGGTGAAGCCGGTTGGGTTGTGGTCACGGCCATCCCCCTTTTCGCTCATCGGCGTACGGCCAAACTCACCCCCCCAGACAACCAATGTTTGTTCGAGCAGGCCGCGCTGTTTGAGATCTCTGAGCAAGCCTGCTACCGGCAGATCCATGCCGCGGCACATCTTGCTGTGGTTCGCTTCGATGTTGTCGTGCGCGTCCCAACGACTGCCGGCTCCGTGATAACACTGCACGAATCGAACCCCACGCTCGACCAGTCGGCGAGCCATGAGCAGATTCCGTCCGAACGACGCCGTCTCTTTGGTCTCCAGCCCGTACAGTCGTTGTGTCGCGGCGGTTTCTTGAGACAGATCCACGGCTTCGGGAGCGTGCGATTGCATTTGAAACGCGAGTTCGAAGCTGCGAATGCGAGCTTCCAGGTCGGTATTGTCTTTGCGGCTCTCGGCATGGCGCCGGTTGAGTTGCGCCAGAAAATCGAGCTCCTGACGCTGTTGGTCCGAGGCCACGTGATCCGGAGGGCTCAGGTTGGTGAATGGCGGACCCTGCTTCTGCATCGTGGTTCCCTGATACACGGCAGGCATGAATCCCGCGCCCCAGTTTCGCGCGCTCCATTGATGACGCGCCCCGTGCCTTCCTGCATGACAACAAACGCCGGCAGGTTTTCGTTCTCAGTCCCCAGCCCATACGTGATCCAGCTTCCCAGCGATGGCCGACCGGCGAATGGGCTGCCGGTGTTCATCTGGCAGATTCCGCCTGAGTGGTTGATGCCATTGGTCCAGCAAGAACGAATGACAGCCAACTCGTCCGCCAACTGGGCAGTGTGCGGCAACCAATCGGAAATCCAGAGCCCGCTTTCGCCGTGCTGTTTGAACTTCCTCTGCGACGGCAGGATTGGCGAATCGAACTCCCCCATGGCGGTAATGACTCGTCCGAAACTCTCTGGAATCGGTTTTCCTGCCAGTTTTTCCAGCGCTGGCTTGGGGTCGAAGGTGTCCAGGTGGCTTGGGCCGCCGTCCATAAACAGAAAGATGACGCTCTTGGCCTGTGCCTGATGGTGGGTCAGTTTGGCAGTCAGTGGTGAGGGAGCTTGCTGCGGCGAGGCCACGCCCCGCCGTTCCGAAAGCAAGCCCGCCAAGGCCAAAGCGCCGAAGCCGCTACCGCTTTGCAGCAACATTTGACGGCGCGACAGTTGTTGGGACGGGGGATGTTCAATCGACATAGATCATCTCGTTAGAGCATAAGAATGCGTGTAGCAGCGCGATGCGGGCACGTTGGCTGGGAGACACAACGGTATCATTGGCCGTAATCACGGCATGCCGACCGTACCCCGAGGCATCGTGCCCCAACTCACTCTCGCTCGCGAACTGAATATCCAATAACAAGTGAGCTGCCCGCTGCTCGGCCGAAGCTTGGGTTCCGGAATCGCCGAACAGCGTCTCTTGTTCCAGCGCCGCGTCATGCAGTTGGACACGGTGAATCAGCCCATCCCAGCGATGCTGCTTCGACCGACCACCGATCTCAAGAGGCTGGCCGGACCGCACGTTGCGTTTCGCCAGATGAGCAACCGCTGCCGTTAGTGGTTTCGAATCAGGCTTCGTCAGATTCTTTACATAGAAACGGATGCCCTGTTTGCTGGTGTCGTCCAGATTTACCGACACGGCAACATGATAAGGGGTATTCAGTTCCAAACGTAGATCAGAGGCCACCACCTCATACTCCAGCTTGTCCTGGTCCCTTGCTCCCACGAGCTGCAAGATCAGATTTCGCGGTTGGTACGCACTCTTGGTCGAAGTGACCCCGAGGCTCCAGCCAGATTGCGCATGGTTGCCTGACCAATCAGCGACAATCGTTCGCACCGAGGCATCCGCGTACAGTGAGCGAAGTAGCACGGTAGCTTCGATGGTAAAATCTCCATCGGATGCTTCTGCCGAAGAGTCCTCCGTAGTCGGAACCCGAATCGACACCCCTTGATCAGGCAGGAGCGAAATGGCCGGTCGTCCGTCTGGCAGCGCTGCCAATCGCTTGGGAGGTTCAGGCTCCGGCGTGATCGAATGGTACGACTCGTAGAATCGGATCGCCTGCCGCAGTTCGTCCTTGGTCGGCTGGCGGAAATACAGTTTCTGATAGGCAGACGCGACCAGCGCATCAAGGCCCGCCGTGCCTAACTGAGTTGCCATCGCTTGAGCCCTCTGGTGCAACCAGGGGTCATTCATCAACATCAACGCTTGGGGTGAGGTCGTGGTCCGGTGCCTCACGCACTCGCTTTGCACCCGATCCGGAAAATCGAACGCAGCCAGCAATGGATCGAGCTGATTGCGTTTGACGGTTTTGTAAATCGCTCGCTTGCCTTGCCTCAATTCCCCGCTGGCCGCCAGCACACAATCGTGAATCTCCTCCGCACTCAGGCGGCGGGGGTTCATCCGCCATAGCAGGATGTTCTGCGGGTCCAGTTCTGCCAACTGCCCGTCAAGCGGTCGCTCGGACGTTTGCCGATAGGTGGCGGAGGTAAGAATCAGGCGATGTAGCTTTTTGAGACTCCAGCCATCATTCACGAAACGGCGCGCCAGCCAGTCGAGCAACTCGGGATGGGAGGGTGGTGTTCCGAGTCTCCCAAAGTCGCTGGTCGTTGCCACCAGCCCCCGACCAAAATGCTGCTGCCAAAGTCGATTCACCATCACGCGCGCGGTGAGCGGATTGCTGGGGTTCGTGATCCATTGAGCCAGCGAAGTGCGACGTCCCGTGGACTGTAGCGCAGCGGGAGGTGGCACAATGGTCGCTGGCTGATCGTCCAGGATTGTGGGATATCCCGGCGCGATCGGTGCTGCGGGGTCGCTATCAGGGATGATTGTCGGTGGTGCGACCGGTCCAACGTCGCTGGCGACAAACTTCATGGTCGGCAGTGGTTTGGGTTTCAGGTGGTCGAACTCGGCCAGCTGCTTAAGCAGCCGCTTGACGTTCGGTTTCGGCACCTTCATCGAGCCACTCGGCGAGTTTCTCCCGATTCACGTCGAACTGATTCGACGCCAACGATGCAATCTGATGTTCGTACGGTCCGCGGTTGCACCGACGGTCCGAAATCATCCCTTGAATCTCTTTAGTAAACTTGGCGAACCCCTCGCGCGTCGCGTGAGCAAGCAACACCGGAGACTCAATCTCATGCAATCGGGCACGGACCGCATCGGTGGCTGCTTCCCAGACTTGCTGTTGCTGAAAATACTTCGTCCGTGTTTCCACATCCGCAATCGGTTGATCCTCACGCGGTTGAAACGGCGCGAAGAACGCCTTCAACGCGTAGTAGTCTCTCTGCAGCAATGGATCGAACTTGTGGTCGTGACAGCGAGCGCACTTTAGTCCCTGGGCAAGAAAAACATCGGCCGTGGTCTCGGTAATATCGTTGAGGATGGCCTGCCATTGCCCTTCGACATCGCGTTGGTTCCATTCGTAGATCCAGTGCCGCAGATACATGGTTCCGATCAGTGCGTCGCGGTTGCCAGGATCCACTTCGTCCCCGGCGAGTTGTTCAAGCACGAATCGATCATACGGCTTGTCGTCATTAAATGATCGGATCACGTAATCTCGGTAGTGGTACGCCTCGGGGCGTGCATGGTCCGCGTTGTACCCGTCCGAATCGGCAAAGCGAACCAGGTCCAGCCAGTACTTGGCTTGATGCTCGCCGTAGGCGGGGTCTTCGAGCAACCGATCGACAAGCGATGGATACCAAGCCTCGCTCTGCTGAAGGTCCAGCCCAGCGTCTTCATCAGGTGGGAGTCCCGTGAGGGCAAAATGAACACGGCGTGCGAGTATTGCCGGCTCGGCCGCTGGGGCGGGACGGATGCCTTCTTGCTGGAGGCGGTCGAAAATAAAGTGGTCAATCTCGTTACGGCACCAGCCGTTGTCATTCACGATGGGAACCTCGCGGTTCTCAATCGGCTGATAACACCACCAGTCTCGATCCTCGGCAGTGATATTTGGCGGGGGGCTCAGTACCAGACCTTGCGGCCAAGGCGATCCGGCTTTGATCCACTCCGCCATGCCGCGGACCACCTGGTCTTCGAGTTGGCCGCTCGGTGGCATCTCGAAGGACTCGTAGCGCAGAGCCTCGATCAACAGGCTCTCGCCCGGCTTGCCGGGAACAATCGCAGGGCCTGACTCCCCCCCTTTAATCAAGCTCTCCAGCGAAGTCAGCCGAAGGCCGGACTCTTGCTTATCCTCGCCGTGACACTTGATGCAATGGCGAACGAGCGTCGGGCGAACGTGGACTTCGAACAAATCGCGCTGCTGGGGTGTCAAATCATCGGCAACCAAACCCGAAGTCATTCGACCCAGCACCAGCAACGCCACGAAGAAGGCGGTCCAAATGATCCGAGCTGAGACACAAGTCAGGTACTTCATTTCATCTCCGGCAGGCCGCTGTTCAACGCCAGGCAACGGGGGACTCATCCTCAAATTGCCCTCCGCATGGGCAACCGACGAACCGCTGCAAGGTTCACCATCATCCTATTCTAACGACGCAGGGGCCTCGAACCAATGTAGAACAGTTACCTGGTTGGAATCCTAACCCGAAGCGTCAGCCAGGAATCGCGTGTGGCGACACCCGCTAATCATGCGTCCTCGCTGACGTTTCGGGTTAGGATTGAATGAGCGGATGGGTGGTGCTGGCAACTTGCTTGCCAGTGTATTGGCCCGAAACATCCTTCTTGGTGCGTGAACCATTGAGACAACTGTTCTACATTGGTTGGTTCCACCTCGTTCGTTAGTTTCTCATAGCAGGGCGAACGTGCCTACTCCCAAAACAATTTGTACCGGGGTGCAGCCCGCTGGTCCTAGACCGTTCGCGGCAGTTGGAACTGGAGATGTGCGCAGGTGGTTGCCGAGCCGAAACATTGCTGAAGCCAGCGATCTCTTAGGCCCCTGAGAACCACTAGCGGTAGAACGGATTCCGTTGGCCAAGTCCACCGACGCGTGGGCGGACGTCTTTAATCCGGCCACGAGGTGTGAGCCGATTCAAACGCACGGCCTGCGGTGTGGTGTGGACGTGTTGGTTGCCTGCTTCGTCCCGGATCTCCAGACGCAGGTAGATGGCCTCCGGCACGCGATTGTCCAAGTGCCAGGTGTAGAGTCCTGAGTTTGGCAACGACCCGGCAATGGGGAACCACGGCCCAGCCGGGGTCTCGGCGAACTTCAACGTCACCGGCCGACTGGCCAGTCGGGCATCGTCGGCCTGCCAGCGGATCTTCAACTCCGTCGATCCTTCTTCGGGTCCTTGTTGGATATCAATGAACGATCCGCTAGGAGGCGTCAAGTCCACGCCGACCCAGACCTCAGGTTGATCTCCGGCAATCGGAGTCGGGGCGATCACACCGCGACCGCTCTGAACGAGAATCCGAAATCCATACGTTCCCTCATCCTGCACACGTGCGGTGATGGGACTGCGGTTGTCGTCGTCCACTCCATACACCTGCCAGGTTCGCCCGCCGTCTTGCGTGCCCCAGAGTTCGACTTTGCGAATTCCCCACGGCCCCACGGACTCGACATCGTATTCCAAATCAAATCGGCGGGAGTTGACCATCTGCGCCGCCTGATCCGGAGCCCGTTGCGCGGTAGCCTGAACCGGAGGTACCGCCGGCCGCGAGACGATATCTTCCAACGGAGGGCTGTAGATCGAACCCCGTGACCCCCTGTCGTTGGCCAGTCCAGCAGAGTCAGGTCCGCCTGGGATTGCAAAGTTCGTATCACGTCCATCGAACGGATGCACCTCAGGCAGACGACGAACACGACCTGCGGCAATGGCTTGTTCGAGCGGCGGCGCATTGGCTCCCGGCCAAGGGACCGTTCCCTGGTCGGCAGTCGGCATGGGGTACTGACCTGCGGGCAGACCGGGAACTGGATATCGGTTGGCATCCGTTGGCACCGTGCCACGGCCCATATCAAACGGCGAGACGGGAACGCTCGAAGCCGGCCCCGTCGGATGCTCGCCCATCACGGGTGCGTTGGGCATGACGGCCACGGCGTCGGTGGTTCTTATCTGCGAGACCGCCGGGTTGCCGGCCCGATCGACAACTTCTGTCCGAATCTCAATCTCGCCCTGTTGCCGAGGCAACCAACGCAGGTGGACTACAGACTTACCGTGTTCGTCCGGCACCAAGGCATCCGCCACCGCCACGGCTTGCCATTCGTATTCGTTGAGCAAACGGTACTGCACCGTCAGGCTGTTGGCATCGATGAAATAGTCCACCACTTCGACCTTCGCCAAGATCTCTCCGGAGTTGCCACGTTGGGCAGTGACGTTCAACTGGGGAGATTGCGTATCTACCAGCACGCGCAACTCGGGCCGCTCAGGCCCAGCAGGACGAAGCGAACCGCCGGCGTCTCGTGTACGAACGAAGAACCAGTACTCGCCATCCTGTTCGGCCCGAAAGTTGAACGACGTACGATCCGGCGGGATCTGATCGTAAGGGTGCCAGGTGAACCCTCGATCCGCGGTGACAAACAACTGTACTTCAACCGGCTTCTGTTTTGGATCGGACGTGGTCCCAATGCGGAAGGGAATTTGAAACACTTCCTGCCGAGTCGCAATCGGTTGCCCCGCAGGTGTCTGGTCCGTAGTTTGAGACCAGCCAACGGCGACCGTTGCCATCACCAACATGCAGGTGCTGCCAGCAAGAACTTGCCGCATGACCAGTATCCTCTTCCGCTTGGCCCGATGTTCGTCCGATGCGCAGAACGGCGCCCTTCAGATGGCGCTATCGGAACAGTTTGCCTGGCACTTCATGGGAAGATTCTGGCCGTTGCGGTTTGGTAGAACGTGAGGGTTGCGTCGAGTTTGCCACGGCAGAACGTCTTACCCCGTTTCACCAAACAGGGATTGCCTCGCCTCCGGACTTTGTCAGCAGTGCTTCCACTTCTTCCGGCGGCATATCGCTGAGCATGAACTTTACCTCGCCGCTAGCAAGGCCAACGTGTCCTCCCCGATCGTGAAAGCTGGCAAGCTCGTTGACAGAAACGTCCGCTGGTTGCATCCAGGGAGTGTTGCCAACGATCTCGATGATCAGAATGGTGTCTTCAAGATTGTCGGTGATGGAATCCATGTTGCATGTCTTGGCACCATCGAACACATAACCTTCGCCAGAGACGACGGCGTAGTTGGTATCTGTAGCACCTGCAAACACGGTTGCCGCGCAGACGTACTCGCGAGGAGCCTGGACTGCAAGTTGCTGATTCGCCGTGCTGTCCCACGGCTGCTGCAGGTCAATCTGGTCGTACAGTTGCTGGTGGCCGAGTTGAGGCAGAATCAGCACTCGCCAAGAGTGGAGTCGTTTGCCCTGTGCGTCCACGGTATACGCCGGCGGGAAATGCCCATGCTCAGCTTCGTACTTGAGCAGGGCAGCCACAATCTTCTCGGCCCCTTGTGCGCACTGCTGCTGGGAATAGTCCGGGGGAAGAACCTCGAAGGTTCGCAACGTGAGGGCGAGCGGAATCCCGCAGCAGACCACCAGGCTGACCACGCTCCCTATCATCGGCAACCAAACCCACCAGCTACTACGCACCTGGCGGCGACGATCCGCTCCAAACGGCGTGCCACATGCCGAACAAGCCACAGGATATGGCGCATCCGAACTGGGCAGAACCACCCGCTGGCCACATTGCTGGCAAACTATGGTTTCGTTCATTTCTTATCACCCATCCTGTTCGCTACGGCGGACTAACGAGTGCGGCGTCAACGCTTGAATTTCGGGTTGGGTGCGCTCGCGTGGCCATGCTGAAGTGGAGCCAGAATCGCCACTAGCATCTGCCGGCCAGCCGTGCCCATTAGGCCGGGGCAAACTAAACTCGGCTCCGCTCACCGGTACTGGCCTGACTCCGCGACGGGAACTGCGGCCAAGCGGAAGCCCAGGTAGTGGGAGCGGAGCGACAAGTTGGACGCGCCGCGGGACGACAACTCGCAGCCCCCGGCGGCGTTGAGCCAACTCCCGCCCCGGTACACCCGGAGCAGGCGTCCGAGGACGAATGGATCGACCCCGGCAGGATGCCTGTTACCCACGCCGTCTCTGGCCCATTCCCAGGCGTTCCCATGGATGTCGTAGAGTCCCCAGTCGTTCGGTTTCTTCTGGCGCACTTCGTGCGCGTACTTTTCGTCTTGGGCTTCAGCGTTGTCTTTAAACCAAGCGTAGTCACCTAACAAAGTTTGGTCATCTCCGAAAGAGTAGGCGGTCGTTTTGCCAGCCCGACAGGCGTATACCCACTGCGCATCAGTAGGCAAGTCATAGCGCCAGTCCTTGGCGAGTCGGCCCGCCGCCTGCTCTTGCTCAGTGAGCGCCTTGCAAAACTCAGCGGCGTCTTCCCAACTGATGTACGTCGCAGCGTGCGCTGGGCCTTCTTTAACAAGCGTTTGTCCGCCACTCCATGGCACCGTTCCCATTACCTCAATCCATTGAGCTTGCGTGACTTCGGTTTCTCCCAGGTAAAATCCTTGTGTGAGCGTGACAGAGACTTCGTCTTCTTCGGTCTTGCCATTCTCTTCCGCGAGGCTTCCCGCTGGAAACTCGCCGGGGGGAATGAACACCAACTTCAGTTGGACATCGTCCGCCAGTTCGAGCTCGCGTTCCACGGGTAGCTTCAGATAAGTGGCCCAGGCTTGCTGGTGTTGTTTCGCCGTGTCGGCATTGAAGGGAACGATCGCAGGCGGCGGACCATCTGCCGGCCAGCCGTGCCAATTAGGCCGAGGCGTATCGGTCTCGGCTCCGCTCACCGCTCCGCCGACGGGAACTGCGGCCAAGCGGAAGCCCAGATCGTGGGAGCGGAGCGAAAGGTTGGACGCGCTGCGGGACGGCAACTCGCAGCCCCCGGCGTCGTTGATCCAACTCCCGCCCCGGTGCACCCGGAGCAGGCCTCCGAAGACGAATGGATCGACCTCGGCAGGATGCCCGTTACCCACGCCGTCTCTGGCCCATTCCGAGACGTTCCCGTGAATGTCGTAGAGTCCCCAGTCGTTCGGTTTCTTCTGGCGCACTTCGTGCGCGTACTTTTCGTCTCGGTCTTCAGCGTTGTCTTTAAACCAAGCGTAGTCGCCTAACAAAGTTTGGTCATCGCCGAAGGAGTAGGCGGTGGTTTTGCCAGCCCGACAGGCGTATACCCACTGCGCATCGGTAGGCAAATCGTAACGCCAGTCTTTGGCGAGTCGGCCCGCCGCCTGCTCTTGCTCAGTGAGCGTCTTGCAAAACTCGGCGGCGTCATTCCAACCTATGTAAGTTGCAGCGTGCGCTGGGCCTTCTTTGATGAGTGTCGTTCCGCCACTCCATGGCATCGTTCCCATTACCTCGATCCATTGAGCTTGCGTGACTTCGGTTTCTCCCAGGTAAAATCCCTGAGTCAGCGTGACAGAGACTTGCTCTTCTTCGGTCTTGCCATCCTCTTCTGTCGCGGGGCGTTCCATTTGAAACTCGCCCGGGGGAATGAACACCAACTTCAGTTGAATGTCGTCCGCCAGTTCAAGCTCGCGTTCCACGGGTAGATTCAGATAAGTGGCCCAGGCTTGCTGGTGTTGTTTCGCCGTGTCAGCATTGAAGGGAACAATCGCAGGCGGCGGACCATCTGCCGGCCAGTCGGTCCAATTAGGCGTTGGAGGTTCGCTGGCCTGGGCGGTTGCAGAAGGCTCAGCGATTACCACTGGCGCTGGCGGGATCGGTTCCACAGCTGTTGTGGCCTCGGGTGGGCCTGCGCTCGGTTTCTTATTTCCGGCATGCGCGTCAGGCTCTTTGCTAGGAGCAGTCGGATCGGCCTTGATGTCCGGCTCTTTGCTAGGAGCAGTCGGATCGGCTTTGACGTCCGGCTCCCACCATACTTCGACTACAGCATCTTGACCGCGGCTGATCTGAAAGCGCTTGGTGCGCGTCCGCAGTCCTGCCGCGGTATCCAGCACAAACTCGTAATCGCCCGGCGCGAACTTTTTTTTCGTGTTTGGATCGTCGAGCGTGATCTTGTAGGTTTCGTTGCTGGTGGCGTTTTTGATGGTGACGGTCGTGCCCTGGACGAGCGTCGTGAAGTCGTCGTCGGCGACCTTGACGACGAGCGAACCCTGCTCTGTCTCCACACGGAAGATCACGCCTGCCGCCCACAGTCCGCCCACTACGAGCAACAGCAGCGCAAGGCCAGCGCCGCCGAGCAGGACGGGGTTTGCCGAACGGGATAGAGCGCGACGAGGTAGAGAAGCCCCAGGCGTCACCCCTGTTTTCGGTAGCTCTCTCTTCCGGTGTCTGTGACAATTGCGGGCGTCGACTCCACGACGCTGGCAGCGCTGCGCGGATTCGCCCGGCGTCCTGATGATTCGGCTTGCTGGTCTTGGCCAGCAGGCGTCTCGTCCGTGGTCAGCTGGCGTTCGATGTTGGCGAGTTCTTGGACCACTTCTGCCGCCGATTGTGGGCGTTGGTCTCGCTCTTTCTGGAGCAGCCGCTGGATCAGCGCTGCCAGGTTCTGTTGCAGTTGCGGAGCGTACTCTCCGATCGGTTGGCAGTCAGCTTGGGATACCGCGACGAGTGTCGCGGACAGATTGTTGCGAGCAAACGGAGCTCGTCCCGCCGCCATCCGATATAGCACGCTTCCCAGACTGAATAAGTCGCTTCGATGGTCCGCCTCTTCACCGTTGGCTTGCTCGGGAGACATGAACTGGGGCGTCCCCAAGATCGCTCCGGCTTGAGTCAGCCCGCTATCCTGATCGTGGGCTCGTGCCAAACCAAAGTCGAGTAGTTTGGCCCGGTTGCGGCCCGATTCCAACCAGATGTTGTCAGGCTTGATATCGCGATGGATCAGCCCGCGTTGGTGGGCGGCGGCGAGGCCTGCGGCGACTTCGCGACCAATGCGCACCACTTCGGTTTGGCTTAGTTGTTGCTCACGGTCCAGTCGCGTTTGCAACGATTCACCGGGCAAAAACTCCATGGCAATAAACGGCACGCCGGCGTCTTCGCCGACCTGGTAGATGGTGACGATGTGATCGTGATTGAGCGCCGCCGCCGCTTGGGCTTCACGCAGGAATCGCTCCTTGGATTCGCGGGACCGGGCGAGCGACGGTTTCATCGTCTTGAGCGCAATCTGCCGCTGAAGCTGCGGATCTTCGGCTTGCAGCACCACGCCCATCCCCCCTTTGCCCAACACTTTCAGCACACGATAGCCCCCCAGGCGACCGATCTCATCTGGTTGCTGTGGCGGTTGGAGAAAGCCGGTCTCTTCCTTGGAATTTCGACGGGGCGAATCTGACGACTCGGCCTGCGAGGACGCAAAGGCCGATGTTTCCTCCGCCGGATTGGCAGTCAGCGAGATTGTATTCGTGTCTGTGAATACGTCGCGAACGATGTCGGCGTCTTGGTGTAAGGTCGCGCAGTATTCTTCCAGGCTCGGCGTTTCTCCTGCGGACTGTCGCAGCTCGATTTCACGCCGCAACAACTCGCGCAGCAACTGGTAGCGGTCCACTTGGGGATGCCGTTCGAGGAATGCCGAGAGCACCGGCCGCTTCCCAGCGCGCCAAGCAGCCTCAAACTCATCAGCGATCTGATCCAGTCGTTCGCGCAAATCGGGGGAGTGTTTCATGATGCCCGTACCTCGAAACTCGCAGTGACAAGGATCTCAAGTTTACCCATTCCCCAAAGCGGATGGTAGCCGCGCACCGGCACGTCGGCACGTTGAGGCACGAATGAATAGGACGAATTGGTCCGGTCAGCCGCCCATCTGGCCGGTTTCCGTCGTTGTTTCCAACATGGCGATGGCCAGCAGTTCCAGCGTCCATGTCGGTCGACGAAGTTCGTAGTCTTGCGGGGAACAGAACACGGCGATGAGTACGTGCCACTCAATATCCTCATCAACCTTGAGATTGCATTGTCGGTACGCTGATCGATCAAACCGGCCAAACCTGACGCCACAAACCGGTGCTCCAACGCGATAGATAGGTCCTCCGCGTCGCTGTGCCGCATCGCCGCATCATTCAACTGGTCCCGCTACGACGCTGCGACTTACGTAAGCGCTCCCAAGCAACTTGAATATCCTAAAAAAACCACGGGAGACTTCTTTCCCTTTTAGATCAATGGGCCATGGTCCGCAGCAGGTTGAGCATTTCCTCGGGAGCTTGTTTGTGCTCCGCATAGGTTTGCTCAAACGGCGTCAAAATCAAATTGCCATGGACTTCGCCTGCCATGCTGCCAGTCTCACCGTTCAGCAATGACCGGACGGCAAAATCGCCCAACCGCGTGGCCAGGATCCGGTCTGCCGCAACCGGCGATCCGCCCCGCTGGAGATGTCCCAAAATCAGCACACGTGTGGGGAAAGGGCACTTGGTCTCTTTGAGTTTTTCATGCAAAACGGCCGCCCCGCCACACTCGTCCCCCTCGGCGACTACGATGATAATGGATGTCTTTCCCCGTTCTTTCAGCTTGACCACCTGTTCGGCAATCTCTTGGACATCGGTCGTTGTTTCCGGCAAACAGGCCAATTCAGCCCCGCCTGCCAGTGATGTGTACAGGGCAATGTAGCCACTGTGACGCCCCATGACTTCGACCAGAAAAAGCCGACGGTGGCTGTCTGCGGTATCGCGGAGTTTGTCAATTGCCTCGACAGCGGTCGTCACCGCGGTATGAAAACCAATCGTAAAGTCAGTACCGAGCAGGTCGTTGTCGATGGTGCCAGGGCAGCCGATGATACCACCGTCCCAGAATCGCTGCAGCGCCACAGCCCCATGAAACGTCCCGTCACCACCGATCGGCACCAAGGCATCAATCCCGTGCCGGTTCAAAATGATGGCGGCCTTCTGTTGGCCGGCGTCCGTCCTGAACTCCTCGCTGCGGCTGGTCTCCAAGATGGTGCCCCCCCGCTGCACGATGCCAGAGACCGAGCGCGGAGAAAGGGCTTCGTTGCCGTCTCGACGGGTTACAAAGTCTTCTTCGAGCAACCCTTCGTAACCCCGGCGAATGCCGACCACTTCGTTCCCTGTGGCAATCGTGGCACGCACCACCGCTCGCACGCAGGCGTTCATGCCAGGTGCATCGCCGCCACTACAAAAGACACCAATTCGCATCGAATCGACCTCTCACCAAAGTCCGCCAGGCAGGTTGCGTCCAGACTATTCCGTGAGCCTGTTCACGCCACGTGACCACGGCAATAGTCGTAAGCTTATTGATTTTCTGTCGTAGTGAAAGCGGCTCCCCAACGTGTGCCGGATTCCCACGCTCCCAGGCGAAGGCCGCCGGTCGGTCTCGGCAAATCGATGCTTGACCCCGCCCTGTGCGTCAAGGCACACTCTAAGAGCGACTCGTCTTGACGATTTCTGACATTACAGCTTCCGAAAGTGAAATATCCATGAATGCTTCGGCGATCCTCCCTCAGCACCTGCTGCTCGTTCTCGCCGCTGCCTGGCTCCTGGCAGTCTCTGGCGACTCATCGGCGGCCGAACCGGCATCCTCCGGCTACGAGCTGATCTCTGCCAAGAAGATCTGGGACCAAGGGCCGCACAATGCCTTTACCGATTTGATTCGGTTTGGTGATAAATTCTATTGCTCGTTTCGCGAAGACGCAGCGCACGTCAGCCCTACCGGGAAACTCCGCGTGTTGGTCTCTGACGACGGGCAAACGTGGAAGTCTGCGGCCCTCATTGGCGAAGAAGGCTACGACCTCCGCGATCCCAAACTCTCGCTCACGCCGCAAGGGGAATTGATGATTGTTGGTGCGGCTGCCGTCCGCGAGGGGAATGCTGGAGCCACCGAACATCAATCGTTCGTTACGTTTTCCAAAGATGGCAGTCATTGGGAACCGCTGACACGTGTCGGAGAGAAAGACTTTTGGCTGTGGCGCGTCACCTGGAACGCTGGCCGTGCGTACGGCGTGGCGTATCCCACGGCGGCCTCGAATGGAAAACCTCGCTGGTCAGAGCTTTGGAGCAGTCCCAACGGCCGGGAGTTTTCCCCCTTGGTCAAACAGCTGGTCAAAGAGATTCCCACCACTCGCCCCACCGAAGCCACGCTCCTGTTCTCGGGGGACATGGCCTACTGCCTGCACCGGCGGGACGGGAGCAAAAACACGGCCCTGGTGGGTGCCAGCAAGAAGCCCTATACCGAGTGGAAGTGGCATGACCTGGGGGTCTACTTTGGCGGCCCTGATTTCATCGAACTCCCAGGCGGCAAGTTCGTGGCCGTTGGAAGACTCCGCGGCCCCGAAGGCAGCAAGACCGTGGTCTGCGACCTGGACGTCAAGACCGGGACGCTCACCCCACAACTCACGCTCCCCAGCGGCGGCGACACCAGCTATCCAGGACTCGTCTGGCACGACGACAAACTCTGGATCAGCTACTACTCCCGCCACGAAGGCAAAACGTCCATCTATCTCGCCGTGGTGAAACCTCGGTGAACGGGGTTGGAATATTGTTACACTCGCGCCTGCTGACTGTGACCGGTAAGCGACTTCGGTCCGGTCAGGCAAACTGTGGTGTCTCTGTCGGCTGAGGTACGCCAATTGTTTGTGGTGTTTATCCGTGTTTCTCCCGTGATCGCTTGACCCCGTGCCGTCAGGTTCGGAGAATGGATAGGTTGCCAGGGAGTTGCTCCCCTGGCAGGCAAACTCGTCTAAAAGACAAGCCTGGTCAAGGCTTAGGTTTTGGGCTCCAGCCAGAGCATCCACGTTACGGCCATTCTGGTCGTTGACGGGAGAGCTTGGATGGTTGGCGTTCCTGCAGCATTTCTACTTTGGTGGTCACGTCGGATTTTATGACGGCTATTCTCGGAATCTCTGCGTTTTACCACGATTCGGCAGCTGCCTTGCTTGTCGATGGCCGCGTGGTGGCCGCTGCGCAAGAAGAGCGATTCACACGGAAGAAGCACGATCACCGCTTTCCCAGCCATGCCATCGAGTACTGCCTCGAGACGGCAGGGCTAAAGCCGGGTGACCTGGATCATGTCGGCTTTTACGACAAGCCGTTGTTGAAATTCGGGCGGTTGCTGGAAACCTATCTGGCGTTCGCCCCCGTTGGCATCAAGTCATTCATGCACGCCATGCCGCTGTGGCTCAAGGAAAAGCTGCATCTGCCGCGCGAGATGAACCGGGGACTTCAGAAAGCCTACAAGAAGCGGTATGTCTTTACCGAACACCACGAATCGCACGCGGCGAGTGCCTTTTTTCCCTCGCCGTTCGAAGAAGCAGCGATTCTCACACTCGACGGCGTCGGCGAATGGGCGACCGCCAGTTTTGGCTTCGGACGGGGAAACCGGATCACGCTGACCCATGAGCTGAAGTTCCCGCATTCGCTCGGCTTGCTGTATTCGGCATTCACCTATTACTGCGGATTCCGGGTGAATTCCGGTGAGTACAAACTGATGGGGCTGGCCCCCTACGGCGAACCGGTCTATGCCGATCTGATCCGGCAGCACTTGCTCGATTTGAAGGAAGATGGCTCGTTCCGCATGGATATGGCCTACTTCAACTACTGCCAAGGTCTGACCATGACTTCGGACAAGTTTCACCGCTTGTTTGGTGCCCCGCCGCGACAGCCGGAGACCCCTATCGACCAGCGGC
Organism: uncultured Planctomycetia bacterium; assembly: GCA_942492195.1. Lineage (GTDB taxonomy): Bacteria > Planctomycetota > Planctomycetia > Pirellulales > S012-138 > CALOEH01. The sequence continues at coordinate 3,372 of CALOEH010000186.1, read as the reverse complement.
ACATGGACCTGGCCGCCTCGGTGCAATTGGTGACCGAAGAAATCATGCTTCGCGCCGCCCGACATGTGCATGCTCAAACCGGGATGGAGAATCTCTGCCTGGCAGGAGGCGTGGCACTCAACTGTGTTGGCAACGGGCGGATTCTTCGCGAGGGGCCGTTTGAGAACATCTGGATCCAGCCAGCGGCCGGCGATGCTGGGGGAGCGCTGGGTGTGGCGCTGTTCATTTGGCATCAGTTGCTCGGCCGAGCCAGACATCCCCAGCCGTTTGATTCGCAATCAGGTTCGCTGTTGGGGCCCTCGTTTGACGAAACTTCGATTGAGCAATTCCTGGAGTCAGCCGGTGCCAAGTACACCAGGTTCACCGACGAAGACTCCCTCTGCCAGCGAGTGGCCGAACTACTAGGCAGCGAACATGTGGTGGGCTGGATGCAAGGTCGCATGGAGTTCGGCCCCAGGGCATTGGGTTCGCGGAGCATCTTGGGAGACGCCCGCAGCAGCAAGATGCAGAGCGTGATGAACCTCAAGATCAAGTTTCGCGAGTCGTTTCGTCCGTTCGCCCCTTCGGTATTGCGAAGCCGCGTGCACGACTACTTTGCCACGCGACGCGAAGAAGAAAGCCCCTACATGTTGCTCGTGGCACCCGTGCACGAGAGCCAGCGGCGGGAAGTCAACGGCGAAGCCGCAGGGCTGCAAGGTTTGGCGAAGCTGAATGTCTCTCGGTCAGAGATCCCAGCCATCACGCATGTGGACTACTCTGCCCGAATTCAAACCGTGGACCCCCAGCGGCATGGCCGATACTGCAAACTTCTCCAGGCGTTCGAAGCTCGGACCGGTTGCCCGGTGCTGATCAACACCAGCTTCAATGTGCGGGGAGAACCGATCGTCTGCACGCCAGAGGATGCGTACCGGTGTTTCATGGCGACCAATATGGATGTGTTGGTGATCGAAGATTTTGTCTTGCTGAAGAAGGATCAACCTGCGGCAGAAGAGCATGCCGTGGATGAGTATTTAGCAAAGTTCGAACTGGATTAGGCGGCCGACAGACACCCATGATCGAAATCAATTTCCACCCGACGCGACGCGAGATCCGGCAGTTTGCCTGCTTGCTGCTCCCGCTGTTTTTGACAGCGGTGACCGTTTGGTTGGCCTGGCGACGTAACCTTGAAGTGGCACCAGCCAGTTTTGCGGAGCGGTTCGAATGGACCACTTGGTCTTGGGTGCTCCTGGGTCTGGCTGGCGTGAGTCTGGTGTTGGGGTGGGTGCGTCCGAGCTGGATGCGCTATGTGATGGTTGGTTGGATGTGCGCCGCGTTTCCGATTGGTTGGGTCGTGTCGCACCTGGTATTGATGTTGGTGTTTTACCTGGTGATTACCCCGCTGGGTTTGGTCATGCGGATGTGCGGCAAAGCATCGCTTCCGCTGAAATTGGATCCCGAGGCAAAGAGCTACTGGGAAGCTCGTGATCTGAACGATGCCAAGCCTGAGCGTTATTTACAGCAGTTTTGAAAAGGAACCGTGATGCAGTTGCATTCGAGAATCCCCTCGCATGCTGGCCCTTCGCCGAAAGAAATCTTGGACCAAACCCAGCGCTCGCAGCCGGGCTTGGTTCGTGAGTTGGTGGAGTTTTGCCGACATCAACGCCACCGGTGGATTGTTCCGTTGGTGGTGGTCTTGACCTTGGTCACCGGACTGGTCGTGATGGGCATTTCTGCCATCTCACCGCATGTGTACGCCATGTTCTAATGAACAGGCAACTCAGACATTGGCGTACGAACGCCATCGACTTGTAATCGGAGAGTCACAGATGAACGAGCCGCGAGAAGTGGCCTCACAGCCGGCAACGCCACCGACCGAGCAAGCGTCAGAGAATGTGCTCGATCAAGCTCAACAATCGCAACCCGGCTTGGTGCGTGAGTTCATTGATTTTCTCAAGCACGAGCGCAAGTGGTGGCTCACGCCCATTGTGGTGGTCTTGATCCTGGTGGCAGCGCTGGTCATGCCCAGTGGTACCGCCGCGGTTCCCTTCGTCTACACACTGTTTTAGACCGAGAGCAACTCGGCACATTGAGCAGAGAGATGAGTGCCACCAACCGGGACTAGTAGGTGGTAGCTATCCATTCTCTGAAACCGCTCTTGGCAGACTCGCCCGTTTTTGGCCATGATGGGGCATGGATATTGAGCAACTCAGGGACGATGCTGCGGCTGGGAGACTGTCGACCGACAGGTTGATCGACGTCATCGTGATGCTGCACAATCGGATCAATGAGCTTGAGAAACAACTCGAAGAGTTCAACGGCAAGAACCCGACCGAGCGTCTCGATCAAGCCTATAGCGAAAAAGCGGAGCAACAACGCAAAGCCACTGTCGGCAAACGGAAACGAAAACGCCGGCGTGTTGGCCGAACCAAAACGGTTGATAAAATCAAACAGGCTGAGCGAACCGAAACGGTCCAGCTGCCCGACACGTGCATCGACGACTGCACGCTCTCGCATACTCAAGTCGCGTGGCGGCTAGAGAACGGTCGCGCGGTTCTGATCGCCTACGAGATTTATCGGGCGCGGCAATCGCTTCGAAAAGCCCGCCGGCCTGGTTGGCCGCAGCGAGTTCGGAATCGAGATCTTCGTCGCCGTCGCCTATCAGGTTTACCATCTCGGGCTGTCGATCGACAAAGCCTGCGCGGCGCTGTCGTTCTTCCAGGAGTTGAACCTGAAGAAGAGTCAGGCCGATGCGTTGCTCAACCAACTTGCCCGAGGCTGGGAAAGTGAATTCGATTCGCTCTGCACGCTGCTGGCCAACAGTGCGGTGGTTCACACCGATGAAACGTCGTGGAGCATCAATAGCGTGTGGGCGTTTTTGACTGACAAGCTCACCGTGCTGTTTTATGGTGTCCACAAAGATGGTGCCACGCTGGCCAAGATCCTCAATAAAGAAACGTTTGCAGGCGTTTTGATCAACGACGATGCGGCGATCTACCAGGACGTCAACAAGTCGCAGAAATGTTGGGCACACCTGATTCGCAAGGCGATCAAGCTGACGCTGCAAGATCCTGAGAACGCCGACTACCGCAGCTTTGCCGACCAGTTGCTCAACATCTATCGCACGGCTAAGCGAATCAAATCGGATCGGCGTCTGAGCGATTCGACACGTGCGGCCCGTGTGGCCAAGTTGGACGACGAACTGCTGGCACTGTGCTTCGAACAATGGGTCGACGACACGGTCGGCGGCAACGAGGTCGCAGATGACTATCGACGTCTGTGCCACGAAATCATGCGTTTGATGCTGAATCAAGAACTCTTCGTGTTCGTGACCGAACTGGCGGTTGACGGCAACAACAACGTGGCCGAACGTCAACTTCGCGATGACGCGATGGC
>CALOEH010000185.1:0-6839 GCA_942492195.1 uncultured Planctomycetia bacterium | reverse complement strand
TTCCAGGCAACTGTGGATGAATTCAAACGGGTAGATCACCAGGCACCGATCACTTGATGCAACCCCCACAGCTCGGGCACCGGATGCATCTTCGACGCCGCACCACTCCCAGCCAAGCTCAGCCGTGAGTTGTTCCCCCCAGAGACTGCCAAGAAGTAATGAAAGATCCCCGTCAGTGTCGGGGCGTTGCCCCTGCTGCCAGCGATTTAGGAACGAATCGATGGCCTCGACCAACGTCGCAGGAGGACGAGAAAGCTCGACTCCAAGTATCGCGGCGCTTTCTGCCGCACACCCCTTGATGTTGTCAAGTATCGCAGGACTTAGCAAATTCTCAGTGATGTGCAGGGTCGCAATCCTCCGCTTCTTGATTCTGGCCTTGATAACGATGTAACGTCCGGCGGTTTTCAACGAGAAGTAACTATAAGCGTGTTCAGACATTCTATCCATGACTTTGGTCAGAACGTCAGTTCTGACGTGAGGCGAATAGTTCTTTGGGTGAGGCGGAACAGCACCTAAATAATAACCCCATACTCCAACATTCCCACATTGGAAAAACCTTCCATCTCAATAAACTCTTTAACTTTGTTTGTGGAGAGAGTAATTGACGTGCCGAAAGGCGAAAAAATCTCGTCTCCTTCGAGAGGGTCACCGCGAACGAACAATCCGTGTCCATTGACCCTCGGCTTGGACGTTGCCAGAGTTTTTCGCTCCACTCCCACGATTCTTTTATATCGAATCGTACCACAGACTTCGCAAATACGGTCAACCTCGACGGTACTGCAATCTGCCAATGGCACCTTCCGAGTTGCGATAGTTCCGGGCCATTGTAGGGCAACCAAATTCGTGGTCTTGTTGCGCGCTTAGAAACTGCCGCAGGCTTTCGTAGGTTTGGGTGATCATAGAACCGAATCGCAGGAGTCGAAAAACCCGTTGCAATTTGTCGCAGTTGCGCGGCAACACGATCTCGCAGAACTATGTTGGCTCCAGCGTGGACAAAATCGCCGACCTGGTCGCTACCATCGTCCCACTCAACCGAAAGCGAATCGTGCTCGGGAGCGACAATCGAGCCACACTTTGCGCACTTTTTCCCTCTAGGCTCGTCGTAGTGGCAAAGGAGTTCAGCGAACCCTGCGCCTAATGGAATCTGAAGTTTCCAAATCGTGGTGATAGTCACGGTCTAAACCAATCGAGACTGCAAGCAATCTGAGCTACCCTGCGGCCGGTCGGTCGAGTCACTCATCTCTACTGCGCAAACTCTCTTGCGAAAACGACAAGCAATTTGTTCGCATACGCAAAAATAGACTCGGAAGTGTCGTAGCGCTTGCATGCAACACTGCTGGATAAGCCAGCAGCGGCACCCACCAACCATGGCACGCGTCGAGGTCCTACCTCGTTGGAACCCCAATCCGAAGTGTCAGAGAGGAACCGTGTTAGGCATGCGCCAAGGGTTCCCAGGCCAGGCGGTAGTACTTCATGACGCGAACCGGGTCGGCGGTCTGGCCTCCTTCTTCCACTAAGGTCCAACCTTCGTAGTTGGTGTCTCTGAGACGTTTGAATAACCGGGGCCAGGGATAATCGCTGATCAGGTCGTGAATGTGGATCACGTCTGCAAATCGGTTGCGGAGCAGCTGGAAGTTTTTCTCCAAGCCTGCCCCCTTGAGATCGTCAGGGTTGCAGTTCCAGCAGGCACCCACATTGGAATGGTTGGCGGCATCCATGATCCTTTTGAAGATGGGGATGTCCGCCGTGCCGCGGCCATGCACTTCGACCCGAATCGAAACGCCATAGTCGGCGGCAAACTCGCCGACTTCCACCAGGGAGCGACCGATCTGGTCGATCGTCTTCTCGACCGGTACATCGGCGTGCAAACGGTTGGGGCGTACCTTGATGCCGGTCCCGCCAATATCGTGGCAAAGCATGACAAACGCCTTGGTCTCTTCGATATTCTTTTTCAGCTTGGCAGCATCCGGGCTATCGTATTCGCAGGCGGTTCCCAAACCCACAATACGGACGTCACTATCGCCAAACTGCTTGGCGACTTCGCTCCGCTGGGCTTTGTTCAGAGATGGCTCCACACCATGTTGGTGGGTCGAGCGGAGTTCGACACCGTGGAACTCGGCCATTTCGCAGTTCTTGATCAGTGTGGGCAGATCCCAGTCTTTGCCCCAGTTGTAGGTGACCAGACCAAGTTGCATATCGAAGACTCCTAATCATGTCGCTGTGAACCGTCCAGCTCCATTGCCGGGCATCTGAAGTAGCATGGTTGACAACGGGGGAAACGACAAGCAGAAATTTGCCAGCCGAGGCAATCCGTCGGCGTAGCTTCGCTCAGGCCTGATACCGTTTGAGCAATTGGGGATCGATCTCGATCCCGAGTCCTGGTTGGGAGGGAACCGCGATTCGCCCTTGCGTGATTACGAGCGGTTCGGTGCAGACATCTTCCACCAGTCCGTAGTAGGTGCAGTCGTTGGCCAGGCGGTACGAGGCTCCCGAGGCGGCCACGTGCACCATGGCGGCGGTCTTGGGTCCCAGGTCATGTCCGCAGTGCATGATGCAAGTGGCACCGGCCGCTTCGGCCAAGTGGCCGATCTTGACACAAGGCCAGATGCCGCCTGCCTGGGGCGTGTCTGGCAGCAGGAACTCAACCGCCTGGGCGTGAAGAATTTCCCAAGCACTGGCCGGATCGGTCACGCTCTCGTTGAGCGCCAACGGCGTGGTGGTTTGCTCCCTGAGTCGACGAGCATCACTCAGCGGTTCGGCCATGATCGGCTGTTCGAGATACTCCAGATGGTATGGTTCAAGCGCCTTGGCCAACTCCAGGGCTTGCTCAGGCGTGTACGCTCGATTGGGATCAATCCGCAGCTTGAGCTTGTCGCCGACGGCGTCTCGGATACCACGCACCATTTCAAGATCTTCGCGAATCTCTCGACCGGCTTTCGTTTTGAGCGTGCCGAAACCTTGCTCCACGTAGTACGTTGCTAGTTCCCCAGCAGGCTCATACGCGGCAATGCCCATGCAGGCAGCCACTTCGACTTCCTGGCGATAGATCCCTCCGAGCAGCATGGCCACAGGCACGCCGGCGGCCTTGCCTGCGATGTCCCACAAGGCGATCTCCAGACCTGACTTGAGCCGCGGCTCAAAGATGCAGTGCTGGTGAAAGTCTTCAATCGCCAACGGGTCTCGACCCACCAACCACTCGGATGCTTGCTGTTGGGCTCCGTCTTCGGTTCGATCCAGGAAGTTGACGTTGTACTCCCCCCAGCCGGTCAACCCCTCGTCCGTAGCCAACCGCACGATGGCACTCCGCGTAGAAGACGAAGTCCGCACTCGCGAGGCATACGGCGCGAGTGGCGCTTTCTGAGGGATCTCGACAACGGTGATCTCAACTTCGCTCACTCGCATGGGCAACAATCTCTTGTGGGAATCGGTGAGAGCCTGTCAGAAACACTAGGTTGCGTCTAATCTACAGTATTCTCAAGCTTTCGAGGGCAATTCTCACAAGCATAATGTCTGAAAAGAGCGTCACACCAGCTGGATCCAGCAGGACATCAGTCCCTTACGTTTCCTTGGTATGATTCTTGTTGTCGATAAGAATTCCACCAAAACCTCAACGCATCACTGAACCCGCGGAGAATGAGCATGCACACCGCACGACCAACCTGGGGAACCACGACATTCGCACTTGCCGCAGTACCTCTGCTGATCTGCGGAACGTTGGCTGCCCAACCGCCGCAACTTGGCTCAGGCGAAACTCTCGTACGGCGAAACCGCGTGCAATTGACCTTGGCCGGGGCCGAAACGGCGATGGCGGCCAGTCGGGCCAAGGCCCTGGAGATGGGCGTCCGGGTCAACATTTCCATTGTCGATGACGGAGGGCATCTGCTGATGTTCGAGCGGATGGATGGAGCCCGACCTGGCAGCATCTACACCTCCATGACCAAAGCCACGGCCGCAGCCACCAAGCGGGGCCCAACTGGCCCACTCCCCAACGCCGAGGCGGCCAATACGCACCTGAGTCTGGCCGTGGAGAACGCCGCGGCCGTCAGCGGCGGCAAATTCGCAACGCTCAAAGGGGGCATCCCCATCCTGATCGACCAGCAGGTGATTGGAGCAATCGGTGTCGGCGGTGCAACCGGCGAACAAGATGCCGAAGTTGCCAAGGCAGGCGTTGCTGCATTAACCCGTGCGGTTACCGAGCAGGCAGAAACTTCTGGCAGATCGCCTCGATGAATTGGCTGAATGTCTGCGCGGTGTCGCGTATAATCAAACTCATCACCAGGCGGCGACGTGCCTGAGCGAACGCTGAGGTTGCAGCCCCGTCGGTTCCAACCTGGCCGTTAGGGCCCACCCTCCTCCAGCCACCTACCACGCATGAACTTTCCAAAACCTGACGCATTGCTTGCGATGCTACTTGTTGTATGCCTTGGCGGCCGGGCCGCTGCGGAAGATGGTGTTTCGTTCAATCGTGACATTCGCCCGGTGCTGTCTGAGAATTGTTTCAAGTGCCATGGACCTGATCCAACCACTCGCGAGGCTGATCTGCGCCTCGACACCCGTGAGGGGGCATTCGCCGCGCGTGAGGGTACTTTGGCCGCCATCACTCCCGGCAAACCGGACCTGAGCGAGATTCTCAAGCGGCTGACCACCGATGACGAGGACCTGCGAATGCCCCCCAAGCAGAGCGGCAAGCAGGTCTCGGCCGAGCAGATTGAGAAAATCCGCCAGTGGATTGTCAGCGGCGCTCCGTACGAAGTGCATTGGTCTTTCAGACCGGTCCAGCGTCACCCAGCCCCCGCTGTCCAACAAGCGGACTGGCCGCAGAACGCCATCGATGACTTTGTCCTGGCCAGGCTCGAACCGAAGAATTTGGCGCCGTCCGCCGAGGCAGACCGGTACACGCTGATTCGCCGGGTGTACCTTGACTTTCTTGGTCTGCCTCCTGGCATCGAAGAGGTGGACCGGTTTGTGGCGGACAAACGCCCCGATGCCTACGAACGCCTGCTCGATCAAGTGCTGGCCAGTCCCCGATTCGGCGAAAGATGGGGCCGGTACTGGTTGGACCAGGCCCGCTATGCCGATTCGCATGGGTATACCAACGACAACGAGCGGACGATTTGGCCGTATCGTGATTGGGTGATCGATGCCTTCAACCGTGACTTGCCGTTCGACGAGTTCACCATCCAGCAGTTGGCAGGAGATCTGTTGCCTGCGGCTACGCGCGAACAGTTGGTCGCCACGGGGTTCCATCGCAACACGCTCATCAACTCCGAAGGAGGAACCAAGGCGGATCAGTTCCGAGACGAGCAGGTCAAGGATCGAGTGGACACCACCGGCGGCGTGTGGCTAGGGCTGACCATCGGCTGCGCGAAGTGCCACGCTCACAAGTTCGATCCGATTTCGCAACGTGAATACTTCGAGTTCTACGCTTTCTTCAATTCCACGGCGGACAACAACTCCATCACCCCCACCATCAAAGCTCCCACAGCCGAGCAGGACAAGCGGCTCGCTTCGCTCGATGCCCGGTATGCCGAACTGGAGAAACGGCTGGCCGGTGATCCCCAGAGGGCTGCCCGGCAAAACGCCTGGGAGCAGGACATTCTCCAGCAGGCGAAAGCGTCCGCCGGTGCCGATGCCGACCAAGAGGCAACCAAGTGGGAAGTTGTGGACGTTGACGCCAAGAGCGAACAGGGGGCTACGTTCATCCAGTTAGAAGACCAGTCCATTGTGGCACAAGGGACCAACAAAGCGAAGGACTCGTACCGCTTGACGGTTCGGCCTGACACGCGAGTGATCCGTTCGGTTCGGCTCGAAGCCCTTAAACATGACTCGCTTCCCTCCGGCGGGCCAGGTCGGGCATGCAAACGCAACTTCGTGCTTGCGGAGTTCTGGTTCCGCACCGGCGACGGTCGAGAGCTACGGTTCAGTAAAGCGCAGGCGGACCACTCGCAGAATGGATACGAAGTCGCCAACGCCATCGACAACAAAACCGACACCGGCTGGGCCGTGAATGGTTCGGCCGAAGGTGGTGCCAATCAGGACCGTGTGGCCTGGTTCGTGCTCCCCACACCTCTGGAAATTGAAGCCGACGAGGCGTTGACCTTCACGCTGCAGTTCAACAACGGCAGCAGTGCCTACAATCTCGGCCGTCTCAGGCTTTCGCTCTCAGACACCGAATGGGTGGATCGACCTTCGACCGATACGCTGGCCAAAATTGTTGCGGTTGCCACCGAGAAACGCAGCAAACCGCAGACAGATCGGCTCAACGAGGCCTTTCTCCGCGCCGATCCGAAACTCGGCCCGGTGTACAGTGAGTTTTTGGACGTGACGAAGCAGCGCGAGACGCTCAACAGCGAGATTTCGACAACCATGGTGATGCGCGAGCTGGACAAACCTCGTCCTGCCCACCTGCAGATCCGCGGAGACTTTCTCCGAGCCGGAGATCCTGTGCAGCCCAACGTGCCGACGGTTCTTCCGCCGCTGCATTCGTCCGCAGATGACCAACGGACCCGGTTGAACTGGCCCGCTGGTTGGTCGATCCCAAGAATCCACTCTCCCCGCGAGTTCGCGTCAACCGGATCTGGATGCGGTTGTTTGGAGTCGGTTTAGTGGACACCGAGAACGATTTCGGCACGCAAGGGACCCTGCCGACACATCCTGAGTTGCTGGATTGGTTGGCTTCGGAGTTTGTGCAAGAAGGTTGGTCGACCAAACGCCTGCTGAAAACCATTGCCAGCAGTGCCACGTATCGGCAGAGTTCGCATCTCCGGCCTGACCTGGCCATGGCAGATCCCAGCAACCAGTTCCTGGCTCGGCAATCTAGGATCTGTGTGGAAGCGGAG
>CALOEH010000184.1:0-8149 GCA_942492195.1 uncultured Planctomycetia bacterium | reverse complement strand
CTTCGCCGCAGTTATTCGCAGACCTCGGAGCCTGGGAACTGGTCATGCCACACGAAGGGCAGTTGAGCGAGGACCGTTCGGCGACTTCCGATCGCTCAGGCAAGTAGGTCTTGCAGTAGGGGCAAATCGTGAATTTGGCGGAAACTTTGCGGCTACAGTGAGGGCATTTTCGCTGTGCCCGCAGCAAGACAGAACTTCCCTCGACAATGGTCGAGTCCGCCTCCTCGCCGTTAAGGACGTAGCCCCTGAGTCATCCTGTTCCTGGGCATCGCCACCGGCCGGTTCTTGGTGAACGGGGGGCTGGGCCAACATGTCCAGAATGGCGTCTTCAGACACTTCGGTCTGGATTTTGGGAATCTGGACCGGCGACTTGCAGTGGGGACATTTCCCCCGCTTGCCGGCATATTGCTGGCTGATTTTGAGTGCATGCCCGTTGGGGCAATTCAGGCGAATCCACATGGTCTTGCCTACCAGGTTTCCAGAATGACTCTGGGGAGGTAGAGCCGGCAATGCACGTAGATTGCTTTCGGTGGCTTAAGACCTGTGTGAAGGCAGCACCCGAAAGCCCCACGAACATGCCCGCTGCCCACCCGATTTCAACAATGACAAGCCTCGATCCGCCGTCCACTCAACGTCTACGTCACACCACTCTGAGAAGCCACACCCGAAGAGAAGTCACCGCCATCGAGGAGGGGTTTCCCACTTCTCTTGGTGACGGGTGACGTTTACCGCAAGGTAAGAGGATTGACTCACGCATAAGTCATTTCTTCTTTATCCCATCAACCCATAATGTCCAGGTCACGAAAGATTTGTCGAATCTGTGGAAATGCATTTGGGTGTACAACACCCCGCTTCGGCCAATTGAGACTCCCTGGGTAAAATCAGAGAACTCAAACTCCCGAGTTTCCGGGGCAATGAGCAGGTCAATCGTCGTGCCGCGAAGTCTCGCCAAGGCATGATCTTGCACTTCGTTGGCCCGGAGTAATGTCCGGAAAATCCCCGCCGAACGCATGGCGTCCAAGGGCGCATTTCCATGCGGGTTGCCAGCAAACACAGGTTTCAATCTGGCCACAACATGGCGACAAGGCGAGGACCACAGTCGGCACCGAGCGCGGGGAGAATATCTGCTGGCAGGTTGTTGAGCAAACCGCCATCGACCAAAGCCTGGCCGTCTCGCAGAATGGGAGCCCCCACCGGCGGGAAGTTGATACTTTCGAGAACTGCCGAAACCGCATCGCCGGTACTACGGACCACTTGTTCTCCTTGCACCAGGTCCACACTCACCACATGCAGCGGGAGTAGCAACTGCTCCAAACTGATCTGTCCGCAATACCGCCGAAGCATGCGATCCCAAGCCCCCGTGCGAAACATCAGCCACAGGTACCAGTAGCTCCCCTGAGGAAGTGCCCTCAGTAGCCAGGCCGGAGTCAGGGCCTGGCAGAACTCTTCGACAGCCTGGTCCGGTGCCCAACCTCCGGTGATAGGAATTCCCATCAAAGCCCCACTGCTGGTGCCCGCCATCAGGTCCACCGTGATGCCAGCTTCGTTCAAGGCTTTCATCACGCCCAAGTGCGCGAGTCCACGTGCTCCGCCGCCCCCCAGGGCCAGCCCCACCCGCTTGCCGTACAAATGGCGAACAAGCCGCACGATTCCCTGCTGCATCGACCCCGGCCCGGTGCCTTCGGTCAAGACAACTTTGTAATCTGGTTGGGCCAGACCAAGGCCCGCTGGGGCAGGAGGCGCGAGCTTCATGGCTTCGTCCAGTAACCAGATCAGGCGGACAGGGCATGTCTCGCGTGTCTGCTGGCGAAACTGTCGTAGAAGTTGAGTCGCCGAGTCTTGGGCGGATCGGTCCATCAGCCACCACAGTTCTTCGCATTGCCCAACTAAGGGAGCGGGCGCGTTGGCCAACGAGTCTTGCGAGACCTGGATCACGACAAAATCATGTTGGGCAAGTGCCCCACGGAGGACCGCCGGGTCAACTTGTATCGAAGTGACCGAAGCTGCGGATGGCTCGGCGATGGAGTCAGCACGGCCACAGTTTTGCCGCACCCAATCAAGGTACCACGAGCCGGTGAATCAGCTTCTGGTCTTGTTCGGTTCCATACGCCAAGGCCACGACCTGCACGGCATGGGAACTTGGTCGTCGGTCGCCCATTGAAGACGACGCATGAATCCGACACCCCAACGCCCGGCTCAGATTGGCGCTCCACTGGGGTGAAACGGCAAGCAACTCTTGCACGCTGGTCCGATGGAGCGTGAGCAGCACCGTGTCCATGCTAGCAACAGCCGTGGAGAGCCTTGGTGTCTGGGTCAACAGGGCTGTTTCGCCGAAATGCTCTCCATAGGATCGAAACCCCAGCAACTTCAGTCCCCCTTGTGGACATTCGTGCGTCAACTTGACCCGGCCATGGACCACCACGAACAGGAGTTCCGAGGTCTCCCCCTGCTGACAGATCACTTCACCAGACGAGGCCAAGCGAACTTCGGCCTGCTGCGCAACAGCCGTGATTTCCTGCTCAGAGAGTCCCTGGCACAACTGGCAGCCAGCCAGCAATGACACTCTGGCTTCGATGGTGTGCGGGTGTGGACTTGTCACTTGCGAACGACTCCCCTAGGAGATCCCTGATGCCAGGCGAGTGCCAGCATGCTGGCAGGTCGGATCCAGGCGTGAGTGGATGACGCCAGCGGATGGTTGCCGTCTGGGGTGTTGGTGTCAACGCCGATTCGCCCTCCTGCAATTGTTCTTCGACCAGGGAGGTAACCGCATGTGCCCTATTCGCACTGAACGCACGAATTCGTGCAATCGCACCCATCCCAGCAGTGCAACTGGGTAGGCTAGGTTGTGATCTTGCTGATCGCCCTGGTGGGGTTGCCGGCTAATGAAACGCCGTCGGAATCAACACTCAAACGTCAATCTTCTGGGCTGAACAGGAAGATCGCCTCGCTGGCATCGAGAAAGACAACCTGAAAGGCAACTTGGCCGTCTGCATTCAGTGAGCGTTGGCGTCCGTCGCTGCCTCCGGAGCGGAGTGGGGCACTGAAACTCTTGACGATGCGTCGATCACCGGGAGCCACTTCCAGCACTTCTCCCGCGCGAATGATTTCGCGTGTGGCTTCTTCATCGCGCTTGCCAGCTGTTCGTTCTTTAGCCTGCAACAGAAGTAGCCGATCATCGCGAGTTTTGACCAGCACCTGGCCCTGCGCATTCATGGCCAGCGTCTCAAAACCCGATGGGTGATCGCGTCTCCAGGGAATGTTCATGAGCATCTCCCACTTGCCATGGCTCCAGAACCAGATGCTCTCGGCGTGGATGCTCTTCAGCTCTCGCCGACCAAGAATGTTGCGTTGTCCGACCGCTTTCAAACCAGTGGTGGTGGAGACAATCGCTGCCACTTCGCCCTGCGAATTGAGAACGGATTGGGTACTGCTCATGCCTGGCTTCTCAGGCAGGTTGTCAGCGATTTGGTTCGGTGCCATCACCGAATTGAGCTTGCCATCGGAGTAAAGCCACAGTCCGCGACTGTCGATGATTCCGACGTTTTCTTGATAGGGGCGTTTGACCAACAAATTCATCAACACGTCGCCTTGCGGATTGGTGCCTTCCAACCAGACATTGTCCACGGTCGCTTCAAGATTTCCGAAGCTGACCTCGTCCCCATCTTGAACAATACATTTCAACTCACTGGGGAGGCCGGCCCAAATGCTGCTCATCGACGTCCGGCCGGACTCAGGCGTTCTGAACGCGGCGTTGAGCGCGACGCCCGACTTGCCGATCAATAACGTCGGCCTGGAGAGCCCCGAGTCCGTCCAGGTTCCTGCACCATCAGGCGTGGGTCCAGGAAGTGCCACCGCCGAATTGAGTTGGCCAGGCGTACCATAGAACAGAGCTTGGCACGATGATTCCATGTTTTTGGAACGGGAGCCGTGGAACCAAACCCTCTCTGGCGAAACCACGCGAAGCGACGATACGTGACAGGTTCGGATTGTTTCCTCGGAACCTTCTGAAACAGGCATCTGGTCGCGAGTCAGGATTTTCAGTCTCTCGCCGTTATGAACGACGATCGCACGCCTCATCGCGCCGACGAACAGTTGCACGTCTGTTTGAAAATAGACATTGCCGCTGTCATCGAGACTGACCAACCCTGTCGAGTCGGCGAAACGCAACCGCGCCTTGTCGTCCAGTTCTGGGACTTTGGCACCGTCGACGCCAACGGCGCGGAGCGTTTGTCCTTGCGTGACGAAACAGCCGGCGGTCAATTGATCGTTCACATATTCGCGCAGTGAATTGCCGCGCAGCTGACCTTCAAACGCCACTTCCCCCTGAGAGTTGATCACGGGAACACCAAGAGTTGCGAAGTGAGCCCCCGGCGGCGTGCCTGGCACCGGCCTGCCTGTCATGGTGATCAGCGTGAGTTTGTTCTTGCCGATTTTCTGCTTGCCAAATTCTGTCGCACCGCTGGCGTCGAGCGCGTTCGGCGCGGAGTTTGTCGGCGCGGAGTTTTCTGGCGAAGTGCTGGCCACGGCTGTCGCTGCTGGTTCACCGATCATCCAGTTGTGGCGTGACAAGGTAGTCACGTTTGCCCCCGCTAGCTTCACTTGAAGCTGATCTCCAGAGCGCCGGAACACGATCGGCGTGGTCTTTGTGGAGTTGCGCGGAAACGCAGCCGGAGTATCGCCGTCAGGTTCCTCTTGCTGCGGAGTACAAGTGACTTGCGAACCGCTGAGTTTCCAAGTCCCCTGGACACCATGAAAGCGGTATTCGCCTCCAGGCGTCGTAAATGAGCCTGGGCTGTGGTACATGAGGGCGAATTGTCCCTTGTCCTGTAGCAACAGGCGGATGGGCGAAACTTGAGGGGTCGCGGCGTCAGGTGCCGGCTCGATTCGCCACAATCCAATCAACGATTGATCTTTCGCATCGGCCGGTCTTTTGATTTCCAACAATCGTTCGACCAGGTCAACGGTTCGCGGCCAACCGTCAACGTTGGCAGGAATATCCATGTACTTGAGTCGCAAGATATTCAAGCCCAGCTCTTTCCAGACCGTGCCGGCAATCCGCAACGCTTGTTCCAGGTTGGCATCGTACTGATCGAAGAATTCCTCCCGAAAGACATCCTCGGCCGAATCGAGCTTCAACCACCGCAGCTGGTCGTAGACGAAGAGATTCCTGCCGTTCTGAATCTCCTCCAGTGGCTTCGCGGTCGGGTGAAACGCGTATAGGCTCATACGGCATGTCGAGCTGCCGGGATCGCGCAGCACGAGTCGGTTGACCGGTTGATCATCAGCGGCTCGGTAATCGTCCTGCACGGCAGAGACGATATAGAAGGAAGGGTCGGGCGACACATAAGAGACATTGAGAACGGCGTTTTGCTTTTGTGGGGTGTCGACGCGAACTGGCGTTCCTGGTTCGATGTGGAGCCATAGTTGCCCACCATAGCACGCTGCAGACTTTGCAATATCAATTTTGAATCGGTTGGTGTCCAGATGCTCCATCACCGTGAGTTCTACCAGTTTCAGCCGCATCGCCTCGAACAGGGAGAGTTCTCCGTTGGCCTCTCTTTTCTGGGAACCGATCTCGGGATGTTTGTGAGCAACCGGCATCTCAGAATCTCGACGATACGCCCGGGCGACTTGCGCCTTCTTTGCGTCTGCCAGAACAAGGCTTTGTTTCATAAATTTGAACTGCATCTTCTTGCTGTCGCCTGACGACGTCAGTTCCAGCGTGCCATCGTCGAGGAGTTGGTAGGAGCCCAGGATGGGAGTCGCGGAATCGGCCTGATCTTCCAGGCTGAACACAACCTGGCCGTCTTCCAGAAATGCGATGCGGCCAGGGAAACCCGAGTTGCCCTTGCGCCCCAGGGTCCACTCACCCAGCAGCCGATAGGCATTCCCCTTCAAGAGCGGACCGTAATCTCTCGGCGGCCGTTGGGACCGGGGCGTGTTCACCGGCGTGGCAGGTTTTGACTCCGCCAAAGGTATCTCGGCAGTTGCCGCAATCCGCGTGTACTTCACTTCCAATTGAGGTTGCAACGTATCGCCGAGAACAAGTTCGTCCTCGTTCATTCGGTACGAGTAGGAACGACCAATCGACCCCAGAGCGGGTATGCCGATCAAGTTCAACGTTCGGCCGCCTACGGTACGGAAGCCTGCCGTCGCCACGGGTTGGGCCGACACCAGATATTGATACCGCAGCACCGTGGCAGCTCCGAAGTCCAACAAATCCGGCAGCATGTCACCGGGCGCTTGGACATTGCGAATCATTCGCATCTGCGAATCGCTCGGCCGTTGCTGCGCGTATTGGTACATGGCGGAATCTCCTTGCTCCGTGCGCACGGTCAGGGTGCGACCGCCAGGACCAACATTCGATTGCCCCAAACCTACGCCTGTAGGCAGCGCCGCCGATTCAAAACGATACTGGGCCCCCTTGGGCGCGTCCCTGGTCCACCGACCTGGGATAGGGCGAGAGTTGGAGTAGAAGATCGCGATGCCATCGTCGTAGAGATCAAACATGGCAGGCAGCCCAGAGTGAACCTTTCCCCACCGACCGGAGAGTTCGAAGTTTGCCACGGCTGGGTTGTTTCCGTTGGCAACGGCGGGGTTCACATCGAAATAACGCGCGAGTATGACGTTCTTCTTGCCGCTCAACATGACGTTGTTGCCCTGAACGTGGATGCCGGCCGTCAAGTTGAAAAGGGGCTGTTTGGGGCAAACAAACCGGACCTGCCCAGGGCTGACAAGCTGGCAAACTCCCCGGAAGGGAAACTTCGTACCTGGTTGAAAGACAACACTGCCATCTTCGTTGACTTGCAAGATAGAAACCCAAGGCACGCCCTGGGAATGCACCCACTTCCCGGCCAACTGGCGACTCAGTGGGCTTGCTGCAAACTTAGGATCTGGCTGGAGCTCCGGTACAGGGGAGGACTCAACTTCCGTCGAAGGATCAGGAGCGCCTGCCGGAGTGTTCGCATGCGGCGCCACTTGATCCACTGCAGGGCGGCCGATTTCGGCTTGCGGTTGCGGTTGTTGTGTCGGCGGCGCGGAAGTCGGTGACTCTTGAGACGATGGCCGGGAAGGCAATGTCTCGGACGTCGGTTGTTCGGGGATCGAACCTGCGGCGAATTGCGGAGGAGGTTGGTCCGCCGGCACCTCGACCTCCGTCGGCGTGGACGGACTGGGATTGGCCGCAATCTGCTCAATCGCCGGGTTGTCACTGCCCGACCGATCGAACAGCGACACGAACCCGACACTCGCCAACGTCAGGGTGACGACGAGTCCTAACGAGAGGGCCGCGGATTGCGCGAGCGGTAGCCGTTTGAACCACTGACCATAAGCGGAGAGCGCCTGGCCAGTGGAAAGACTGGGAATCGCTTCCTCCTTCGAGGCTTCGTCCGGCACGGTGGCAACTGGACGTTCCTGGTCCGAAGGAGGAGCCGCCGCCCGAACCTGAAACCGTTTCTGGCAGTGAGGGCAGGTCCCGATTTGACCGATTGCCGCATCACTGACGTTGCACTTGCCACCGCAATGATCGCAAACCGTTAACGGAATATCTAACTCCCCTGAATTCGCATCTGTCATCGAGTGGTATTCTGAAACCGGCAAGGCCGGCACGGATTGGTTGCTCACAACCGATCAGCGGCTTCTGTTACTTGGTCACTCCGCTGGACCTTTGACCGCCGGTTCGGATCCCTCAAGCGGTACCGCGCGCGTGACTCGATTGACTTCTGGATTTTCTTTGGTGGCGGTGACCGGAGAGCGATCCGCCGCAGCCGATGCAATCTGGTGCAATCGCTCTGTTTGCTGCTCGTCGAGTTGTTTCCGTAGTACCGAAATCAGGTCGTCGTATTCCAGTAGTCGATCACGTTCTGGTTCCTGGTATTTAAGTTGAGCTTGTCGGCCTGCGAAGAAGAAGGAGTTGCGTGAGTTATAAATCTCGGCCTGCTGCAGCTCAGACAAATCGAGTTGCGTCAAGATATTCTCGAATGCCTCGACTCCTGCTCGAAAATCCATCACTTCCAACTCTGCGGCCAACTGCTCATAGGGATCGACGAACGCGGCCCTTTCAAGCAATCGTTGCTCGTAGCGGTTTAATTGGACTTCCGTGAGCAGTTGCCCAATTCGTCGTTGCCGCCAGGCTTGATCCCGAATTATT
>CALOEH010000183.1:0-17609 GCA_942492195.1 uncultured Planctomycetia bacterium | reverse complement strand
ACCAAAGCCTATGTTCATCATAATTCAATTAAGAAGTCATCACATGAATCCGGCACTGCCCTCTGCCAGAATCAGTTCTGGCTGTCTTATCTGTTTTGTATTTGTTCTGTTTTTTAATCTGAGCTGGCCATCCAGCAGCTCTGAGTTTGACCGATTAAAGCAGGGATTTAGGAGCGGTATCAGATCGGTGCAGCTTATTTTTATGGTGACAATATCAAAAAAGTAAAGAGTATTGATTACAACGGCGAAGGTTTCCAAGGATAGGGCTGCCCTGCCGTTCCTTCGTCCTCTAGGCAACACAGGTGAAACTGGTGTTAGCAATGCAAATCTATATCTAAGGAATATTCATGATAAAAGTATACAGAGGAGCTGTTTACCTAATCAGCTAGATCATCGCCCTGGGAGAAGGCGCTGTCGGGCACCTTCAGCACACACGGGAAGCCGATGCGCTCCGCTACCTCTTCGGCGTCGACGTTGTCCGTGATCCAGGTGCGCGGCGTGGGCACCTCGTTCACCTCGAAGGCCTCGTTCAGGTAGACCTTGTTCGTGCAGCGCAGGATCGACTGCGGATCGTCGATCACCACCAGGCCCTCGGCCTCGGCGCGCTGGGCGAAGCGGAAGGTGTGGTGGTTCACCGCGGTCGTTTCCCGGATGAAGAGCGCGTCAAACTCGGAGAGCCGACCGTAGTCGTCACGATCGATCACTTCGACGCCGAAGCCGACCTCCTGGGCGGCGGTCCGAAGCGAGCGATGGCTCATCGCGGTTGGAGGACGCCAGCCGGTCGTTCGGGTCATCATGTACAGGATGGCCAGGTCGTAGCGCGTGGCGCGTTTGGTCCGCACCAGGTGGCGCTCCGTGAGAAGTACTCGCGGGCCGTGTCCTGGAGGAAGGGGGCAGGTGTGGCTCCGCACGTCGCGGAAGCCGATCATGGCGACGCTGGTCAGGTGCCAGCGCTGGCCGCCCTGGAACTGCGCGCGCGCAAGAGCGGCGCCGGTGCCGAAGCGTTATCGGAGTCCGGTTCCTGGCGTAACCAGTAAGGGAAGTGGTCTTTGTCCAGTTTGCTCCAGTCCACTGTTTGCGGATCTATCTCCGGGGTTTTTCGAGCCCCTGTAAAGCTTGATGGATCTTCTTGCCAGGAAAGACGGATCCTGGATCTGCCGATAGATATAATCTTCCACGGCGATAGCGGTAATCGGTATCGTCCAGTACGGGTTGTACTCCATGGTACTGATAAGGCCTGAAAAACTGGGGGTAGAACGGTCTGGTTACCGATGATAACTGTAATGCTCAGCAGTATTGAATCATTATCCACGATGTAGAGCTCGAAACCTGTCATGTTAACCATCAGCTACCCCCCCCACAGTTCGCGTGGCAGCCAGCGCGAGCCTCCATGTGCGATGCGAACCTGTCTGATTCTTTCGCTTACCGGTATGTTCAGCGTCCTTCGTGTTTGTGGCCCAACTCGACCATCTGCCTTCAAGCCATGTCTCAACTGGTAATGTATGACCGCCTGTTCCAGCCCGTGGTCAAATATTGAGATGTCGCGTAATGAGTCCTCGGCAAGGTCATGTTCGATCCCCAGGCGCTGCCTTAATTGTACGATCTGCTCGTGTTGCATGCCGAGTTCGGTGTCGGGCCGCGTTTGAGCTTTTTTCCAGCCACCTTGCTGTTCGATGTCGAAAATGTCGTAGTCCTTTTTTAACAGTTGGTAACCAAGAATGTTGGGGAGGTAATGCTTCCAGGAATTGTGTAAGCGGTATCGCGCGTAAAGCCCATTATTGCGCTGAAAGCCGGACGAACCCGGGCGGGTGCATTGGCTGCCGCCTCACACGCCTGCGCTGTGGCCGGAGAAGATTCAGGTTTCTGCGGCGCCGCATTTCAACGCACCGGCATCCTTCGGGTCAAGACCTTCGAAGAACTTTTTGACTGCGCTGAACTACTTGCCAAACAAACCCGACCTCAGGACCCGGACTGGCGATCATCACCAACGCGGGCGGCCCAGGTGTAATGGCCGCCGATACCTTGTCCGATTTTGGATATGATCCGGTAACCTTAAGTGATGAGACCATAAAAAAAATAGATGCGATTCTCCCGCCATACTGGAGCAGGCGCAATCCGATTGACATGTTGGGGGATTCTCCACCTGAAAATTTTCGGAAGGTTGTAGAAATTTGTTTAGCTGCAAAGGAAGTCAATGGAATTTTGATCATATCCGCCCCCCAGGCGCTAACTGATACCGCTGAGGCTGGCGGCATCCCTTATTGATGAAATTAAAAATAAACCCCTTCCGGTTTTTACATCCTGGGTTGGTGGAACAGAAATGCAAAAAGGACGGGAATTATTTAATCAAGCCGGAATACCGACATTTGACACGCCCGAGCGCGCCGTGCGCGCATTTATGGACTTATACCGGAATTCACAGAACATTCAAATGCTTCAGCAAATTCCTTCCAGGCTTCCGAAACGCCTCAAGTTTATCCGTGACAGCGGACGCCAATCTATTCATACAGCGCTTGAACGAAGCACACTTCTGACTGAAATTGAATCAAAGGCGCTGCTTTCAGCCTATGAATTCCCGTCATTTAGTGAAAACAGCATCTTCAGTTGAGGAAGCCGTTCAAAATCATGTCAAGTTGGATTCCCGGTGGCTTTAAAATTAATTCCGTGATATAACGCACAAATCAGACGCCAATGCGGTTTCTCTGAATTTAAGCGATGAGTACGCCGTCCGCAATGCCGCTTTCACCAGGTGGTGAAAAATGCAAAGACATACGACCCTGATGCAAAAAGTGGTGTCACCATCCAGCAAATGGTCAAACACAAAGATTACGAGAGCTGATTTTAGGTCTTAAGCAGGATCGAGATTTTGGTCCTGTCATCTTATTTGGAATGGGAGGCATATTTGCAGAGGTGCTCAAAGATTATGCGATTGCCTTGCCACCGTTGAATCGTTTGCTGGCCCGAAAACGCTCTTGGCGTGACTGGCAGATTGCAAAGGTACATCAACACCCCGCCGACCGTCAGTGCGTGTGTCAATCGGTGCGTGGAACAGAATGCCCGAGAGCGAAGACTTGCTCGAACTCAAACACGTAGGCAGAAAATGTAGATCAGAAATGTAGATCAGGTACGGGGGCAGTGGATCAAAGCCGCCAGCGTGATGGTTAGAAACCGGTGTTCAAGCCTCCCACCTCTCAGGCGAGATGGCCTGGAGCCGAAACACCCGTCGAACGTGAGGTGCCTCTTGTAAACTTGGGTTGCGAGCAACTCAGGCTACCCAGCTGTACTTCTCAATCATCGCCTCGTGCGATTCTTTTCATCGAGACTCGCTCGCTTCTGGTCCTGACGTTGTTTGCGGAGCGTCTGATTGGAGCGAAGAACGCCGCGGTAGATTGCGTAGATGAACACGAAGATGGCAATGGTCCACGCCGCTTCGCCAAGGTAGCGGATTCCCTCGTTGGGATTGTCGTGGTACAGCTCTCGGATGCCAAAGTAGATGGCCAACAACACGCCGGCCAGGCAAACCGCCACGGTGATGGTGATGTCCAGACCAATTGCTTTCTTGGTCAACGTTCGGATCCGCTTCCACATTCGCCATTCCTCAACCGTCAGGGGAGACATGTCCGTCAGCGTACCCGGCGAGGGCCAAAGTCTTGGGCCTGTTCGGGAAAGGGCGCGAGCTTCTCAATCGGCGGAGGCGCTTGGAACTTGTGTCGTAACGGAAACGTGATCGCCGCTGGTTCGTACCAGCCAACAGGAATCTGTTTGTTCCAGGGTTCGTGCAGGTAGACCTCGCCGCGAACCGTGTCACTGCCGTCCGTGAAGGTCAACAGCCGACTCAGCGGCACCGCTCCGGCATGATGTTGCGTCAGTGCGGCAACCTGCAAGAATCCGGTTCCCCAGCGGCGTTCTGAAATGGTCTTGTTGCCAAAGTGATCGTCGGGCCCTTTGACGTGCGTGTGCCCTGCAATCCAAAGATCGATGGCGCCCCGGCCATGCTGCAGATGGAAGTCTTCCAGAAAATCCTCGAACACATGGGCGTCCGACGTGTATCGAAAGTTTTCGGGGTCGTCATTCTCAATGATGTAGTAAAGGTACGAAGATCCCTCGGCACCGCCGGTCTGACCGTGGTAACGAGGGTGTCCTTCGCCCCGCCCTGATGCAACCGTGGTATCGCGCAGCGCGTGATGGTGCATGGTGATAATGATCTTGTCTTGGTTGCCTAGCACTTGCTGTTTCCACCAGTTGAAGGTCTCTCGCGTGACCGCACCAGGCGGGTAACCGCCGCGATGTCGCTCACGGCTATGACCTCGGCCAACCGGCGAGGGAGCATCGTTTCTGTCTGACAACATCAAGAACAACAGGTTGCCAGCCACAAACCGATAACGTTCCCAAGTGCCTGAGACAGCGAACGGCCTCCGCTGGGGATCCACTCCCGAGAGCCTGGTGTGCTCGCCCAGCGGATCTCCCCATTTGCGAAACCACGAGCCTGGTCCATGGTCGTAGTAGGGCGCGTCATGGTTCCCTTGCACGTTGTAGATTTGCTCGCGGCGATGACCGGTCAACGCACGATACTGGCGCACCAATTCTTGCCCATCCCGGTCTCCAGGGGGCGTCTGATCGGCAGACAGGTCGCCGGCGTCCAGGAGGATGTCCCAATCGAAAGCGGGCGCGTCAGGCACAAGCCCCGCCGCCTGGCGAATCGCCTGGGCCATGCTCTCTCTGCCATGTTTGATATCCGCCGGCACGTGCGAACAACTGGTTGCCCAAACCCGAAACTGCCTGGCTGGCACCTCTCCGAGGGAAACGTCCGCCCCGAGTGACAACAACAGCATCAGGCACCAGGTACATGGCTTAGGCATGGCGAGACCTCGTGAAGCATCCTGGACAAAGTGGCAACGTTCGTCATCTTGATCCGGCGGAGTCGCGGCGTCCAGTGTTTCAAGAAACGGAGTCTTTGAACAGCAGGCTGTCAAGGCATGGACACGATTTCAGAACTGCCGGAGTGAAGTAGACGAGAAGACGCACAACTCGTCCTCCGTTGTATCACATGATTCTGAGCTTTGTTGGATCGCGTCGCTTGGGCCCGGCGACGCGTGAATGAGTTAGCGGTCAGGTATCCATTGAAGGGAATAGCATTCAGAATTGGAGTAGCGGAGAATCCATCTGTCAGTTCCCGAATCGGGATGAGTCAGAAACACATACAACCGCACGTCATCACTCTTCTTTTTGGCTTCGGTAACAGTCAAGGTGTCAGGGACAAACTCCTCAATCCTGAAGTCAGGCTTGACCTTGAAATCATCAAATTTCCACTCCAGGCCGGACAATCGAGATCTGATGTCGTTTCGCATCGTTCTAAGCGACACCACCTCTTGCCGCATGACGGTGCGGGCATATTTGGCGAATTCGTCAAACCTGTCGCCCTCGGCTGAAAGCCGAATTTGGATTGGACGCCCCGCATATTCGGCGGTGCATTTCCAGCACCATTCGTTGTCGATGAAAACCCCAATGCCCTCAACCGTCCGAGGCGGATCAATAACCGGTGTGCTATGGCGATCCACGAAGTCAACGAAAGTGTCGATCTCGATGGTCATCTGGCCAGGGCCAGGCGAATCGATGTCATCGGTTGTCCCGAAACCCGAATTCGGAAACGCTCGCCCTTTCGCTCAACAAAATCGATGTGAACGTCGTCAAATTCGAGATGCTCTCCGTAGTAGAAGTTCGTCGCATGGTCTTCCTGCTCTTCGCTGTAAGAGAGTGGAATATGTATGGAGCGGTTCAAGAGTCCATCAAGGCCAAAGGGAGAATCAAGCCACGAGAGAATGATCGAAGGTGCGTGCAGATATTCACTTCCGCCAGAAACTCGTTCGTCACCTTCAAGATTGATGACGACCTTGTCGGTGCCAGGCTTCCAGTCTGGACGAATCCATAAATCCCCCGCTTCCTCCATCGTGAAAACGGTCACGCCGGCACCGGATCTGATGGTAACCGTGTTGGGGCATTCCAACGGGACGTCTCCAGCTTGGCTTGTCGAACTCGGCTTACTGTCACCACATCCGAGATTGAGAATCGCGTTGAGTGCGAGCAAAACAAGTAATTGACTATTCAATTTCGATCGCCCAAAGAAAACTCATCCGCCACAAATGGGCTGGCAGTTGAGTTGCCGAGCCGGTGGCTTGCCCATTGTCCGAATCATGTGGTCAGCTCGATCTGTCTTGTTCGTCGGCATCGGTGCGCGAAGAACCCATGAAACTGCCAAACGACCCTGTTAGCTGGATGCGACGGTTGACGTTGCCTTGAAAGCCAGAATGTTCCGGCACTCGGTTCAAGGGCAACGTTCGTCATCTTGATCCGGCGGAGCCGCGGCGTCCAGTATTTCAATAAACGGAGTCGTGAACGGCAGGCTGTCAAGGCTTCGGCACCGTTTTGGAACCATAAAATTCTTTTGGTATCTTTTTTCGGACGCATCCGCTATGGTGTGGGAATGCGGCGGAGCTGCCTGAACCGTTGGTGTTGGGCAACGCCGCAGTGACAGAAGCTTTTCTAGGATTGAGTCAATGGCTGAAGGCAAGATTAAGAGACTGACGGACAAGGGTTTCGGATTCATCGACACCGGAACTGGCGAAGACATGTTCTTCCACCACTCGAATGTCGTGGGCACCTCGTACGATGATCTTCAGGAGGGACAGCAAGTGTCCTACACCGAAGGTCGCGGACCCAAA
Organism: uncultured Planctomycetia bacterium; assembly: GCA_942492195.1. GTDB lineage: Bacteria > Planctomycetota > Planctomycetia > Pirellulales > S012-138 > CALOEH01. Next base: position 10,890 of record CALOEH010000183.1, on the reverse strand, counting down.
GGTCCCCGAGCAGAAAACGTCACTCCGGTCTAGCCTAAGCTAGTTGCCAGAGAATACAGACGCTTGAGAAGCCGGCGATTTATCGTCGGCTTCTTGCTTTGGTAGGGCAACAAGAAACGCACTTTGCTCCCCGGTGCCCCCCCTTGTTTCTCTTACCGAGGCCGGGAATGATACCAACTTCCCTTCCTCACGACACCGGCGGACGAAGCATGAACGAGACTTCCTGGATTGCGGAGCGGATGCAGCACTTCGATAGCTCTGGCATTCGCAAGGTGTTCGACCTGGCGGCCAAGATGACCAATCCGATCAATTTGTCGATCGGGCAGCCAGATTTCCCCGTGCCTGACGTCATCAAGCAAGCGGCGATCGAAGCGATCCAGCAGGACGGCAACGGCTATGCCTTGACGCAAGGGATGCCGGTGCTGCGCGAAAAATTGCAGCAGCGGGTGGATACGGCGCTAGGGCATGCCGACCGCCAGTTGTTTGTTTCCAGCGGCACAAGTGGTGGGTTGGTGCTGGCCATCATGGCCTTGATCAACCCCGGCGACGAAGTGATCGTGTTCGATCCCTACTTCGTGATGTACCCACCGCTGGTCAAACTCGTGGGAGGTGTCTGCAAGTTTGTGGACACGTATCCCGATTTTCGAATCGACGTGAACCGGGTGGCGGATGCCATCGGTCCCAAGACCAAGGCCATTCTGTTCAACAGCCCGGCCAACCCAACCGGTGCGGTCGCCTCACGGCAAGAGATCGAAGACCTGGCGCGACTGGCGGCCGAGCGGAACGTGGTATTGATCAGCGATGAGATCTACAACCTGTTCAGCTACGACGACACGTTTGTGTCGCCAGCGGAATTCAATGATCAGACGCTCGTGATTGATGGGTTTAGCAAAACCTTTGGCGTCACCGGGTGGCGGGTTGGTTTCGTACACGGGCCAGCCGCGATTGTCCATGAGATGATCAAGTTGCAGCAGTACACGTTCGTCTGTTCGCCGCAACCATTTCAATGGGCCATGGCCGCCGCTTTGGATGTGGACATGCAGCCATACGTTGCGGCGTATCGCAAGAAAGCGGCCATGATCTACGAAGGACTCAAAGACCATTTCGAACTTGCAGAGCCGAGGGGGGCGTTCTACGCATTCCCCAAGGCACCCGGCGGCAGCGCCACGGAGTTCGTCAAGAGAGCCATCGAGAACAACGTGCTGATCATCCCCGGCAATATTTTCAGCCGCGCCGACACCCACTTCCGGCTCTCATACGCTGCCGAAGATGCCACCATCGAACGGGGTATCGAAATTCTCAACCACCTTGCGAATTCCTCCGGTTAGCTGCTGAGAACCTTCTATTCCGAATCGGTCAATGGCAGTGTGAGACCTCCTAACTGGAAAGCCGTATTGCGGGAGAACCAAACCCAATCGGTTCTCCCAACCCCTGCATTCTAGCGACCAGCGGAACCCGCCTGGATCTGTTTCAGCTCAGCCTGAAGGCGAGCTACGATGTCTGGGTGCTGCGACCAAAGATTGCGAGTTTCTTGCGAATCCTGCTGCATGTCGAACAGCAACTGCATCTCTGGAACCAGCTTCCATTTGCCGGATCGGATCGCAAATTCCCCTGAGACACTATGATGGATCAACTGAGTCCGAACTGGTTGCTCGGGAGCTCGAAGCGTAGGCAGCAGGCTGACGGAGTCTTCCGCCACGTTGGGGCCCAGCCGGTGAGCGACCACTTCGGCCAGCGTAGCCATCAGGTCATTGATGCCCACGAGTTGATGGTTGATTGAACCGGCAGCAACCTGGTTGGGCCACTTCACGATGAATGGGACACGGTGTCCCCCTTCGAAGATCATGCCTTTGCGACCGCGGAGGTTTCCGTTGGGTGAATGGCCCCGTTCGGCCGGCGCGTACGATCCGTTGTCGGACGTGAAGATCACCAACGTGTTCTCGGCCAGCCCTGCGGTTTGCAACCGTTCCGTGACCTGGCCGACGATCCCATCCACGTAGGCAACAAAATCACCGTACGGTCCATAGGTCGATACGCCTTGAAACTGCGCCGGCGGAACGATCGGTACGTGCGGTGCCGTCAATGGGAAGTAAAAGAAGAACGGGCGGTCAGGTTCGAGTGCCCGTTCATCCAGGTACTTCAAGGCACGTTCGGTCATTGCTGGCAACACCCCAGCCTGATCCCAACCTGGCGTCGCCGGTCCATTCGACGAACCGCGCAGCACGTTCGGGTGTTCGGCAAGTGTTGGTTGGGTCAAACAGAGGTTGTTCTCAATCCACACGAACGGAGGCTGATTGATCACGTCGTCACCAAAGTAGTGATCAAAACCTGCTGCCAGGGGTCCACCTCCCAGCGGTTGACGGTAATCAATCGCCTGGGCCAGACGCACCCGCTCGGCATGCGGTCCGCGCTCACCAATTTTGAAGGGCAGATCGAGCGGTTTCCCGTTGGACTGTTTCCACTCCCAACCAAGGTGCCACTTGCCAATGCATTCGGTTTGGTAACCATGCTCCTTGAGCAGATCAGGCAGCGTGAACCGATTCGGAGCAATCAGCGGACGGTCAAACGCCCAAAGCACCGCACTCTTCAACTCCGTCCGCCAGGCATATTGCCCCGTGAGCAGCCCATAACGGGTCGGTGAGCAAACAGCCGAAGGGGAGTGTGCGTCCGTGAACCGCATTCCCTGCGACGCCAGTTGGTCCAAGTTTTGAGTTGGGATCTTTGATTCCGAGTTGTAACAACCCAGGTCTCCATATCCGAGGTCATCGGCAAGTATGAGTACGACGTTGGGCGGGCGGGGTGCGGGGAGTTCGCTGGCACTTGCGAGGTCGCCAACCGCCATGACGAGCAGCGCGGCAATGATTACCGCGGAGGAGCAGGGCTGGAACCGGATGGTAAAAAGCGGCATGAAGTTCCTGTTTTTCGTAGAATGCAAAGGAACGGGGTAGGACCGAAACATTGTCCTTAGTCCGTCAATCGTTGGGTGACCGGGGACGAACGTGTTTCCAGTTTACACGTGTTCAGCTTCGACGAAAGATTCTCTTGAGACTACAATGGTCAGCAGCGGCTTGCTGTTGGCAAGGCGCGAATCTCCCAACAAATGACGCCCACCTAACTTCCGTTGAGCCTGCCATGCTGCGAAATGCCACGTTTTCTGCTTCTCGCCGCCAGTTCATTCGTACGAGTTCGGCGGTTTTGGCACTGCCTTGGCTGGAGAGCCTGGCGACGGCCAACGAACCGGCTCCGCCACAGCGGATGGTGAATATTTGCACCGCGTTTGGTTTGTTCGGACCAGCGTTCTTTCCGGAAGGGGCGGATCGAGAATACCAGCCGAGTGAGTACCTGGAGATCCTTGGTGATCTCCGCCAGGACGTGACGGTGTTCTCTGGAATTTCGCATCCTGATATCGGTGGTGATCACGCTTCGGAAGCGTGCTTTTTGACCAGCGCGCAGCACCCTCGCCGACCCGGCTTTCGCAATACGGTCTCAATGGACTATTTGGCCGCAAAGCACGTCGGCACCGCCACCCGGATTCCGCTACTCACGCTCTCGACGGACAATGCCGGCGGTTTGACGTTTAGCCGGAGCGGGGCAACGGTGCGCTCGGAGTACAGCCCTGCCAGGCTCTATGCCAACATGTTTTTAGGAGGCAACCCCAAGCAAGTTGAAGCCGAGTTGGAGCGTCTCAAGAATGGCCAAAGCATGCTGGATCGGATGAGTGAGCGGATGGCGTCACTCCAGTCCCGTTTGAGCCGGCGAGATCAGCAACAACTGTCCGATTACACCGAAGCGGTCCGCGAGATGGAGAAGCAACTCCACGCGAATGAAGAGTGGGTCAAACGGCCCAAACCGACCGTGGAAGAACCCAAGCCGACGGATAACGCTGACAAGAGCGATTTTATTGGCAGGGCGAACTTGATGTTCAAGATCATCCGCCTGGCGCTCCAGACGGACTCCACGCGAGTCTGCTCGCTGTTTATCCGCGGCATGGATTTGACGCCTCCCATCGAAGGGGTCAAAGAGAACCATCATGGGCTGTCGCATCATGGCCGCAACCCGGCCAAGATCAAAGAGCTGAAACTGGTGGAGAAGGCCGAAATGGCAGCGTTCCGCGATTTCTTGATTTCGCTGCGTGACACACCTGATGGAAGCGGCAGCCTGCTGGATCACACCCAGATTCTGATCGGTAGCAACCTGGGAGATGCCAGCGGCCACGGCACGACCAACCTGCCTATCTTGCTGGCAGGTGGCGGTCATCGTCATGGGCAACACATTGCCGGCGATCGTCAGAACAACACGCCGTTGTGCAATCTGTTTGTGACCATGATGCAACGGTTCGGCATGAACCAGCAGCAGTTTGGTTCCAGCACCGGCAACATGAATGAACTTCTGAAGTCTTAGAATTCGCCACGTGCGAACCATGGATTCATTCTTTTTCTTCCCGTACTCCGGGCCATGCGTCTTGAAAGAACCTGGCGATGAATATCACGTTACGCATTCTCATCAGCGCGATGATGCTTGGGATGGCTTCGACTGCCAGTCGGGCACATGCCGACAATACGGCCGATACGTTTCGCACTCAGGTGTTGCCAGTGCTGCAGGCGCGTTGCATCAAGTGCCACGGTCCGGAGCGCCAAGAGTCCAAGATCAATCTTTCTGGCATGAGGTCCTTGGAACAACTGACCGGGGACGAACACCTTTGGTTTCGAGTGCTCGATCAACTCGAGTTTGCGCAGATGCCCCCCGAAGACGAGCCGCAGTTGACGGCGACTGAGCGTCGTACGCTGGTAGACTGGATTCGGAACGATTTGACCAGCAGCCTGGCTGCGAAACAGCGAACTCTAGGGCGGAGCGGATTTCGCCGTTTGAGTCGAGCCGAGTTCTCCAACACATTCGAAGATCTGTTTGGAATTCGACCGGATATCAGCCTGTTGCCAGAAGATGGTCGGGTGGATGGTTACACCAAGGTCAGTGCAGCGCTGCCGATGTCCATGGATGGCGCGTATGGCTACTACGAGCTTGCCCGAAGCCTGCTCGAAGATCGGGTGCTGCGTCCACTTCCCAACCCGGAGAAGAACCCACGGGATGCTCGTATGGCCAGACTGCCTGCCATGGAGAGTGGGCAGTCTGCTGGTCATACGCTGGAGCTTCCCGACGGCTGGTTTGTATCGTTCAATACGGACGATACCTCAGGGCGGTTGCGATTCACTTCCAACTTCAATGTGTCCGTCCCAGGCACGTACAAGTTGCGGGTTCATGCTTATGCTTACCAGTCGGACAAGCCGCTGGCGCTGGGGGTCTACAAAGGGAAGACATACTCCTACCCTCAAGAGATCGAGCTGGCTGCCATTCTCGAAGCCCCCGCTGGCAAGCCGGCAGTGTTGGAGACCGAAATCTATCTCAACCGCGGCGAGCGATTCCGGCTGATCCCGTTTGGCATTGGCGTGCAGGTTCCCAAGAACCAGCAAGCCAGTCAATGCAAAGGCCCTGGCCTGGCGCTGCAGTGGGTGGACGTCGAATCACCAGAACAGCCCATCCTGGCAGACCGCTGGTTGACCGCCGATTTCCCGGAAGACCTGATCGAGGCCATGCGGCGACCTCGGGTATACATCAAAGAGAAGGGATCGTACCGCTTTGATGGAATGAATGCGGATCAGTTTGTGGCATTGATGCGGACCACCTTGGCTCGCGTGGGGCGTGGGATCCTGCGTCGCGAAGTGACAGACGCCGAACTTGACGAAATTGACGCGGCGGTTCGACAGGGCCTTGCCGATGAGCAACCGTTGAAAACGATCTTCTTTGATCGCGTGACGGACCTGCTCACGTCGCCGGAGTTCTTCTGTGTGATCGAATCTCCCGGGGAACTCTCAGGCTACGCATTGGCCTCCCGGCTTTCGTATTTCCTGTGGAATTCGACACCGGACGAAGAACTGCTAGAGCTTGCTGCTCAAGGTCAACTCAGTGATCCGGCAGTGCTGGGTAAACAAACCGATCGGATGCTTAGTGATCCCAAGTCGGACCGGTTCGCCCAGGATTTCCTCAATCAATGGCTGGACCTGCATGCCATCAACGACACATCGCCGGACAACAAACTGTATCCGGAGTACGATGACCTGTTGAAGTTCAGCAGCCTGGAGGAGACCGCGGCGACCTTCCGCCGGATCCTTCGCGAGAATCGCAACGTGCGCGAGTTTGTGGACCCCAGTTGGCTGCTGGTCAACGCTCGCCTTGCCAAGCATTACGGGTTGGGGAATATCGGTGGTGTCGAACTGCAGTCGGTGAATATTCCAGAGGGTTCGCCGTTCGGAGGGCTTTGGACTCAGCCTGCTGTTTTGAAAGTCACGGCAGATGGTTCCAGCACGTCACCGGTGAAGCGGGGTGTGTGGATTTCAGAGCGTTTGTTGGGCGTGCCGATTTCGCCACCGCCCCCCAATATCGAACCAATCAACCCTGACACGCGCGGAGCCACCACACTGCGCGAGCAACTTGCACGGCATAGCAACGAAGGATCTTGTGCGAGTTGCCACAAAAAGTTCGACCCGTACGGCTTTGCCTTGGAGAGCTTCGACGTGATGGGGCAGTACCGAGATCATTACCGATTGCTGGCTGAGAAGCAGCCCCGAGGCAAGCCAATGTGGACCGATGGTCTGCCGGTGGATAGTAGCGGCATCACGCCAGAAGGGAAGGAATTTGAAGACATCGTCCAGCTACGCGAACTTCTGGGGAATCAACCGGAGAAGCTCGCCTGGGGCGTGACGCAACACTTGATGACGTATGCCACGGCAACCCCGACTGGGCCCCTGGACGCTCAGGCAATCCAGCAGATTGTGGACCAGGCCGCTTCGGATCAATACGGCCTGCGTTCGCTTGTCCATGGGATTGTGCAGAGCCCGTTGTTCCGCTGGAAGTAGCTGTCCAGGGGAACACAACGACCGCAACGGCAAAACTTGCAGGCATGCGATGAGCCGCGTATAGTGCGGCCCACTTGATTCGCGTTGTCTGCGGACCAGGTTTCCAACGGCGCGCCGCTCTTTGCGCGCATCCTTTACTTGGTCGAAGGTTTGCCCATGGGCATGGATTTCACTCCGCTGGATCTGGCGATTTTTTTCATCTCGCTGGTGACGGTGATGCTGGTAGGTCTGATTGCGGGCCGGAAAGAAGAAACGTCTCAGGACTACTATCTGGCCGGCCGTTCGATTCGTTGGTGGGGGGTGGCAGGCAGTATCTTTGGGAGCAACGTCAGCGCCAATCATCTGGTCGGAATGATGGGGGTTGGGTTCACGGTCGGCTTTGCGCAAAGCCACTTCGAACTGGGAGCCATCGGCGGCTTGATGCTGCTGTGCTATGGGTTCTTGCCGGTCTATCGAAAGCTGAAACTGTTCACGCTGGGCGATTATCTCCGTCAACGGTACGACGAACGGTCCGCCGTGTTGTACACCCTGATCCTGTTGATGGTGATGGTCGGCGTGCAGATGGTGCAGGGGTTCTACATCGGGTCGCGGTCACTCAACGTCTTGCTGCAAGGCTCACCGCAAGTGGCTGCGCAGGTGGATGCTGACGGGAACGAGCTAGTTGCCGAAGAGATTGCCAGACCCACCATCCGTTTTGATTACTACGCTTACGGCGTACTCGCTCTGGCCCTGGTGGCTGGAGGCTACACCATCTTCGGCGGCCTCAAAGCGGTGATCTGGACGGATGTCATTCAGTCTGTGTTACTGCTGGCTGCTGGAATCGCCGTGGCCTTGCTGGTGCTGCAGCAGCCGCAGATCGGAGGTTGGTCCGGAATGCGAGAACTGGACAGCCTGCGAGATCATAAAATGCGGCTCTACCTGCCAAGCAACCACCCAGACTTGCCTTGGACCGGCGTACTGACAGGGCTGATGTGCCTGCATTTCTTCTACTGGGGAACCAACCAGTTTATCGTGCAGCGAGCCTTAGGGGCGAGCAGCGACCGGGACGCGACTGGGGATCGTCGCCGCGGGGTTTTTGAAACTGCTGATTCCATTCTTTGCCATTGGCGGCGGCATCGCTGCCTTCTACCTCTTTCAAGTCAGATTGAACGGCGTCCAGATCGATTCCGACGCGGCATTCACCGAAGCCGTGAAGTTGGTCGTACCGCGCGGTGTCGGTTTGATGGGCTTGATTGCCGCCGGGCTGATCGGTGCCATTCTCAGTTCCATCGACTCGATGATGAACTCGGCAGCTACGCTCGTCACCTTCGATATCTATCAAAAGCACATCAATCCCAATGCCAGTGACAAAAAACTCATTTCGGTGGGGCGTTGGTGCATCGTGCTGTTCATGGTCCTCTCGGCCTTGGCTGCGATCTTTATCCTCAACCCCAACTCTGAGAAAAACTTCTTCTTGGAAATCGTCGACCAGCAAAGTCACCTGATCCCCGGACTGGTGGTGGCCTTTTTCCTGGGCATGTTCTGGAAGCGAGCGAATGGGCATGGCGCTTGTGCCTCGATCTTGCTGGGGCCGGTGTTTTCTGCCTTCTTGTCTTGGACCTATCCGCGCACGCTCGGCACGCAGGACACCTGGCAGGCACTGCTCGGCAGCAATCTCAATACGTTCCACCGCGTGGGCGTGGTCGTGGTCTTCTGCCTGATCTTGCAAGTCTTGGTGAGCTTGCTGACGGCCCGGCAAGAAGCCAAAGAAAAGTTCACCTGGACCGAACTCGGGGGGCATCCGCCTGGGACGCTGAGAATCTTTTCGCTGCACCTCTTCGCCGCTGTCGCGTTTTGCGCCGCCGTGGCTTGGGCCCTGCATCAACAACGGGTGAGCAACCTTCAGGCCGGACTGTTGGGAAGTGTTTGGGTTGCCGCCACGGGACTGCGCTACGCTCTGCTGGCAGTGAGAGACCAGTCGTCGGCCCCGGAGCAAGAAGTTACAAGCGAAACGCCTCGACAGCGTTCGTTGCCACTGGCGCTACTGGCCGAAGATCGAACCTGGGCCGCTCTGTTGTGCAGCCTGGCAACCTTCATCCTGCTCTATTACTACTGAGAATCCATCGGCAAGGTGAGCGGTTCTGCCGCTACCTTGCTAGGATCATGCGGAACTGAACGGTCGTCGTTGGTTCGCCAGTCGCTCAAAAAACTGAATATATGCTCTTGGTCACTCTTGACCCCTACGTGCGGTTCTTCTAATTTCCCGCACCTATGTCTCGAATCACCATTACATCATCGATTGTGGTCTTGCTGCTTGTGATGGCATGCGCGCTCGGGGTGCTAGCAGCACCTCCAGCAGGTCTGCCAGTTCAACAGGGCGTGTTGCTGTTGCGCAACGGACACGTGATCGAAGGCAAGATTGTCCGAGACGGCGAACGCTACTACGTGACCTTGGAATTCGGAGAAATTCGGGTCAAAGCCAACGAAGTACTTTTTGTCTGCCGGGACCTTGACGACTGCTACCAACGCCGCAAAGCCTTGCTGCCCTCGAGGGCGGGCGACGTCAACAGCAACTTGGAATTGGCAGATTGGTGCATCGACCACGGCCTGCTCGGGTACGCCGTCGAGCAACTCTTGATCTCCACTCGGGTTGATCCCCGCAATGTCCGCATCGGCCTGGTCGAACGCCGCTTGGAGTTGGCCCAGCGTTCGCCAGAAAAAGAATCGCCCACCAAGCCGAGGATCTCGGGTCCTGTTTCCAATGAGAAACTCGAGGCCGTTCTCGACACGCTCCCGCGCGAGTCGGTCGAGACGTTCACCAATGTGATTCAGCCTTTGCTGCTCAACAGTTGTTCGACAGGCCGCTGCCACGGTTTCGCGTCAGACACTGCGTTTCAATTGCATCGAGTGCCGGTGGGGCGAACCTCCACACGCCGTTCGACGCTGCGCAATCTTCACAGCACGCTCGCCTGGTTGGATCGCAGCGATGCCGCGCAAAGCCCACTGCTGATCAGGGCAAGACAGGTCCACGGAGGCGCGAAGGAAGCCCCGCTTTCGGAACACGAAACGCAGCAATGGCAAAACCTGATCCGTTGGGTCGTCGGAATCTCTACACCTCCGGCACCACCCCGGCATGCGTCCGTCGAGCAGAATCAAGAACTGTTGATGCAGACCGTACCGCGGAGTGCTCCTCCGATGGTAAACTCCGCGGAACTGCCTAAGGACGTGGCTGCCGACAGTCCTCAGGCGGTGCCGAAGTTTGGACCTCGCGAAGACAAGAGTTCCTTGGCACCGCAAGATGATTTCGATCCGGCGATCTTCAACCGCCGCTATTTCCCGGATCGGACCGAAGAGGCATCTCCCCCGGCTTCCTCAGCCATCTCCGTTCCCAAGCCACCCAAGTAGCACGCCCGAAGGTTCATCCCCAACGCGCTACCCCACAACAATCACGCCCATGCCAGGCGTACCAAAGCGTTGAACCTGAGTGCTCGGCGCAGTATGGTATGAACATCTGAATCCTCTCCTCGCACCACGTCAACTCGAACGTTCCGACCGGGTGCGCTCGTCCAGCATCTCGATATCTATGATCGTTCTAACCGGATTGGATCATGCCATTTGCAGCCATCGCTGACTACGTTCCTGCGATACTCGGCATCGTTGCGATTGCAACCTATGTTCTCCAACTCTGGACTGGCTTTGCGGTCGCTGGTTGGTCCGGCGAGCAATCGCTGATCGAGCGTGCAAAGAGTCCAGACTCCTACTGGTTTGTGATGGCGTCGCAAGCTGCCGTACTGATCGAAATTTCTGTATTGATTGCGCTGAACAGGTAGCGTATCGACCATGGCTCGATTCCACCCACAGGCTGGCGACGTCCCGCCGTTGTTGTCTGCTCGCAGGCGGGTCCGCCTCGTAAACCATATTCGCGGATAACCCATTGAGGCTTTGACTTCGCGACCTTGCGGTTGGAGGTGGGCTTGGTTGCGGCCGTGCAGTGCCCCAG
>CALOEH010000182.1:0-6801 GCA_942492195.1 uncultured Planctomycetia bacterium | reverse complement strand
TTTGTACGAAGAACGAGGACGTGGTATCCTGGCCAAGGTGGACGCCGATGAAGTCAAAAAGCACATCAAACCTGGCGACTGGAATGAATACGTGATTCGCGCCGAAGGCCCACACATTACGCAGACCCTCAACGGGTACACGACCGTGGACTACATGGAGAAGGATGCGAAGAAGGGAGCCACGAGCGGGATCATCGCCTTTCAGCTGCATCAGGGTCCCAAGATGAAGATCTGGTTCAAAGACATCCAGATCCGCGAACTTTCTCCCAAGAAGTAACACCTCGACGGTGCCCGCAGTCCGACGTTCTGGCCCAGGTTGAGCCAAAGGCATACCAATCGAGTCAAGTTTTCGTATGGGTGCCAGAGACGTAGCACGCGTGCCATGGCATCCAGCGCCATCGACGGTTATGCCAGAGACGTCTATAAGCGACATCGTGATTGAGACCCATTTTGGGTGCAGATGCAGATGGCGCAATTCGGAACTGTTGGACAACTGCTTGCTGGCATACCGAGGCACTGCTAGCAATTGAATGACGCCGGCGCGTCTCGCTTTTGTCCCATTTGGGGCGCGTTGGTCTTGCCATAGATGCGGTCGCCTGCGAGCATCTGCCGCGCGCGGGAGACGGCGGCGTTGATGTCTCGCGCCATCCTTTTAACGTGGGCAAGACCAGGAGCAGAGGTTTGATGAAGCGCGTCGGGTTGATTGTAATCAAGCTTGCCATCTCGATAGGCATCCTGGTCTATTTGATCATGCATGCGCAAGAGGGCCTGCAAGCGCTCCATGACAAGCCGAAGAACTGGACCTTGCTGCTGGTTGCGACGGGCCTTTGCTTGTCCATGGTGATTACCACCTTTCTCCGCTGGTGGCTCCTGGTCCGCACACTGGACCTTCCGTTTACCATTCGTGATTCGCTCCGGTTGGGTTTCCTGGGCTATTTGTTCAACTTCATCTCGTTTGGAAGCGTGGGGGGAGACCTGTTCAAGGCGGTCTTCATCGCCAGAGAACAACCAACACGGCGGCCTGAGGCAGTGGCCACCGTGTTCATCGATCGCCTGATTGGGCTGTACGCACTCTTCTTGCTCTCTGGCATTGGCATGCTGGTCACCGGCCAACTACAGAGCGAGAATGCACAAATTCAGATCGTGGCCCGGGCCGTGTTGATTGCAACCGCCGTGGGAACCGTCTGCATTTTGTTGCTGCTGGTCCCCGGTTTCACCGGCGGTTGGGCCAGCGAAGCCGTGAGCAACGTTCCCAAGATTGGGCCCATTCTGTTCAAGTTGATTGGCGCGGTTAGGCTGTACCGGCGTCGGATTAGCAACGTACTCCTGGCCGGCATCATGAGCCTGGGGGTTCACTCGTTGACCACGCTCTGCATGTACTGCATTGGCCTGGGCCTGAGTTGTGATGCCCCGCCGCTTGCCACACTGTTCTGTATTGTGCCGATCGCCATGCTGATGGGCGTCTTGCCGCTTCCGCTGGGAGCGTTGGGCGCAATCGAAGGCGCCATGGAGTTCTTGTACATCAACGCCGACCCTGGCATTCCCGCTGGTACAGGAATGATTGTGGCTTTGGGCTTTCGGGTGGCGACGCTAGTTGTGGCCATCATTGGCTTCTGCTATTACCTGTCCAACCGTTCCACGGTCGCCAAGATCATGCAGGAAGCGGACGGAGCTGAGATCCCTGGCGTCATGCACGCTCGCGAAATCTCTGCCGCCGACGGTTCCAAAACAGCGGGCGATTCGCCTCAACGCATGGTGGGTGATTCTTGCCACCATCCGATGGATTCGCGGCATCCGGCAGTGACGCCCCGGGGATGATCTCCGAGAGACAACGTCGGCTCAAATCTCCGCGGGCGAACCGCTTTGGCATTCGCCCCCATGGCTTAACCCTGCCCCCAGCAAGTGGCTGGGGGGCTTGGACCTGTTGGCTGAGCGTCGTTTACCGGAACCACTCGATTCCCAGGAAGGGGCTGAACCCTGGCGAGTAGACAAACGTGCCTGGCACGAAGGTTCCGTTGATGGTCTCCGCGTTCAAGCGAAGATCGAGGTGTTCCAAGTAGTTCTGGTTGAACACATTCTCGATACCTGTGGTCACTCGCACGTTCTCTGTGACATTGAAGAACGAACGAAGGTAGGCAACCGAGAACCCAGGCGTACGCCCTTCGGACGTGAGGATCTGGTCACTCCCAAACACGCGGAAGGCACCCAGGCGATTCTGAACATTGACGATTCGCATGCCGAAGTCAATTCCCCAGTCGTTGCCGCCATCGGTATCGTGGAGTCGAACCCCGATCCGACCCTCCATCGGAGAGATCGCCGGTAGGGGAGCATGGATCGTTCGATCCCGTCCGTCCGTATACATCAGGGCGGCGTACGGAGTGAGCCAATCGGTGACGTCAACCCAACCGTCGATATTGAAACCCGCCAGGGTTGCATAGGGCGTGTTCAAAGCCCTCAACTGTCGAGCGTCGGCAGGTGCGGAGATGTCGTTCGCCGCGTAGGTGATGTAGTCAACAATGAAGGCATGGTATGCGTTGATGCTGAAGTGCGAAAAGTCGTTCTCGTATTCCAAACCGGCGTCCACTTGCCAGTTGCGTTCGGGGGCCAGGTTCGGCGTACCAAACACCCGGCTGAAGCCGTTTTGAGCAATGGCCAGGAAGATACCGTCTGCGTACCGTTCTTCGAGCGTTGGAGGGCGTTGGGCATAGCCGGCGGCCAGCTTACCGGTCCATTCGTCCGTAATGGCAAACTCGTTGCTCAAGTAGTAAGAATACAGCACGTTCTCTTGGAGCAGGTCGCCCGGGACTCCGAACAACCCGGAGGCGGGTCGGATCTGGTTTGCGTCAGCCTTGGTCCGTACATAATCCACACGACCACCGATCCCGGCGGTCCACCAGTCGGTGACCGGAACTCCCACTTCTGCAAACACACCCGGATTGGTGAAGTTGGCCGAAGGCAGGTTGGTGGGGGGAAAGACAGGGATGACCTGTGAGAACAACTGCTCGTTCAAGCCTTGCTTGAGTTGACGGAAGTCTGCCCCGGTGGTCAGCATCCACTCTCCTTGGCCGGCCTCGCCGAATCGGACAAAGCCGCGGCCACCGGTCGAGAGCTGGCTCCCGTTGTCGAACCCTCTGAACGTGCCGGGTGGTTCGCCGAGTGCCAGGTTGACACGGTTCAGCACGTTGAAGCCTTCGTTCTTGGCACTGGCCAGCGTGTCACCGGCAAACTTGGTCCGGTTGTACCATCCGTCAAGTCGGAGTTCGGACCATGGCGCGAAGGGATCCGTATCCTGAAACTTCACTCGGTACGAATTGGTATAGAGCCAGTCCACATCGAAGAACTGAGCCGCGTACTGCGTATTGTCTTGAGCGAAGCGATTGTAGGCGACTTCAATTCGCTGGTCTTCATTCAAGTTGTATCCAAACTGCCCCAGCCAGTCTTGGTTCAAATAACTCGAGGGGATGTTGGTGTTGTTTCCAGACCGATAGTCGGCACCGTTCCGGTTACCGTAGCTGACACGGAAACCCCAATCCTCGCCACCGCCGAGCAGTGTCTCGCGACCGTACCATTGCTGCCCGTTGGCAGAGTAGAACGCATTCAATCGGCTGTGGATCTCTGCGCCGTCTTCGTAACGGGGCGTGTCGACCGTATCAATGATGACGAAGGCAAAACCAGGCCCGTATCGCAGGCCGTACGGTCCTGGCAGAATACTGGCCGTGGCGATCAAACCAGGATCCACCTTACTCAAGATGGTATCGATATCGCGACGAGCGGGAGAGTAATACGCCTGATCAATGTCCGTATAGATCTGCCCCGAGTTGTAACCGCGAATGGTGGGTTCGAACGAAACCGCCGAACGGCGTCGTACGTTCACCGATTGAATGCTGTCCGCCTCTTGCAACAAGGCACCCGTGCTAGACGCCGAGGCCGATGCCGAAGCACCAATGGTTTGGGCACCGGGAGCTGTTGACAATACCGGCGGATTGGGCAGCGAGCCGCTGAGGCTCGGCGGCGAGAGCCCCTGATCGAACGGATTCGAGATTCCTCCCAAATTCCCAGCATTGTTGGGGAAGTTGGGCTGCACTGGATTCAACGGCTGATTCGGTTGATTCGGTTGAGTTGGCTGCACCGGCTGAACTGGTTGAACCGGATCAACAGGCTGTTTGACCACGAACGTGCCACCCTCGTTGGCGATCAACTTTCCGGCCGATCTCAGCGGCGGATCCTGACTCTTAAAACTGCGCGGCGTACTCGCCAGTCGGAAGAAAGACGTCTCAGGTTGGATCAAGCCGTTGGCAGGATAGATCGGTGGCAAGTCGGCTGAAACCTGCGGTCGCGACATCTCCGGCTGCAACTGCGGCAACCCCGGTTTCTCAAAACCGGCAACGGCAGGCACCGGGGCCGGTTGATTGCTGGTTGTTGTGCTTTGTGCCAAGGGGGCTTGCGCCCCGTGAGGAATGATCGGAGGTAAGCCGATCGTCCGCTCGGTAACCGCGGTCCCTGGTGACGGCTTTGCTCCTGCTTCGGCAAACGACTTCACGCTCACCTGTTTGACCGCCAACGGCAATGGCTGAGGAAGCCCACTGTGCTTGTGAATTGCCTGGCGAACAACATCCCCTTCGGATTGTGTCACCACCAACCTGGTCGTGGACGGCTCCGAATTGGGTGCGTCTGCCCGGACCATATTGACTGGCCCTTGCACCATCAAACCAGCAAGCAACAAACTGCCCGCCTTTCGGAATGCTTGCGCCGAAAGTCGCGTTGTGATCCTTGTCGTCCACCACGGATGCATGCGTTGTCCCTCCTTGGACCTTGCACTTCTCCAAAACACGAAACCGGCCACCCCTAATTCAAGTGGCTGCTCCCATCGCGTTGTTTGCGAGAACACAGGAGGGCAAGTGCCATTCGCGGTCGGGATACGTCAATCCGCTGGGTCGTGCAGAACTTGACGCTTATGCGCTCACCACTCCTTGTAGGGATACTTCGGCTGATCAGAGTGCCGAATCTTACAGATCTGACGACAGCATCGACTGTTTCAGATGCGCTAGCACGACAGTTGCTCCGGTTGGAGAAGCTGGGCAAAGGCAAATACTCCCCGAGGTGGAAGAATACCCCGAAAGAGGGAGTCGAGCGTCCTGTTCACCGGACGCCGCTAGTTGGTCCGTCCCTCAGATGCCCAGCGGGAGAACTCGCCGACTTCGAGTCGCGCTCAGCGATTGATGGTCGCCATGAACTGGCGGACAGGGTGAAAGGAGGCGACGCCCATTGCCGAGTTAATCGGGAATATCGCCCATTTGGCCGCGTTGCTCACGGCGATCGAAGTCCATCAACCCTTCGATCAACGGAGACAGATCCCCTGCCATGATGCTGTCGAGCCTGTACAGCGTGAGGTTGATGCGGTGGTCTGTGATTCGATTGTCAGGGAAATTGTAGGTCCGAATCCGTTGGCTACGATCCCCCGAACCCACCAGCGTTTTGCGAGCTTCGGAACGCTTCTTCTCTTCGGCGGCGCGGATGTGTTCGTAAAGCCTGGTCTTCATCACGCGGAGCGCTTTGGCTCGATTCTTCAACTGGCTCTTTTCGTCCTGACACTGGACCACAATTCCAGATTCCAAGTGGGTGAGACGAATCGCTGAGGCGGTCTTGTTGACGTGTTGGCCGCCGGGACCGCTAGCATGATAGACATCTTCGCGATAGTCCTCCCGCTTGATGTCCACTTCGACATCTTCAGGTTCCGGCATCACAGCCACGGTGGCCGCTGAGGTATGAATCCGCCCTTTGGCCTCAGTCTCAGGCACTCGCTGAACGCGGTGCCCGCCACTTTCGTACTGCATCAAGCGAAAGACTTCGTCCCCTTCGAGACCGACGATGATTTCCTTGAATCCCCCCAACTCGGTCGGGTTGAACTCCAGGATTTCCATCTTCCAGCTCTTGGTCTCGGCGAAATACTTGTACATTTCATACAAGTCTCGGGCAAACAGCGCGGCTTCGTCACCGCCGGTTCCGGCTCTGATCTCAAGCACGCAACGGGTTCGGTTGGCATCCTCACCGCCGAGAGTGAGTTCCAGCAACTCATCGTAGAGTGCTTCGCGCTGTTGGCGAAGTTCGGGCAGTTCCGCTTCGGCCAATTCGTAACAGCGCTTTTAATGCCGAATTGGTATCTTCCAGGTCATCAGACCCGAAATTTATTTTTCCGCTTGCGGTAACGACTTTTTCCAGCCGCCTGCGCTTTTCAATTTCTTTTTTCAGCTGCAGTCGGTCTGTTTCCCGCTGAATTGCCGGGGCATAAATCGCTGCCAGGCGCTTGACGCCTTTCAGCTCATATTCGGTATATCCGGTCTGCGCATTTGCCAAGGAAATCTGCCCGTACAACTTGTTTTCTATGATGGCCGGAACCGAAAAGAAAAATTTCTCTCAACCAGGCTTGCCGATCGGGTGTGCCGGCTGCTGCTGGATGAGATTCGGGGGAATTGGTATAAAAGGCCGCCCGGGTGTTCAGTGAGTGTCCCCATAACCCCGGATATTTGCCGCTGGGGAGGATTGGGAAAACAATACCTTTTTCATAATCAATGATGTTGCATGAGTCCCCGATCGCACCGGTAAGGGTGTGGCAGATGTTATGGCCCGTTTTTCGGATCAATGGACGATGCATATCCGATTTCACTTTTCGTAAACACCGCAGCATAGTTAATACGATATTGGCAATACCCGGCAGGGTCGCATTGGAGGTGACCATTGAATAGGACAATTCTGCAATGGCGGAGTTGGTTTCCATTTCAAAAGATTTTTTGAGCAATGCAT
>CALOEH010000181.1:0-19522 GCA_942492195.1 uncultured Planctomycetia bacterium | reverse complement strand
TGTATGTCGCGTTCAGTTACGTCGCTAACTCTCCGTCGGGCAGACGAAGGTGAAATCGAGTGGATAGAAGAACAGCAGGACGTATTGGTCCCGATAGTCAGACAGTTTGACCTGCTTGAAACTTCCATCAGGTTGCTGGCTCTGCGCGGCAAAATCGGGAGCGGCCTCTTGCACCAGACGGCTCATGAATAATTCTCCTGAGTAAGAAAAACAAATGGGCAGGGGGTCCCAAACTCGGGAACCACATTCAATTGGGTTTGGTCGTTTATCTTAAGAATCGAGTGCTGGCTTGACTAGGTCTGGCCCGAATTGAACTTCTTGAATCGCCTGCGGTTGGCTACTGTAGGCTCCGGTCCACGACAGCGAACTGCGCCGAAGGCTTGCCTGAATGCCGCCACGAAATGTCCCCCAACCCCCTGCTACGCCAACTCGCCGATTGACTCCCACGGCGAGGCAGCTGACGATGATGCTGTTAGCTTTGGCAGGCCTGTTGGCGGTCTCCTATTCCATCTGGTGGCAAAGTCCACACCTGGTGGCTGCACATTGGTCGGACCAACTTGCCACAGCAGACGACGCTGAACTTCCCCGCCGAGCCCAACGGCTGGCGAGCCTGGGAATCCCTGGCTCGCGGCAGTTGGCAGACTGCATTGCTAGCCCCAGGCTGGCTGTTTCCCAGGCGGCCACAATCGCTTTGTGTCGCGAACTGGACTCCCGGCCAGAAGACGCACTCTACATCCTGGATCTGCTAGCCTGTCTGGAACGTTTGCCTGAACTGGATGCGGCTCCCCAACGGGCCCAAGTTGCTGAGCTCGTTCGCCGTTTGGGAAGAACCGCCACGGCTCGGCCGACCCAAGTCGCAAAGCGATGCGAGGACCTACTCGCCAGGTTGAATTTTTCTGCAGCGGAGTTTGCCAGCGTCAATGGTCCGTCAGAGCGGCAGATTCCGCCAACGCGCACCGTCGCCCTGCCACGAATCGAAGGAACCGGCGATCCGCAAAGTATTCTCGCCGTGCCACGTGCGACGAACGACAAACAGCTGATTGAGATTACCGATGGTCCGGCCAGCAACACTCCGGAACCTTACGCAGAGGCACACCAACTGACTCCCGTTCCAGAAACGGGGCAGGTGCCTGAGCCACTCCCGCTGGTTCCAGATCGGGCAGTCCCGCTGGTGCGTCCACCGAGCCAATCACCGCGGATCGACTTGCCGGAGACAGGACCGCGGCAGGCTTCGGCAACAGAGCCCTTGGGTTCCAAGTCGGAGTCGCTCGGCAGTTTGAGCTCTGCGGTGGTGCTGCGGATGTTGAACGACGAAAGTTCAACCGAGTCGGCCGCAGGGGAACTGCGCCGGAGAGGCTTTTCACCGGAGCAAATCAAACTTGCCCAGCATCTCCAAGACCCGGCAACTCGGTATCAATGGGCAGAGGCGCTCCCCGGCCTGACGTTTGTGGAACCGCGACCTTGGCTGATCTGGCTCAGCAGTGACCCGGATCCCCACATGCGGAAGATTGCTTTGGGGCTGATGGCCACATCGGGCGATGCCGAGTTGTTGGACATGGTCCGCACGCGTGCCACGGCAGACGAAGACCCCGACGTGCGCTCGTTGGCCAGGCAACTGAGTGGCAAACTTCGCTGAATTCTGACGTGTTTGGGTCGGCATGCCCACGCTCTTCACGTCTTTCTGGGATTTCTCCCAAGATCTTGGTCCCCGGCCGAGTCTCATGATATGTAGACAGTTGTCTCAACTGTTCAGGAACCAAGAAAAAATGTTTCGGTGCGTCTGCAGATCGAGAAATGAACAGTTGAGACAACTGTTCTACATAGTCCAACGGTACGTTTTCCACGGAACTCTTGACGGAGACGGTCAGGCACGTGCGAAGCGACGAGGAACTCATTGCCGAGTATACGCAATCGCACGCAGATGACGTTGCGGACGAATTGATCAGTCGGCACCTGGCCGCAATTCGCGGATTTGTCTTTCGCATGGTACTCAATCATGCCGCGGCCGACGATCTGACCCAGGAGGTCTTCTTAAAGGCGTTTCGCACCCTAAATTCTTTCCAGGGAAGGTCCAAGTTTTCCACCTGGCTGTTTCAAGTGGCACTCAACACCACGCGTACTTACCTGAAGCGACAAGGGAATTTGCGAGTCGAATGCCGGGCCGAGTTGCCATCCGACGTGGTGTCCACGCACGCCAGTCCTGATGGCTCCGTGCTGCATGCAGAATTGAAAAGCGAGATCGAAGTGGCACTCTCTGAACTTTCGCCCTCGCTCAGGGCGGCCATCGTCCTGACGGCCATGCAGGGGATGGACGTTGGCCAGGCAGCCAACATTCAAGGATGTAGCAGAGCGACCATGTATTGGCGAATTCACGAAGCCCGCCGACGGCTATCCAAGAAACTCGCAGGGTATCTCTCACCATGAAACGCCAACGGGATTTGGACCATGCAATTCAAGAATGGAGTGCCGCACAGGAGCCGGATGACGCCTCGCTCGAATTGCTGCATCGGCAGATCTCCGCTGCGCTGCACAGCGAGGAGCTCCCGCACGATCCAACGGAGCAGGTTTCTAAAACGCAGTCGCATTGGCGAGGCCGCCTGGTATGGTTCGGTTTGGGGGTGGCTGTGGCCCTGCTGTTGGCGTTCTCCGTGACTCGCAATCGCCCGGCCAACGCTCCTGAGATTGCCGAACATCCACCGCGGCAAGCCGGAGATCTGCCGCCGGAGTTCACGTGGCTGGCGAAATCACAACTAGCAAACAAGAGCCAACTGCTGGCCGAGATGCGGCAGGTCTTCAGTGACAAGGTGGCCTGGATTGCCGAAACCGGAGGACAAGTGCGAATTGGCTTGGCACCGGACGATGGGTTTTCTTCGTCTGCAGCGCGACGACTGGCGATTCGTTTGGTCGTGACACGGACCGGGCCGGACTCCCCCTCCGCTCACCCTGTTTGGGCCGTGGATATCATCTCGCTCGATGAACAACTGGTCCAGCTTTCAGACGAAGCCGGCAGTGGTGACAGCCTGCGGATGTGGACGTACTGTCTTCCCGGTGAAGACCAGATCGCCGTGGATGCCAACGTACTCGTTCCTGGAACGGATGCCAGGCAAACGACCTATAGCAGCGTCCAACAAATTGGTGTGCCGCAATGTGTCTCCACCTGGCAGCAGCAAGGGGCGACGTATCAGGTCTTTCAAACGGTTGCCTACTTGGAGCCTGAGGTCCTGTGACATGTTCTCGATAAGTTTGCCCATCTTGATCAGCACGCTCTCCCTGGTGGTGCTGCCCAATCCAGCATCGGCCTGGGACGAAGTCGTCACCATCCAGCCGCGCGAAGCCAGGTCGGGCGTGTTCGGCCAGTCGAAGACGTCGTTCTCCTTCGATCTTCGCGTCAAGCGGCCGTTGCAGGGTGTTGCAACTTGGGCGTTCTCATCCAAAGGGCGAACCATCGCCCGTGGTGAGCAGTCGGTCTCGTTGGCAGTTGGCGAAACGGTCAAGGTGGTCATTCCGCTCGTCATTCCACCAGTACGCGAAGGTGTGATTTTTCCCGCTCAATTGATGCTCTCGGTTCAAGAGAAGCCAGGGAGTGCGCCGCTGGCTCAGCAGCTCAAACCCGTCTGGATCTTCCCACCGGACCCGTTTTTCGATCAGCGCGACCAATTGAAGCGTCTGCCTGTTCTTGTTTACGATCCGCAGGGGGACACCCTCCGCGTGCTGCAAGCGGCCAAGTTGCCTCTCCGGCAAGTTCGCAGAGCTGCGGAGCTTTTGGACATGCAGTCTGGAATGCTGGTGATTGGCGAAGGACTCGCTTGGGATCAACATCCTCAGCTGAACGAAACCATCGAGTTGCTCGCCGCCCGAGGAGTGCCGGTCTTGTGCCTGGCTGCCGCGGGTGGGGAGTTTCGACTCCCTGGCAGCCATGGAGATCAACCGCTGCCGCGCAGTTTGAGTTTTCACGCTTCGGACATCATTCAAAAGATCGACCAACGCCTGGATCCGGAGGGTTGGACTCGCGACGGGGAGTTTGCTGGCAGCACCTTTCGCTTGAACGAAGTTGGGGGAGAAATCCTAGCCCGGTTCACACCAACCGACGGCGGTTGGCGTTGGCTGGAAGCACGTTATCCAGGTCAAGGTTCTCTTGTGTTTTGTGGATTCGGCATCGTCAAACATTGGGAGGCCAGCCCAGCCCCTCGGTTCCTATTTGCTCGCGTGATCGAACAGATGACACATCAACCATCAACAAACGTCTCCCAGAAAGAGGATTAGCCATGTTGACTCGGATCGAACTGCTTTGGCCAGCGAGTGTGTTGCTCGCATGCGTTATCGGCACGTTGACAACGAGGCCAGTCATGGCCGAAACGGTCTACCCGATCGCGCTGTTGCCGTTCGTCGAGCGAGATCGCGAGAGTCAAGAAGCGGGTACGCAGGTCACGGATCTACTTTTCGCCAACCTGATTGCCAACCCTGATTTGTTCCTTGTGGACCGAGAAGGACTCGGCAAGATCTTGGATGAGCTAGAACTGAACCAATCTGGTTTGGTCAATCCAGATCAGGCGGTCAAGGTAGGGCATCTGACGGGTGCCAAGATTCTGGTCACCGGATCCGTGCTGAACGTGGGCAACAGCAAGTACTTGATCGCCAAAATCATTGGCACCGAGACCAGTCGGGTACTGGGGGCGTCTGTCAAAGGAGACTCCAAGGACGCGTTGGACGGTTTGGTGGAAAACCTCGCTCAACAGATCGCCACGACGGTGAAGAAACGCGCCGGGGATCTGATCGCCCAACCTGTCACACGAGCGGACCGTCTAAAATCACTGCGTGAGAAACTCGGCCGGGGCAAACAGCCGACGGTCTTCATTCAGATTGCCGAACGCCATGTGGGGCAGGCAACGATTGACCCTGCGGCCGAAACGGAGGTTGCCCTATTCTGCACCGAGCTGGGTTTTGACGTGATCGATTCTGAAACAGGGAACCAAGCCGACGCCGAGATCCTGCTGCTCGGCGAAGGTTTTAGCGAGTTTGCTTCTCGTCACGGAGATCTGATCTCGGTCAAAGCACGCCTCGAACTCAAGGCGGTCGATGCGCGAACCGGAAAACTTTTGACGACAGATCGCCACACCTCCGTGGCCGTTGATCTCACCGAGCAACTTGCCGGCAAGGCAGCCCTGTCAGATGCCGCCGCCAATCTGGCCAGCCGGGTTCTTCTTAAGCTGACCTCGGTGAACAAGAAGAAGTGAACGGGGACGACACAACCAGAAGCGTACCTGCAAGAAGCCGACTCCCTTGTCCAATGAGGGCTGATTCGTGAAACCGACGTTTTGCTTCCTGATGCTCGTTGCCAGCCTGGCGAATGCCAGCCTAGGAGCCATGTGCAAACCGGCCCTGGCCGCCACCCACTGGGCCGTGTTGCCGGCCCGTCCGGCAGACGCATCCGCGGCCGATCTGATGATGGTGAGTCTGTCGCAACTAGAAGGCGTGCAACTTGTCGAACGTGCGGCCATCACCAAGGTGTTGAACGAATTGCAACTCAATGCCAGCGGCCTGGTCGACCCTGCCAACGCGGCAAAGCTGAGCGAGTTGAACCAGGCGGACGCGATTCTCATTGTCGAAACCTCGCAGCCTGGCCAGGCGCTGCGTGTGCGGCTGATCGAAACCCGGACCGGTGTAAGACTAGCCGACGAAATGGCATCCCCGGCTGATCGCGAGCAGCAATGCGCCGCCATCGCGCAGCGCTTGCACGGTGCACACGCCACGCTTCACTTGAAAGATGCAGACCGGCGGTACGTCGGCATCTTGGGAATTCGTAGCGAAGAACCAGGCACGGCACTGGACGGGACAGCGAGAATTCTCACCGTTCTGCTCGAACACGATCTGCGTCAGGTGCCAGGTGTCGTGGTTTTGGAACGCGAACAGCTGACTCGTTTGACCGCCGAGTCCAACTTGACCGGAGTCGAACTGAACCTCAAGGCATCCACCACGCTGATCGAAGGTGGGCTACGTCGCAATGCCGAGGACGCCTGGACCGTGGCACTACGTCTGCTGCCGCTGGCCGGTGGCAAGATCAGCGATGCCAACCTGGTAACACCCCCGGATGTCGGACTTGCCCGCCAGCCGCTGCTTGCCGCACTCACGCGCAGGCTCCAAACAAGCCAGACGCGCCCCTCCGCCGAGCTGCCAGATCAACACCAACGG
Organism: uncultured Planctomycetia bacterium; assembly: GCA_942492195.1. GTDB lineage: Bacteria > Planctomycetota > Planctomycetia > Pirellulales > S012-138 > CALOEH01. Next base: position 13,333 of record CALOEH010000181.1, on the reverse strand, counting down.
GAGGCGCTGCTGCTGGCAACACGGGCAAAGTGGCTGGCTTCGCATAGCCAACACCAAGCTGCCGCGCCGCTGGCCGAGGCCGCACTCGCGCTCGATCCAGATCGGGCCTGGTTCTCCCAGACCATGTCCATCTACAACCGGCTCTGTTCAAACGCCCGTCTCGGTGCCAAGGACCGTTTGCAATATTCGCTGCAGGCGAATCAGATTGACGCCCAGTACCTCAACCGCGCACTTCGCACTTCTCCTGGGGCCGAGGGATACCCCATCCTTTACATATTGGGATGCGCGATCCAACCGGAGAAGATGGATGACCAGGAGCAGCAGGTGCTTGAGGAGATTCGACAACTGCAGCGCAACAAGTTTGACCTGCTGCTAACAGCTCGTCGCCACCACCGGCTTTCGGCAGCAAGCTTGATCCTGATCCGTTTGCAGAAATCTCATTATCTAACCGACACAGCATCCAAATATGTGGACGAAGTCCAGCAGATGCTCGACCAGTTAGAACAAGAAACGAGTGCGGGGCATTTTCGGCGAACGCTGTCCGATATCTACTTTCGTTCGTTCTTCTTGAATCTGCAACGCAACCTGAGCGAAGCGTGTGAGCAGTACGGATGCTCGAAGATATCTCCGCTGCTCAACTGGCTGACCCATCACAAAGATCCGCGGATGCGGATGTTGGGCTGGTCTGGATTGTCGAACCAGCCTGGAAAACCGGGTGCGGATGCCGCTCGCCAGGTTCTAGACCATTGGTTCAACGAGCTCACTCCCGGCGATGCGAAAGGGGCCGAGTTCGTCGATACTGCGATCGAACAGGCAGCCCGACGCCTGCATCAGACCGGGGGTTTCTTACCATGGTTCGAAGGGGTACTCGAGCAGGCTGAGTCAACCAATGCTGACCAGCTAATCCGCTGGGAGTCCCCGCTACGGCGATGTTTGTTCAACGTGGATTCCAGCAAGACCGTCGACTGGTGCCAGCGAGTGATCAAGTTGCTTGGGTCACCATCGGCCTTCGACCCTCAGTTGGCAACGGCCGCGGCGAAGATGAAGACCGCCTTGTCCACCGGGATCGACGCCCGACTACACCGGGGCGTTTTCGCAGCGTCCACTGCCGCAGGCTGGGAAAAGTACGAGGTCGAAAAACTGAGCTTCACCGGGCGGAGCAGCGAAATGCTCCGTTTGACGCATGTCACGCTCGATCAGACTCCCGGTTCCAAACTTCCGATCGTGACGGTGTGGCGAGGATCGCCACGGATCAGCAACGTGGGGATCACTTCTGGTGATGTCCTGGTGGCGGGCTGCACGCAATATGACGGAACGCTGCACCCGCTGGGGCAGTTTCGGACCGACGAGTTTTGGACCACGAGCATGGACGTTTCTCCCCGGGGTGCGGTCGCTCTCGGCTCCCGCTCGTCTGGTGTGGCCATTGTGTCACGCCGGGGCGTTCAGTACTTCGCGGCCAAGCATGGCCTGCCGCAGTCGACCATACAAGGCACGGCCTGGCTTAACGACCAATTGTATCTGGCTTTTGCAAGTGCCGTGGGGCGATTGAACGTTGAGACGGGAATATTCACACTCCTGGCATCCAGCAAGACGGTCCAGCCCAAGTCAGCACTCGACGGCGGTTCTAGCTACCAGATCCAGTCTCTGTTGGCTGACCAGCCCAAGATTGTGTCTGGCTTTCGATTGACGCGCCCGGCTCTCATGACCAACGCAGCGGTATCTGGAAACTGCGTGCTGACGGAACTTTCGAACGTATCTTCGAGGGCCGCAGCGGCGATCTGAGCAAGACCGATTCTGGCTTTTTCTTCATGCTGATTGCCGCCGGCAACGCGCCGCTTTCGTGGAATGTCTTTGACGTGGAGACCGCCCAATCTCAGGCACTTTCTGGATTGAAACTCTTCCACCCCATCGGCATCCGCCAACCACCTGGTTGGGTTTACATGGCTGGGGATATCGTCAGCAACCTCGGCTACCTTTCTAATACGGCCGGCAAACGGTATCAGCACGCGACGGCACGCTGGACGCAGCCAGTTGGCCGGCTCGGGCCTGGCGCTGTCTGCGTGTCGTTCGCCGAGCCCAGTTTGTACTACGTGGAACCGCGGAAACCCAACTCACACGGCGAGCCGGAGGAATAAGTCGGCGGCATTCCCTTCGCAGACCGGCAGAATGGGCCAATTCCAATGTCTCACGGCAAGTTCCGAGCGTAGCCCCCGTTTCAAGTTCCCGGCTGTGGGGGTAGAATCACCGGCTTGAGATGCGACCGTTTCGATTTCTTTCCGTGAGTTGGCCGTAGGGAGTCTCCGCTATGCTGGACCGCAAGCCGGTCTTTCCCCATGTGATTGAGGTAAATTATCAAGCTGGTGAGCGCATCGGCTGCAATGTTTACCTGGTATACGACGCAAATGATTGGCTGCTCATCGACATCGGGTTCGAAGAGACGGTCGATGAAATCGTGGATCTGATTCGGCAACTGGACTTTCCACTGTCGAACTGCCGAACGGTTATCGCCACGCATGCGGATGTCGATCATGTGCAGGGTTTGGCCAAGATCAAGCAGATTCTCAAAGTGCCCACCACGGGACACAAGCTCGCCGCGAAGCCATTGGCCGACGGCGACTTGATCAAAACCTATGCCGAGATTGACGCCCAAAACATCCACCTGCCGATGCCTCGCGTGGAACTCGACACGCTGGTCAAAGATGGTGACATCATCCCATTGGGCGACCTCGAACTCGAGGTGTGGCACACGCCCGGCCATACCGACAGCCAATTGTCGTTCCGCCTGGGCGACTTGCTGTTTAGCGGGGACAATATCTACCGGGATGGCTGTGTGGGAGTGATTGATGCCCATCATGGCAGCAACATCGGGGACTTTGTGGCATCCCTGCAGCGAATTCGCGACAGCGACGTCAAGTGGCTGCTGCCCAGCCACGGTCCTATCTTTCGCAAGGACAATCAACTGCTGGACGCAACCATCGCTCGCCTGACAGGCTATCTGAGCATGGCGGATTTTGGCACCTGCGCCAAAGACTGGCCGCTCATGGATGAGTGGGATCGCGAACTGACCGAAGGCATCATGCCTGAGAACTGAGTTGAACCGCGGTCGAGCAACCCAATTGGTCAGCTAACTCCTGCACCGCGTCACACCTGAAAATTAGGGTGGCACGGTGGCACTGGCAGCTTGTCTGCCAGTGTTTTGACCTTCCCTAAAAGCGTGAGCGAGGAAACACACGAATAAGCGAAGGCTTGCAGTGCGAAGGCTTGCTGAAACGGGAGCGCAAAAAAAACCCCGCCGCTCGCGTGAACGAAACGGCGGGGCCGGAACAGAGAAGAGGCAAAGCTAAGAAAAAAGTAAACCTTCGAGTTCCGGGAATAAAGAAAGAATGAAAAGGGGATTAAGGATTTGACGAACGATCAAACGCCTCAACCGAAATTGAGTTTATCAACCTCCCCCCCCTTGTCCAGAAGATTTCAAAAAAAATTGGGAACTTTCACCTGACAAGCGAACGGTTGTGCGGTGGGATTGTACCGATGAGCACCAGCGAATAACACATTCCCGCCTGTGCCCTGCGGCACCCCCGGGCAGTTCGAGCTTGCATCGACGGCGCTGCAAACTGTTTCAGTATAATCCCTTACAAAATCTTCCCGCTCAGGGAGGATGCGATCTGAACGGGATAGAATGCCCGTCAAAGCCCTCTCGCTCGGTTCAAGCAGCGAAGCGCGGCTGGTTGAAGAAGTGCGCACTGCCCGGGAAAAATTGGGGCGAGAAATTCCTGAACAGGAAGAAGAATTGGACCCATTAATAGCAAACGGCCCAGTGTTTTTCACACTGGGCCGTGAGCTTAAACGCAAAGGAGTTGCGTGTTATCGTTCAGACTGAGTCTGAGCTTAGCGGCAGCCGCAGCCGTGGCCACATCCGCAGGAGGGCTCGCAGCTGGGGGCACAGCCACACGAGGGCTCGCAGCACGAGTTGCCGCAGCCACACGAAGGCTCACAGCAGTTCGAGGCACAGCCACACGAGGGCTCGCAGCAGCTGTCACAGCAGCTGGACTTGCAGCACTTCTTGCCACCGCCACAGAGTGCCTTCAGGCAATCCATCAGCGTACGCTTCTTCTTGCAGCAGGTGTTGCAGCTGCTGCAGCTGTTGCACGACTGGGCGCAACCGCAAGAGGGTTCGCAGCAAGCCGGAGCACAGCACGACGGCTCACAGCAGGCTGGCTCACAGCACGACGGTTCGCAACAGCTCGAACAGCTCGAGCCACAGCCACCGTGGCCAAACAATTTCAGCAGGCCGGCTTCAGCATTGCTGGCACTTGCCAACGAGACCAGACCAGCTACCAACGTCAGAGCGAGAATTCGACTTCTCATCAGGGGGGACTCCTTTACCGGAGAGACGATGTAGGAAACTTAGGTGTCCTGTTGCACTAGCGAAACATATCGTCTCCCTTTCGCAACTTACTTAAATTCTCCATCCTGTTTCCGGTTCTTCCAACTCTGACTGCTTCGCTGGTTCTGCTAGTTATGCAGGCAAGCCGGTTCCAAACTGTCTCAGGAAGCAACGTTCTCCGTCAATCCTGGCCGGCAACTGCCGTAACTCGAAGGCAAGCGAAACTCCCCTCGATCTTCGACGTTATTTAACAGAGCCTTGCAATGCAGGCGTGCGCCACTCAGACTATCACTCTGAGTTTGGGGCACCCTGACTACCTGCAACGACCTCCGACTGTTTTTGCGGCGGTCTACCATCAAGTACGTTGAGGAATGAAGGATGTCCATGCGTGTGTCCACGGTTGCGATGCTCTTGCTTGTGGGCTGGTTGCCCACGAATGCTACGGCCCAAAAGCACGCCGCCTATACCGATGCCGAATCGGCGGGTCCTGATTTCAAGATCCAAGGCGAATACTCAGGGCTCATCTCAGGCGGCTTCCGTCGGCAGAAGATCGGAATCCAACTCGTGGCCCAAGGAAACGGTGAGTTCAGAGACGTGGAGTTTGCCCACGGTCTCCCTGGTGACGGCTGGGATGGATACGGCCGATTCGAATCGGACGCTAAACGATACGGCAACCTCATCGCGTTCCACGATGGCCGAACTGGACTCGTCAGCGGGGGGAAATTGTGGTTACGAGATCCCGAAGGCCGCCTGCTCGGTGTGCTGGAAAAACTAGATCGGTACAGTTCGACCATGGGAGCCAGTCCTCCTGCCGACGCCCTGGTGCTGTTTGATGGCAGTACCGCCACACACTTCGCAGGAGGTAAGATCACGCCCGAAGGTTGGCTCAAGATGGGATGCCAAACCAAGATGCCGGTGGGAGACTTCCAACTCCATTTGGAATTTCGCACTCCGTTCATGCCGACCGCTACAGGGCAAGCTCGCAGCAATAGCGGCTGCTATATTCAGGAACGATACGAGGTACAGATCCTCGACTCGTTCGGACTCGCAGGCGAGGCGAACGAGTGTGCCGGACTGTACCGGCAACAAGCCCCCCTGCTTAATCTCTGCCTACCGCCACTATCTTGGCAAACGTACGACATTGATTTCCAAGCCGCGCGCTTCGATGGCAATGGAGACAAGATTCAGAATGCCCGCATCACCCTCCGCCACAACGGCGTGACCGTGCATCGAGACTACGAGATCGTTGCCAAAACGGGAGCAGGCAAGCCAGAGACCCCAGAACTACGCCCCATCAAACTCCAGGATCACGGCAACCCGGTGGTGTTCCGCAACATCTGGATTGTGCTGAAGAACGGCGTTTCAGAGACGTTGCCTGAGTTGAAAGAAGCTCCGGGGTTGCCCTCCGAGTCGGTCAGCCTGACGCGCGGCGTTGCCACACCAGGAGAAGGCTAATGGGGGACGAAGACTTCGACATCCCCGGCCTGGCGGCCTACTTGCATCTGGACCCTGCAAAAGTGACTCGCCTGGCGGAACGAAACAAAATTCCCGGGCGCAAGGTCGGAGGAACGTGGCGTTTCGCCCGCGCGGAGATCCATCACTGGTTTGAGAGTCGGATTGGTGATTCCGGAGACGCCAGCGAACTGGCCGACATGGAAGATAGACTCCGTCGCACGCCCGGCGTGATGATGCAAGATGTACACCTGCCGGACTTGCTCCCCCGCGAGGCGATTGACGTCTCGCTGCAGGCTCGTTCACAGAGTTCTGTGATCACGCGCATGTGCGATCTCGCAGCAGGCACGGGGATGCTGTGGGACGCCGCTGAAATGGCCGAGTCCGTTCGCCAGCGCGAAGCCATGCACCCCACGGCTTTGGACAGTGGGGTGGCGTTGCTCCATCCCCGCCGTCCCCAAGGTCGGATACTCGCCCAACCATTCGTGACATTCGGTCGTACGGTTCAGGGAATCCCCTTTGGCGGAAGTCGCGGAACGCTGACCGACCTGTTCTTCCTGCTCTGCTCGACTGACGACGTCAGCCACCTCTGCGTGCTCGCGCGAATTAGTCGCTTGATCAACACGCCCGACTTCCTCGCTGACCTGCGCGCTGCCGACAGTGCCCAAGCTGTGCTCGACGTTGTGCACCAACACGATTCGGCCCTGGACGCCTAGCAGCTCTGGCCTGTATGCAGGCTCGCCGCCGACCGCTTTCCCGCCCCCGCGACTTTCTTCCCCGCAATCCAGAATTTCCTGAACACTGCACGCTTCCGCTTGAGCTCTGGCCAAGTTGGCCAACTTGTCAGGTCCGTATTGCTTTGCCGAGCAAAAAACGTAAAATTCCCATCAACCTTCCGGAGGGTACGCGAATTGGCTAGCAGCCTGACTCGAAATCAGGTGCCGGGTAACCGGTTGAGGGTTCGAGTCCCTTGCCCTCCGCTCTGAACTCAGCCGTCCCCGTAAGTTGCTTTACTCAAGTCACTTGCGGCGACGCTGTTGATTGACACAGTTGAACTGTGCCAAAGGCTAGGGCGACGATCACATTCTTCAGCCAGGTGAGAGATTCGTTCCGCTGGCAGAACTCCACCATGGCGTTCACTTCTACCGCACGGTAGCAGTACCTTTCGCAACTTGAGTTCAATCGGCTTCATCCCCTGAGGTGCCCGGCTTGAATCAGCCATTTCACGGCAATCCGAGGGCTGCTGTCGTGGATCTCAGAGGTGATTGAATTCCCCGTCCTTGCCGGAATCCTGCCTGGCAGAGTGTCTCCGTTCCCTTCTTGTTTAGATGTCGCGCCAATATCTCTTGCGGCGGGTTAGCCCTTTGCGTACAGTCTGGCCGCCACGGGCCAACAGCGGCGAGTTTCTCCCTGCGCTGGTGGCAAGCCGAGCTGCTAGCTCATTGCCGAATGTTCGAACTTACGAATCATGACCGCACCCCAACATGTTCCCGTACTGCTGGCCGAGGTACTCGAGGGCTTGGACCCTCAGCCAGGTCAGGTGATCGTGGACGGAACTTTGGGAGGGGGCGGACATACCCAAGCGCTGGCCGAACGGGTCGGCGCGCAGGGGCTGGTCATTGCCTTGGACCAAGACCCGGCGGCCATCGCCGCGGCCGAGTTGCGGTTGGCCGGCATGCCAGTCGTGCTGTCACAAACCAATTTTACGGATGTTCCCGAGGTGCTGGAATCGCTGGAGATTTCGCAGGTGGACGGCATGCTGTTGGATCTCGGTTGGTCCAGTGATCAGATGGCAGATGACGCCCGAGGTTTCAGTTTTGATGCCAGTGGGCCTCTCGATATGCGATACGACACCACCACCGGCCAGCCTGCTTCGTGGTTCGTCAACCATGGGCGGGAGGAGACCTTGGCCAACCTGATTTACCAATTGGGCGAAGAGCGGATGAGCCGGCGAATTGCCAGGGCCATTGTGGCAGCCCGACCGATCGAATCGGCTCGGCAACTGGCCGACGTGGTCCGCCGCGTGGTGCCCAAGAGTCCTAAAAGCCGGATCAACCCTGCGACCCGTACGTTTCAAGCATTGCGAATTGCGGTGAACGAAGAACTGAAATCACTAGAGCTCGTGCTGAGTCGGGCCGCTGACGTGCTCCGTCCCGGTGGCCGTCTGGCGGTGATCAGTTTTCATTCGCTGGAAGACCGCCGCGTGAAAGAGGCATTTCGAGATGATGATCGGTACGAGGTGCTGACGCGCCGCCCAATTCAAGCGAGCGAACAAGAGATCAACGAAAACCCCCGCGCGCGCAGCGCCAAACTGCGCATCGCTTGCCGTAGCGAGCAAGCGACCAGCTAACACAGGTCGCCCGAGCCAACTTCGCGCTACCGCGCGTTGCGTCTCAGGCAAAAAGGAAGAAGGAGCGAAACGATGGGTAAAGGAAGCAAATGGGGCGTGCTGGCACTTGCTGTCCTGCTGTTAGGGATGGGCACCGTGCTGTTTCGCCGAATCCAGTCGCAGCGGCGAGCCGATACGGTTGCCAAGCAACAGGCTTTGGAAGCCGCCAACAAGTTGCAACCCGAAACGACTAAATCACCCGGCACTTCCAGCCTGTTGGCCAAACTGGACGAAGCAGGCTCGACCGGTACCTCGCCGGCTCCGCAGAAAAGCAAGCCGAAGAAGAGTACCACGAGTTCGACGTCCTGGAATGAGCCTGCCGCCGACAAAGCCGTTGATTTGTACGAAAGCGCAACGACTCCGGCCACCGAATCGGCCAGTCGGGTGACGCTTCGTTCTACCACTCCAACCGAGAGCAGCAGTGAGAGCCCCGGCAGCCGATACGCGTCAGATTCGTCGACCGCTATCGATCCACTCACCGCCGCCCGCGAGCAAGCGTTGGTCAGTGAGAGTCCCGCCTCGCGCTACTCTAGCGGTACGGATCGCTATGCCAGTTCGGCAAACTCGGACACCAGCAGCAGCTCGGCCAGTCGGTATGCGGACGATCCTGTTCAATCTTCGCTGCCAGCAACTGGATCTGCGGTAGCCACCGCGGAGACCCCTGCTTATTCCGATCCTTATCCGGCGGTGGGAAGTGACGCTGCCGGCGCGGCGATACCAACGGCCAACTCGTACGCAGGCGGCAGTGCGCCAACCGCCGATGGCTACGCTCAATCGTCAGTGGCCCAGTCATCGACTCCCTCCGCTGGCGGCGCGTATCCAAGTTCCAACGATGCCGCCTATCCCAGTCCTTCGACATCGGCGGATACGTTCTACGGTGCGTCTCCTAGAGAGCCGGCAAGTTCGATCAACACGACACCGGTGAGCAACCCATCGTACGCCGGCGGCTACGCCCAAAGTTCAACACCCGCGGATGCTACCGGAGGAGCGAACTCCTTTGCCGATAGCACCGGACGATTTCGCGAACCCAGGCGAATGGACACCAAGTACGACAGCAACGTGACCCCGGCGGTGGATCAGTCTCCGGCGGTGGACTCCGGTGTGTATCGTCAGGCTTCGGCACCGAAGGCCACTTTGGAAGAGATGCCGACTGGCGATGCCGGAGCGTCCGGCAAGTACAGCGTCGAACCCAACGACAGTTACTGGATCATTGCCAAGAAGGTGTATCGTGACGGTGCCTATTTCAAAGCGGTCTACGAACACAACCGCGACAGGTTCCCTGACCCGGCCAAGCTGCAAGTGGGGGATGAATTGAAAGTTCCTGACGTGGCCAAACTGCGTGAATACTACCCAAACCTCTGCCCCAAGCTGCGGACCTTGCCTGAGGGAACCCCGCAGACCAGCACCGTCTCGGCTCGCAACTACGGCGGGGGTCGGCGGTATGTGGTGGAGTCTGGCGATACGCTGTTCGATATTGCCCGATACGAGTTGGGGAAGGCTGAACTTTGGGCGACCATCTATCGGATGAATCGCGACGTCTTGACCGATGACCTCAACTACCTGCGTCCTGGCACGGTGCTGCTACTGCCGGATTCAGGTCCTGCAGAAACTGACCAGCGCCCTGACTCATTGACGCGCCGGCCAGGTGATGGAATTCAGCGCTGAGTGCGCAATCGTTCCAATACCGCTACGTTGGCGGCAGGAAAGTTCAACCGAGGTAGTTCTTCCACGGGAACCCAAACAAACGGCGGTTCGGCTTTCGGTAGGGTTGGGCCCAGGCCAGCGTCTGGCTCATCTGCGCAGGCACAACGATAAAAACTCAGCAGCAGTCGGCCGTGTTCGTACGTGTGTGAGACTTGTTCCAGCAGTTCGACCACGCGCACCGTGAGTCCGGTTTCTTCCCGGCATTCTCTCACCACGGCGCGCTCTGGCAACTCGTCAGGCTCAACCTTACCGCCGGGGAATTCGTCCATCCCGGCGAGTACCTGACCTGCCGTTCGGCGGCCTACCAGCACATGCCCCGCTTGGACCACTACGGCCACGGCAATTTGTTTGTCAGGCTCAGCCAAGACGATCTATTCCAAGACTTTGTACTTGGAGATCGGCAAGAACCGGCCCACCGAGTACTTGCCAGGTCCGATCAGCATGACGGGAACCAGCAGCCCAATCAGGGCCAGGTTGTACTCGAACCCATTGTCGCTCTGAAAAAACCCATGCTTACCATGCACGATGGCGATGGCCCCTAGCATGATCAAGATGTTGGAAGCCGCGGAGAATCGGGCGAGGAATCCAACGATCAGCCCTAGCCCTCCGAAAAGTTCGCCGATGCAGACGAGATAGCCCAACGGCCCCATCTGCATCATCTCGACGGTTGCCGTCAGGCTCCCTTCGCCAATGAGGCCAAACTTCTGCGCACCATTGGCGGCGAAGATTACCCCCACGATGACGCGGACAATCAAGAGCGAAACATCCACAACGGGACGGTCTGCCTGACTGCGGTTCCAGAAGCTCATGTGTCACCTCGCTGCGTTGAGCGCTGCCATATGGAAAACAGGGGCAATACCGGGGCATGGCCGAGTGGCCCTGCGGCTAGCTGTTCTCGTTAATGGCCGTGATGATATCGACGACTGCCTGTTTACCATCGGCAAACAGCATCAACGTATTATCGAGTGCGAACAGCGGATTGGGAATACCTGCGAACCCAGGGCTCAGGCTTCGTTTGATCACAATCACCGTCCGTGCCTTGTCAACGTCAATGATCGGCATCCCAGCGATGGGACTGCCTGGATCGGTCCGCGCGTCCGGATTGACCACATCGTTGGCACCCAGCACGATGGCTACGTCGACCTGTTCCATTTCGGCATTGACCCGATCCATTTCGTGCAGCAATTCGTAAGGAATGTCGGCCTCGGCCAGGAGCACATTCATATGGCCAGGCATTCTCCCCGCCACCGGATGAATCCCAAACTCGACCTTGACTCCATGTTCCTGAAGCAGGAAGGTGAGATCGCGAACCGCATGTTGGGCCTGTGCCACCGCCATGCCGTAACCGGGGATGATCACCACGCGCTGTGCCACATCCAGCAGCATGGCGACTTCGTCCGCCGAGGTCGATTTGACGGTGGCATACACCTCGTCACCATCGCGGGTTTCTCCCTTGGGCTGCATGGTTCCGAAGAGCACATTCGTCAAAGACCGATTCATGGCATGGCACATGATCTGCGTGAGGATCAAGCCTGAGGCCCCCACCAGCGATCCGGCAATGATCAACACATTGTTGTCCAGCACAAAGCCTGTGGCAGATGCAGCGAGTCCCGAGTACGAGTTGAGCAAGGCAATCACCACTGGCATGTCGGCACCGCCAATGGAGATGACCAGCAGCCCCCCCAGCACCACCGCGACTGCGGACATCAACCAATACCACAAGTTCGCATGTTCTGGCTGAAGCACCAACAAGACCCCCAGCAGCAGACTCGAGGCGAACAGGACGGCATTGATTGCCTTTTGACCGGGGAAGCGGATGTCTTTCATCCATTTGAACTCTTGCAATTTGGCGAATGCGACCAAACTGCCAGAAAAGGTCACGGCACCAATCAATCCCGAGGCGGCTGTGGCGATGAGGCCGTCGGTCGCAGTCAGCAACGAAGGAGCCAACTGTGCGCCGGCCACCAAAACCGAAGCAGCGCCGCCAAACCCGTTGAACAAGGCCACCAGCTGCGGCATGGCGGTCATCTGAATCTTGATGGCCAGCACGGCTCCGGCAATGGTGCCCACCGCCAGCCCCAAGGCAATCAGGCGATAATCCAGGATCTTTTGATCCAGCAGCGCCACGACAACGGCCAACAGCATGGCCGCGGCACCCAGCAGGTTGCCGCGCACGGCGGTGCGCGGATGGGTGAGCCCTTTCAATCCGAGAATGAACAAGGCCGCCGCTACCAGATAAGCGATGTCGGTCACAACCGGCGTCACGATTTACCCTTTCCGCGGAACATGCCAAGCATGCGATGCGTTACCATGAATCCCCCCACCACATTCATGGTGGCGAGTACAACCGCCAGGCATCCCAGCCATTTGGCGATGGCCAGTTCCCCTTCTCCGGCAGAAAGCAGAGCCCCCACCACCGTGATCCCGGAGATTGCGTTGGAGCCAGACATCAGCGGGGTGTGCAGCGTCGGCGGGATCTTGGTGATGATCTCGAATCCGACGAAGACCGCCAGCACGAAGATGGTCAACAGCAAGATCGGCCGACCCGTCAGCGACTCGGCCGCCACCTCGTTCGCCAAAAGCCAAAAGTTCAGATCAACGGCCATCTTCAAACCTCAGTGAGAAGTAATTCAAACGTGCTGCCATGCCCTGGGCCATCAAGTCTCAGGACGCTCAGACTCAGCGAACTGCGGCAGGAGTTCTCGCACGCGCGGATTCACAACCTGCCGGTCGTTGGTCACCAAGGTCTCCCGAATCACTTCGTCCTCGAGATTCAACCGCACTTCTCCCTCAGCGACCAGTTGGGCTAAAAACGTGGCCAGATTGCGAGAGTACATTTCGCTGGCATGCGTCGGCACCGTAGAAGGAAGATTCACGGGGCCCATGATCGTGACGCCATGCTCCACCACGTCTTGGCCCGGCTGGGTCAGTTCGCAATTGCCTCCCCGTTCGGCGGCCAGGTCCACGATCACGCCACCGGCAGCCATGGCGGCTACCATCTCAGCACTGATCAACTTAGGAGCTGGCTTGCCAGGCACGGCCGCGGTAGTAATCACCACGTTGTGTTCGGCAACCACACGAGTCATTTCTTCGCGCTGTCGGCGATAGAACTCTTCGTCCATGGCTTTGGCGTATCCGCCTGCCCCGGCCGCGTCTGTCTCGCCGACGTTTAACTCGACGAACTTTGCGCCCAGGCTCAACACTTGTTCTTTGGCGGCTGCGCGAACGTCGTAACCACTCACCACCGCGCCCAATCGTCTGGCCGTGGCAATGGCCTGCAAGCCCGCTACTCCCGCACCCACCACCAGCACTTTGGCCGGGGTGATGGTGCCGGCCGCAGTCATCAACATTGGAAAGATCTGCGGCAAGGTCGCCGCCGCGAGAATCACCGCCTTGTAACC
>CALOEH010000180.1:0-16175 GCA_942492195.1 uncultured Planctomycetia bacterium | reverse complement strand
GTATTTGCAGCAATTGGTGTGCAATACAGTGAAGCAGAATATTTCAGACGAAGTCTTGAAGAATCTGGTGCACTCAAAAGAAGTGTTCTATTTCTAAATACTGCAGATGATCCTGCAATTGAAAGAATTATCACACCTCGTGTAGCATTAACTGTCGCTGAATATTTGGCATTTGAATTATTGGCGAACGATCGACGTCATTGCCGGCAACACCAGTCGTTCTAACCGTATGCTCGTCGGCCACCGCCTGGGGAGTGGCTGAACGCAGGGACCAAACAGCCGAAGCTACCACAAACAGCAAGGCGAACCACGCAACGGCAATCGTTCGTCGGTGCATCTCAGATCCTTCAACACTCAAGGCGTGGGCGGGTGGTATGTATGTGTGGGTAGGTGGGATGGTGCGGCCTGGCAGGATCTGGTTCCTGCTGCGGTCTCACGGACCTACGCTATTATGTCGGAGAAAGGGGTTATGTTTCAACGGAGATCTCTTTTTCCCTGCCGGAATGCAATCTCCCCCAAGACCACAGATTCGCAAGCGAACAGCCTAACGACGTAGGACTTCGAACCAATTTGAGCTACCGCTTTCTCAATCTCAACCCGAAGCGTCAGCGACGAAGCATGACAGGCACCGCCGCCACGGTTGTCATCACGGCGGAGCGTGATGACTAGTTTCCGGATTGGTCGCCTCGAATCCCACTGTTTTCTTCCCCTTGAATCGAATTAGGAGCTGCCTATCTTGAGCAACGACACGCGAGAACGAGTTGAAGAATCCAAAGCTCGCCGTACGCCGACACTCGAACCGCTGATGGGTGGCATGCGTGGCAAGAGTGCCTTGCTGGTGGGATTCTTGCTGATGGCCCTCAGCGTGGGGTTTTGCTACATCGCCTGGGGACCGCTGCCTACCGATAGCAAGCGGCCTAACGTCTCGCCAGAGCTGTTTACCGGAATCGGCGTCAGCATGTTTGGTCTCCCGGGCCTGTTCCTGTTTCTCTTCGGTCTGGTGGACTCCTGGCGCATCGCTCAGGCCCGACGGGGCGAGGCCTTCTATCCCAATGAACCCTGGCAATGGGATTATCGCTGGAATTCGCAAAGTGCACCGGACATCCAGTGGTGGCAGCACCGTAAGGCCCTTGTGGGACTACTCGTCGGCACGTGCATCATGGTCCCCTTCCACTGGTTGGCGATCGAGGAGGAGTTTCCTTGGTTCGTTCTGGCCGGACTGGTCTTCTTTGATCTGCTGGTCTTGTGTGGCATCGTCACCATGATGACGCGGATTGCTCGAGACCTGTTCCATGGTGGCAGCCAGGTGCAGTACACGCAGTTCCCAATGCGATTGGGCGAAACTGCCGAACTCACGCTGAAGTCGGCTGGCCGCCTGGAGGACCTCCGAGACCTTCACGCTACCTTGTTCTGCGTCCAAGAAGAAACCATCACCACCGGGCATGGCAACAAACAGACCACCCGATGTGTGGCCAGGGCGTTGTACTCGGCAGGGCAGGAACTGGACGTGTCTTCAATCTCCAACTTGGGCGGGAGCGAGATTTCCGTGCAGTTCCAACTACCAAGCACCCCAGAGTGGAGCTCGGAGTTGTCCGCCATGAAGCCCCGCTACTGGTTGCTGCATGTGGAAGGAGACCGGCCAGGGCTCAACTTCGAGAAACGGTTCTTGTTGCCGGTGTACGCGTAAGCACCGAATGGGCTCGTGCCAACACCCATCGCTAACTCTTCGATCGTCGCTGAGTGGTTAGAAAGAAACCTCCTGGAGTTCCTCGCAGTCGCGCCGGTCCGAAGGGTGCCAAAGAGGAAGGCCGCTACGGATCCGGTTGGCCAAGATCGCCAATTTTTCAGCTGAGCCCGGCAGGGCATTGGTTGAATCGAATGCTTCACTCTCCATTTCCGAAGGCTCGAAGTCCCATTGGCCGGATTTAATTGCTTCCAAAACCGATTCAGGCACGGCTCATGCTCCTTACGTCGAATGCCCAAAAGACCAGTGTCGAACTGCTCTGTCAGATCAGAAGATCAGATTGATGGACGCACTCGCTGCTGTCAGCGGGTTCTTCACGATTTGCGAGCGGTGCCATCGTTCCAGCCATGGCACCAGCGGTTGAAGGACATGCTGCGCCTCATGCGCAGAACCACGAAGAGATAAGTTTCCGAATGAATCCACTCGTTGGCGTCAACACGCCTTGTCGAAAACAAACTCCCTCGCAAGAAGATGAGTATTTGAGTCGCGCCGGCGAAAGTCAAGCAATTCGCGAGAAAAACCGCGTTTTGCTCAAGACGGGACAAACTTCCGACCCGAGCTTGAACCCGGAGCGGCCCGCGCGCGAGGCCCCGCATGGCGACGGAACCGTGCAGTCGATCTCAACGCTCAGCGCTTCCTGATCTCGAAGATGTACTTCATCAGGTCGTTGAACTCTTCCCGACTCTTCAACTGCCTGGTCAGGTTGGCAGGCATCAGCGACGTTCGGGAGTCGAAGACTTCGTCGATGTCTTCGCGCTTGATCTTGATGGGTTCTGGCTGGGCCAGGTTTCTCAAAATGATCTCACTCTCGGTTTCTGAGATTCGAACCCCGGTGTACTGCTTGCCTTCAACGGTGACCACGTTCACCTGGCAAAGGCCTTGTCGATCAGCTTCGACGGACGCAGGACCGAATCGACCAACTCCTCGTGCTTGAGGACGGTCTTTGACCTTGGTCAGATCCGGGCCAAGACGAATTGCCCCCGACGGAGGATCGTGGCAGGCAAAACAGGCCGCGGCCGATTTGTAGAACAGTGTCTTACCGCGCTCGAGATTTCCTTGGGCATCGCCGCTTGGGCAAGTTCGGCCGGCGTGGCACTGAGCAGTTCGTCTTCCAGTTCCTTGTTGGAGAAACCTTCTGGATCAATGCCAATGTCTTTGAGCACCAGCTCCGCCTCCAGCGGATGCTCGGCCAGCAACTCATCCGGCTTCCAGAACGTAGTGCGGTCGATCGTCTCCTCGCGAACTTTCTTGACCAGTTCGGGACTGATGGGCGACGCCTGATTATCCCAGGTGTTGCGCACGAACGTAAGGACGGCCGCCAGTTCGTCGTCTTTGAGCAACGTGCGGAAGGCGGTCATCGGCGGCACGCCGCGGGCAGGATCGTAGGTCTTTCCGTTGACCGTGATTTTGCCCCACATGCCGTGCAGGGCCATCTTGATCAGGCGTTCTTCGCTGCCGTTTACCCAAGGGCTGCCGACCAGCGACGGATAGACGTTGCCGTTCCCTTTGCCGTGCGTCAGGTGACAGGTCGCACAGTGCGATTCCGCGTTGAAAACCTCTGCCCCCAGCTTGTAGACTTTCTGGTCTTCGGGACTGAGGTGCTTGGGCGGGATCGAACTTGACCGAACTCGATTTCGGCGGGAGCGGCAAATCCGCTGGCTCCGGAATCGACGTTGTGCCAGAAGTGCTGGACCGTCTTGGCGGCCACCGCCGCATGCTTCACCTTCGAATTCAAGCAGCGTGTTCAACAGCTCTTCGTTGCGCACATTGTGCTGCTGGTGCAGCCACAAGGCTTCGAGCAAATGGTGAGCTTCTGCTTCGTCGTTCGGATCGAAGTCTTTCATCCACTTCTTGAGTCGCGGCGATCACGGCCTTCGAGTCGCGGCCGCTCAGTTCAACCCGCGTGCGGTGGCGCACGCCGTTGACGGGATGCTTCAGGTTCTCCAGCAGCGCCTCGATCGGCTGGCCGTGGATCTTGACCGGCTCTTGCAGCGGCCGGCCCTTCACCGTGAAGCGAAAGATTCGGCCGTGCTTGTGGTCGCGGTTGGGATCGCGAATGTTGTGCTGCATGTGACCGATGATGGCGTTGTGCCAGTCAGAAACATACAGCGCGCCGTCTTCGCCAACGACGGCGTCCGTGGGACGAAAGTTGCGATCTTCGCTATTGAGCAACTCAAGCCCGGGCGTTCCCCAGACTTCGCCGAACTGTCGCTTCTTGCCGTCGCCTTCGCGATCCAGGTCGTACTGCTTGACGCCCAGGAAACCGATCGTGTTGCAGATCAGGAAATCGTTGCTGCATGTCTTCGGGAAAGTGGCTCGGACGACAGGATCGCGTTCGCCGCGACCGGGCGGAATTCTTTGGTCAGCAGGGTGTGCATCTTGAAGCCCTTGCCCTCGGGACGCACCTGGTACGACTTGCCTCCCGTGCCGTCGTTGGCGTAGCAATAGCCCCAGTAGTCAAAGCTGGTGCCGTGCGGGTTGGGCGAGTTTCCGGCATGCGGAGTGATCGCGAAACGTGCGGGGATCGAAACGATACATCCCCGAGCCACCGATGTTCAGATTCTGCTTCCACGGCGTCTCGTGGTTGTGAACCAGAAAGATGCCGCTTTGCCAATAGATGCCGCCATCGGGACCGTACATCCAGGTTGTTGGCGGCGTGGTGCGTGTCGGAGGTTCCCAGCCCCTGCAGGATGGGGAATCGCACGTCGGCCTTGTCGTCGCCGTCGGTGTCCTTCAGGAACAGCAGATCCGGTCCTGACGTGACGAGGACACCGCCGCCCCAGAACTCAAAGCCAAGCGGGTTGTGAACGTGGGCAAAGATCTTTCGCTTGTCGGCAACGCCGTCTTTGTCGGTATCCTCAAAGATCATGAGGCTATCGTTCATCTTCTTGCCTGGTTCCCACTTGGGATACGTGTTCCAGCTTGCCGCCCAGAGACGCCCCTTGGCATCGACCTGCAGCTGGACAGGGTTGGCCAGGTCAGGAAACTGCACTTCCGAGGCGAAGACGTTCAGTTCGTAGCCGTCGGGCACCTTGATCTTCGCGATGCTTTCTTCGGGGCTGAGATAGTCAACGCTGCCTTCCTTCTCAGCATTGGAACTCTTGCTGCCGCCACCGACGTTGGAGATCACTTTCACCGGCGGCGGGACGTTGCCGTCGTCGACCTTGTACGACTCGCCCTCGGCCGCCGCCCAAATCGCCTTGTCGCGATTGGCGGTCATCACGTCCAGCATGACCAGTTCGTGCTTCAAGACGTCGGCGTTGCTTTGACGGTCAACAAAAGTCAGCGTCGATCGACCGCCCCAGATGTCGTTGCCGTCGGTCGCGCGGTAGCGGTTGTGCCAATGCCAGTTCTTGTCTTGGACCGCTGCGTAAAGGTCGGCAATGTTTTCGTCGACCGAAACACTCTTGCCGAGCAACGTGGTGGAGATGATATCTGCGAGCCTTCGATACCCGTTCGCATTGAGGTGGATGCCGTTGATCGTGTACCGCTCGGAACTGGCTTGAAACAATTGAAGGGTCGGCGTGAAGAGGTCGACAAACGTCGCGCCCGTTTCCGCCGCGGCTCTCCGCGTGGCTTCGGTATACGCTGCCAGGTTGGCATTGATCTGAGTCCCGCCCGGAAGGTTGCGGTCGCCGGTGTTTTCGAAGGCGATGGGACTGAACAACACAAACCGAGCATCCACGCCTTTCTCTTTCCGCAGCGCACGATACTGCTCAACCAGTTTCACCAACTCACCCGCATAGGCATCCGCGCCGTCAGGGCCGGCGAACGATTCGTTGTAGCCGTAGCAGATGAACACGACATCCGGCCCGACATGCTGCAGGTACTCTGCGTCGTTGGTGAAGCCCTGGTTGCGAGGGCGTTTGTTGACCATGTCTCCCGAGAAGCTCATATTGCGGAAGCTGACGTTCAAGCCTTGCAGCTGACTCTGCAGAACAGTCTCCACCCAGGGATCGTGCTGCATCCGGTCCGCGAGACCATTGCCGTAGATCGCCACAACATCGTTTGGTTCGAAGCCGAACGGCTCAGCGGCACGCGCCGATGGTGCCCACATGGCGGCAACGACACAAACGAGAATCAACAGAGACAACTGGCACTTCGACATGGTGGGCGGTTTGAGCTTCATCTTCTTCCCATGGTTTTGTGTGGCGCTGGTCATGCGATTGGATTCAAAATGGAAATTGTAGCGGAGAAGTGATGGCAAACAATTTCCACATTCGTCTCTCGACCATTGTAATCAAACCGCAGACACAGTTTGAGGGTGGAACCTGACAAGTGCGAAGGAACGGGAAAGAGCCATCTCGCTCCATCGTGGTGAGAACCGTGCCACCTCGCGCAATGCAGCGGGGCTGTTGCCTGCGCGCGGCAGTTGTTCCAATCGGTGGAGAATCAAGAACCACGTTTCGGGTGCATCTGAAAGCACGGACGTGAACAGTTGAGACAACTGCTCTACACTAGAAGCGGTCGAACGTATCGACCCAGCGGAGTACGTCGCTGAGTTGCTTGTTGGAGAGGCGATCCGAGCCTTCTTCGAGTTGCAACTCGGTGACGGGGTACTTGAGCGTGCGGAGCCGCTCGATTCCCTTCGCTCCCCGCTCGGCCTTCTTCTCGCTATTCGCCGAGAGGAAGAACAGAGAGTGAATCGGGTCGTGTTCCGGAGGCCGGCCCGCCACGGGAGCGTCGATGGCAACCACGCCGCGCAGGACCTCGCGTTCGGCAAATGCTAAAGCGTAGGCCATGGCACCGCCTGCTCCTGCCCCTAAGGCGACAATTCGGTTGGAGTCCAGATTGTAGTCTTCGCGTACGCTTTCGATGGCTTTGCTGATGAAGGGGATTTCTTCAGCTGGCACCCAACGCTGAGCGTTGCCTGGCTGCGGCACCATGAGAATCAAGTCATGCTGCTCACACAGTGGTTTCCACTTTTCCAAGAGTTCGCTCTTCGCTTCGTCGGTATCGAGTGCCCCCGGTTGATCCATCCAGATGGCGAGTCCGTAGGAGACCGCTGGATCATAACTCTCTGGAACAAGCAGCAGGCAGTCGTTCTTGAACTCCGCCACGGCCAGTGGTTGACGACCGACCGGCGGCTGAGCCCCCACGTACGGTTTACGGTCTTCGCGCGAGGGGGGAAGTTTCCCAGGCATCTCCTCTTGCTGGGTGCCTGAGGTGACTTCGAAGTCTTGTTTCTTACCGTTGCGAAGTGCTTGCAGCCTGATCGGCTGATCTGATTTTTGATCGGCAACAATCGCCCTGAGCGACTCGATACCATCGACCTGTTTGCCCGCCACGTGGGTAATGATGTCAGCTGGCAGCAAGCCTGCCTTTTCGGCACCACTCTCGGGATAGACGAACCGGACGGGGACCCCTGCGGCGGGCTGTTTGTCTTTGTCCGCATCAGCGTCCTCTTGGGACGCAACGCGAAGTGGCAGCACGCCGAGGAAGGGACGCTCGTAGGGTTGGAGTTCGGCGACGAGTTTGAGATCGCCTTCGATGTTCTTGCCTTCGCGGGTGGCGACTACATGGACGGTGTCTCCGGCGTAGTGCTTGCCGATTTGCTCTTTCACCTGCGACTGTCGAGTGATGGGGGCCGAACCAATCTTGACGATGATGTCGCCGGCCTTGAACCCCGCTTCGTACGCAGGGGAGTTGGCTCGAACGACGCCAATTTCGGCAGGATCTGCGAACAGATGCCCCGCTTTGAGCGCGATGCCCATCATGCCGGGGTGCAGGTCTTCTTTTTTCAGTCGATCAAAGGCTTTCATGACGTCTTCGAGCGGAATGGCGAAGCCGATACCAGAATCGTACCACTCGACGCCCCCCACTTTGGACGATTGTTGCGGTGAGAGCGGAACCAAGACCCCCAGCACGCGTCCATGGATATCGACCAGCGGACCGCCGTAATTGGTCGGCGAAACCTTGGCATCCGTCTGGATCGCCCGACCCCAGACCCGATCCAAGGCACTGATGATGCCTATGGAGCGATTGAGGTGATCTGCCTCGAAGGTACGGCCCACGGCAATTGCCCAATGTCCTACCAGCATTTCTTTTTTAGGAGTTGCCTTGGGGACGGTCAGTGGCTCATCGGTCTCAATCTTCAACAACACCAGCATCCGGCTATGATCGGTTGAGACCAATTGGGCCGGCTTGCGTGTGCCGTCCGGCATGGCGACCAGAATCGAAGCGGGCTTCTGCACGAAATTGAACGCGCTGGAAATGATGTAGCCGTCAGCGGAAATTGCCAAGCCTGTGGTTGGTCCGGTGCCGACGAGCATCTCGCCTACCTTTTGCAACCCACCGATGGTTTCGATCCGCATCACACTCGGTTTGACTGCTTCAATCGCCTGATGGAATGCAGCTTCCTCGAGCGCGGCAGTGTCCTGGTCATCCGCCATGGCAACCGGGGCAGCGATGAGAACGGCGATCGCGGCGAACGCCCCGTAGAAGTTGCACAGACCACTCATGCCAGGATTGCCTCGTAGAAACTGGTATCTGATAAAATGGGCGTTGGGAGTGATGCTTCGTCCACACGGCTCATCCCAAGCCGCGGCAACCTTCGCGCGTTGGTTTACGGAGCGCTCAGTTCGAATTCCAACAATTCTTGATCGCGCATGACCGTAATGCGAACCGAGTCATCGCGATCAATGTAGCCCAACTCTTCGCGCAGCGCTTTGCACGATTGAATCAGCCGCTGGTTGTTGACGAACAGCACCAGGTCATCTGGCTGAACCCCTTGGGCACTCGCGGCCGAGCCAGGCCGAACGCTGTCTACGAACGGAGGTGTCCGCTCCAGCACGTCAGGCACCAGCACAATCCCCAGCAGGTCCAAGGCCATGGCATTCTCTGGTCTGATCTTGGAGGGATCGTCTTCGGGACTTCGCTGGATAAACTTGCCGGCAATGATCTCGGTGACGGTCGGCTGCAACTGGGCGGCGGGGATCGAATAATTGAGCCAGGTGTTGGTGCTGGTGTTGCGAAGTTCTTTGCCAAGCATCCCGAGCAGTTGCCCGGTGCGGTTGACAAGTGCCCCACCCGCGGCACCAGGATTGTTGGTCATGGCATCCAGAATGTAGGCTTCGCCGCTGTAGGGGGTTTCGTACACGCCGCGCCGGGCTTCCAAGCGGGACTTTACCGAAACATACCCATGCTGCACGCTCACGTCCTCACTACCGTAGGCGACTTTGTACAAGTTGCTAAAGGCCAGAACCATGGCCCCAGGATCTGCCACCACGGCGGCGCTGAGGTCAAAATGCGGCAATTCCGTGGCATCTACCTTGAGCACGGCAAGTTCCAAAGTAGGATCGGCACCGAGCAGTTTGGCGTCGAACCGGCGACCGTTATTCAGCGTGACGGTAATGAAGTCCGTATCCAGCACGTAACTCCAGACGGTCAGAATATGTCCTTCCGCCGAGATCAGAAAACCACTCTGGTACGGCTCCAGACCTTTGAAGCCGCCGGCTCCGTAGATCTTGACCATCTTGGGCTGGACCTGTTCGATCACTTCCACCAAACCTGGCCCAGCCTCGGCAGCGCGCGGAGTTGCGAGAGCGACCATCAGGCAGCAGACGACGCCCACGATCGATAAGCGAGCCCAAGGGCGGGAGAGGTTGGATAGGGAATGGGGCATAGCGTTTTCACTCGGTGAAGGCAGGGCACACATTGCTCAGGAATCAGTCCCTGGGCGTCAAGGGGCCTCGACTTCAGTGGGGGTATTGGAGAGTTTCACTTCGTTGAATTTGAACATGTCGTAGATGCCGTCGCCGTATCGGACCGTGATCTGACGTGGCACCAGTCTTCCGTCAGCTTCTGCATAGTCATCCAAGTGTAGCTCGCAGGGGTCAGTGGCACCGTGAGGGTACGTTTCGATCAAGGCCAGGTACCCTGTTTCGGGATGGAAGTAGAAGCGGGTTTCGACACCTGAGTGCAAGCCGACCAAGACATCGTGCAGCGCCTCGCCAGGGACAATGGGAGAAGTGCCCAAGTAGTAAATGCCGCCGAAATTGGAGATTCCTTGCTGTAAGAATCGCCGCCAAAGATTCAGTGCTGCCAGCAGTCCGCCACTTCCGGCAGGCTCCAGGGCGGTGGTCAAATCATCAGTGATTGGCAGTCGAGCGCGACCGCCAGGAAGTTCGGCTTCGACCATGTCATCGGTAAGAATGAACTTGGCGCCCCCTGCCTGAGACTCACCGGTCAATGTCCAGGCTCCCTTGGCCGCAGCATAGTCTCCCCGGCACTGACTCCCTTCCAAAGGCGTTCTTGAGCGATCCGGTTGAAGTAGTAATTCATGTAACCGGCCCGGGCTTCGTACGAGTCCTTCACGATCTTAGGAAGCGGAGCTTGCTTGGTTCCGGGGTGTCCTGGCGGCAACTTCGGTTTGTCCTTGTCGTCCCCTTCTTCATCATCGCCTTCTTCGTTATCTCCATCTTCGTCAGGTTCGCCAGGCTTTTCTGGTTTGGGTCCCGGTTCAACCGGGCGGCCTTTGGCCTTGGCTGCCAATTCCCCTTCGGCGTGCACGCCCATCAGACGGACGTTGACATCGAAGAAGTCTCTCCCCCGAACGAACGTCATGGGGACTTTCCAGCCTTTGGGGAAGATGCCTAAGACATTCTTGAAACCATTGGCAGTGCGAATCGGACGCCCGCCGAAATGGGTAATCTTGTCGCCGTAGCGGATCCCGCGACGATAGGCATCGGACCGCTGCAACACATTGCGGACGATGACATTGTCTTGGTCATCAGTACCGACCGTGGCACCCAACGTGGCGTGGTCGACAATCCGTCCGCTCTTGAGATACCCGAGGAAGTTTTGCGTTTGGTTGATACTGATGGCGTAACCAACCCCTACGTTCACGCGTCCACGTTTCTCAAACGAACCACGACCATTGATTCCAATCAATTCGCCGTCGGAATTGAACAACGGACCGCCGGAGTTGCCTGGGTTGATAGAAGCGTCCGTCTGGATGCAGTCGGTGTATTCGAGAATGGTTCCAGCTGGATACTGATACCGTCTCACGCCGGAGACAATGCCGTAGGTCACCGTCGGCATGAAATCGGTCGCCAGTAGGAATGGGTTGCCGATGGCGTAAACCCAGTCCCCTACGCGCACGTCGTCGCTATTGGCAATCACGGCGGGGGGAAAATCATCCCGGCCCAGCAACTTGATCAAGGCGACGTCGCCGGTGGGATCGATGCCTACGATCACCGCATCGTAAATCTTGCCGTCGGCCATGCCGACTTTCATCCCCGCCCCCGAACCGTTGGTGACGTGGAAGTTGGTCAAAGCAAACCCGTCAGGAGAAATCACGACTCCGGAACCACCGCCCCGTCCTCCTTTGGCGAAAATGGCGACCGTGCTGGCCCTGGCCTTGGCCAGAACATCAGCGCGCTGCTGCTGCGCCTTGAGAACCTGCGGATCCACCTCGGCACCATTGAGTGAACCGTTAAGTGAACCGGCGAGCAGGGACAACGCTAGGAGTGTGCTGAAGATCCGTGTCATTTGATGACTCTCGCCTCACAGAGAACCAGGTGGTCTGCGATATCGCTGTTTTCTCCGAAATCAACCAGGATGGTCAGTCGATTGATTCCTTCAACGTCCAGATCCAGATCCAGCGGTTCGTCCTGATCGCTGATGTCTTTTTCCAGGAGTGTCTTGTCGTCACCGGTGATGACTAAATGCACATGGCCTCCTTTGCCACGCATCGTGTCGTCAATTCCTGCAATCGTTACGAGACGCCGATACTGCCCTCGCAGGCGGTATACCAATTCCGTACGACTATGAATCCACAGGCCGCGGGCGTAACTCTCACCATCCAACCGCAGTGGGTCTCCCGCTTTGAAACCCCGGTTGGCACGAGGGCGAAACAGGATCTGTTCGCTCTCACGACCTCGGCCGAAGTAGGGAATCCAAGCCGATGACTCGGGAATCAAGTCACCAACCCCACGTGGGTCTCCTAGATATTGTAACTTGCCGAGCGAGAAATCGAGCTTGCGAATTTGATCCCAGCCTCGGGTGAGCTTCAATCCGGCGGGCGTTTCGATTTCGAGTTGTCCCGCCTCGTTGAGCTGGATACCACTCACTTCGAGACGGCCAAGCTGAGCATCGTCCAACAAGACCAACGTCCGGGGAAGATTCCTCCGGTTGGGCCGAAAGAAGATGACCCCTTCGACCCGAGTCCGGTTGACAGGCACATCCATGCCATCCAACACGAAAATGGCACTCTCAGCGCCCACTTCCTTGACCACCCCTTCCAGGTAGTCGATGGATTCTCCCTTGCGAACGACGAGCAAATCTCCGGCAGGTTCCGCTTTGAGAATCTCGGCCCACTGGCTGGCAATCTTGGCGTCCTGCTCTTTGAGACGAACGAACGCCACCGACTTGGCCGCGCAGGTGACCTCCGAACCATCCAGTAGTTTGAAGGTCGCCTGATCCTGAACCAGGGCGTCTTTCAAAGTGAGCGCTGAACCATCGATCAGTTGGACCCAGGCCTCGGCGGGCTTGGGCTTACCGGTGGGAGCCGTAGCGGGCTCGACACCAATCACTTGTTCGGCGGGAAACTGCTCGGTGCCGCTGGGGGTCTCCAGCGTGACCTGATCCGCTGCAAGTGCCGTCAGGCGTCCGGTATGCATTTGGCCGTCCAAGGTGCGCAGCTTGACGTCTGGCGAAGCGGCCAGCAGCGATGCACCTACAGCCAATGAAACTAAAGCCCACATGGTAACTCTTCTTCCTTTTAAGTCCGAGAACCGTCCTGATACGGCAGGCTCTCAATCGTTACTCATCAAACTCCCGGTCGAGTGCACCGTCAGCTGAAACCACGGCGAATTGACTTTGCGTCAATCTCAACCCGAGTTTCAAGCGTTGATGGGGCACTAGTCGTTGGACTCGCTGGCCAATTTGCGGAAGTACTGTTCGATCACGTCCCGGTAGTGCGAGGGGAAGTCTTTGCTGATTCCCTGCAGTGCCTTCTCGCGCTCTTTGGGAGGAAGTCCTCCCCAACCGCTACGATTCCCGATCGGATTGGGGTCCACTTGACCAGGCCCTGTGGCTCCACCGATCTGGCTGTCTTGCATGGGAGACGAGGGCGTTGAACCTCCGCCCGCTTGCTGCTGTTGTTGTTGCTGCTGCTGTTGCTGTTTCTCAATCTCTTCGATGATCTTATCCAGCCGGTCCACAATCTCTTTTTCGACCGTGCGAACTCGCTTGCCGGCTCTGGCCAACTCGAGACGACGCTGCACGTCATCCATTTGCCGGGCAATATGGTCCAGCGAATCTTCTTTGAAGGCCTTGAGGTCTTCGAGCATCAGTGTCCCGACCGTGATGTATCGAACCGGAGCACCGGCCACATCTTCGAGCAGCGTCTTCACGGACTTGAGACCTTTGTCCACGTCCAGCAAACGATGATAGGCCACGGCTTGGAAGAACAGCAGCGTGGCCGGGTCGACCACTTGCTGAGTTTCCAGCCCATCCAGATAGACTTTTCCTTCGTCGAAATATCGTTCTTGCACCAACCAACGCCCAAACTCCAACCGCAACTGGTGGGTCAACATCTCTGGTTGCGTTGTCTCCAGCAACCAGGCAAAGTCCGGGGGAACGAACCCTTCGCGGGCCTTGCGGCATTGGTCAATCACTTGCTTGGCTTCGGGGTGGACCAGCGCCAGGGTTTCGCTTAGCCGTGCTGAGAGAACCGCACCCGAGGCTTGATCCGGCACCTCTTTCCAAAGCTCGGCAACCTTGACTTGCAGGTCCTGTTTGACGTTGAGTTTTTTCAGCAATTTCTCCACATCCCCACGCACTTGCTCAGTGCTGGGAGGGGCAATGCTGGCCTCTTTGCTGAACGCATCATCCTGGGCGGTCGCCGTCGTGGTTAAGAGCAGCACACTGGCCGCAACCGCAATCATGGGGTATAGACGTTTCATGGGCCGCATCTCCTATTTGTTGCGTCCGGTGACAATGTCTCGGGTTGCTTGGAAAATCCGTTGTTCGCGCCGCGAAAGTTGTTCGAGAGCTTCCACCAGGTCCACTTCGGTGGCCTGCCCTACCTCATCTCCCTCACCAATCAGATTACCATATCGATCGGTACGGCGGTTAACCCTCATTTGTAATGAACGGAGCATCTTGAGCTCGGCCAGGTCGTCAATCAGCGGCGGCTCCTGGGGTTGCCCCTGCTGCGGCTTGCCTTGCTGCTGCTTCTGTTCCATGTCCTGTTGGGCTTTTTGCACGGCGGCAATCATCTCTTCCAAGGCTTGAATAATATCCTCTTCGAGCCCTTGGGTGATCACTGCGACTTTGGCCTGAGACAGACGCAGCACCACTTGGGCCATGTCCTCACGTGCCTGGAGGACCGCTTCGTGCATGGCGACGGCGGTCCCTTCTTCCCTGAGCAGTGTCAAAGCCTTGTCCGCTTCGATCACAATCTGAGACTCTTTGCGACTGAGCCGACCGGCTTCGATTTCGTCGTTGCGGTCGCGTTGATCCTCAGGAATGTTGTCCAAACGCAAAGTGCCTTCGTAAACCAGCAATTGCATTTCGAGCATCGCCTTGAAGCGGGCTTCTAGCTGAGCGAGCATCCGCTCGATCTCTTCTTCGCGAAGTTGCCGGAGAATCTCTTCGAGTTCTCGCTTGGCGAGTTCCAATTCGCGAATCGCTTCTTCTTGATCTTCAACTGCACCTTCGCGCTCGGCCTTCTCCAGTTTCTGCTGGGCGTCCTTCATCTTCTGCTGGGCAGCTTGGATCCGTTTTTGGACGTTGTCTTGTTCGCCTTGTTCACCCTGCTCCTGCTCCCCTCCTTCACCTTCGCCTCCTTTTCTTCGCCTTTCCCTCGCCTTGTTGTCCTTCTCCTTGCTTCCCTTCCCCCCCTTCTTTACCTTCGCCCTGCTTACCTTCCCTTCTTGTCTGTACCTTCACCTCGCGCCTTCACCCCCCCCCTATTTCTCTACACCTCTACCCCCCTCTACCCCCTCCCCCTCCCCTCTTACCCCTCTTACCCCCCTCTTCCTCTTATCCCTTGCTTGCCTTCACCTTCTTTACCTTCGCCCTGCTTGCCTTCCCCTTCCTTGCTTTGCCTTCGCCCTGCTTACCTTCACCTTCTTTACCTTCACCCTGCTTACCTTCTTTGCCGTCGCCGTTCTTGCCGATGTCATCGCCCAGGTTCTTGGTCTCGTCGGCGATCTTGCCTTGTTGGTTAGCACACTTGGCACGGTTCACCTTCTTTACCACACCAGTAGCAGCCGACAGTACATACACCTCGAGACTACACACGACATTGACAGCACGGTTCACCTTCTTTACCACACCAGTAGCAGCCGACAGTACATACACCTCGAGACTACACACGACATTGACAGCACGGTTCACCTTCTTTACCACACCAGTAGCAGCCGACAGTACATACACCTCGAGACTACACACGACATTGACAGCACGGTTCACCTTCTTTACCTTCGGTGAATGCCTGACGGAGCACTTCTGCCCGACGTGGATCGGTCTTGGCAGTCAGTTCGATTAACTGCAGCAGTTTGCGTTCGAAATCGACGAACTGTCCTCCAATCTTCTCCTGCGTTTGCAGGATCCGATCAATGGGTTTCACCTCGTCAGCACCGGGCGAAGCAGCAGGCTCTTCCTGGGCATGGACTGCCGCGCTGGCAACCCAGAGGGGGGCTACACAGAGTACGCCAAAACAGAGTACGCCTAAAGAGAGTCCGGAAAAGAGTTCCATCCGCAACAGCGAACGTGGGGACACGAACATGGCTGCTCCTTACGCTTCGAGAGGGGAAATGACGTTGTGCGAAACCGCGACGGCTCAGTCCAGCCCTCGCAACTGTTCAAGTAATTGCCGCTTCCGTTCGGCTGCTTCATTTGTTCGGTAATGTCTTCTTACGATTCGATGATCGCCACCATCAGTACAATCAGTTCGTTCAGGGTTTCCAGCTCCAACATCCCGCGCTTCGAGAATAAGATCCATTTCGACCAGGATCTCATCCATCTTCTTCTCTGAGTTCTGCAAGGCACCTTCGCGAGTGTCAGGGTTGGTCAATTGGGCGTGCATGTAATCCAGCTGCTCGTCCAAGTCCTTGAACATCACATTGGCGACATTCTTGAGCGGGTCCGCAATCCCGTTCTGGAGTCGCTCGTTGAGTTCTTCGGTGTACATCCGGTTGTTGACGAGTTCTTCACGAATATCATCCACTCCGCTCGCCACGCCCAAAACCTCCAAGGCGTTCTTGGCACTATTCTGCTGTGCCCGCTGCACATAGATCGAGGCCTTGCCCAGCAGTGATTCTGCAGACTCAGGCAGCGGTGCTTCTTCACCAGGAGCGGTGGCATCGCCAGGCTCTTCCGTCTCGGTCTCGCTCGGTGCATCTGCGACAAACTGAACTTCACGCAGCATGTCGCGAGACTCGGTGACCTCTTCGATGATGGTCTCAAACCGGCGACGCAG
>CALOEH010000179.1:0-19501 GCA_942492195.1 uncultured Planctomycetia bacterium | reverse complement strand
TCGAACCCCAAGTGGTTGCTCAGGCGATTCAAGACTTGGAGATCGACCCTGAGAAGATCCCCCCGATGACTGCCTAGTGCACGATCACACCTGAAAATTTGGGGTGCCATTGGCAGCTTGTCTGCCAATGGCTTGACCTTACGTCAATCTCAACCCGAGTTTCAAGCGTTGACGGGGCACGGGACCTTTTCCCCGTAACGTTTACGGCTAAACTGTAGTCAGCCTGCCGGACGGCTGCGTTCTACTCAGGGAACAAGGTCCGCGATTTGGCCGGACTGCTTACCACTTTCGTTTGGAAAGAACGACCTATGCCATTCGACTTACCACTGCAGGATCTGGGCGAGAACATCGAATCTGGCGATGTGATCGAAATCCTTGTTGCTGAAGGGGACGTGATCGCCGTCGATCAGGAGGTCTTGGAAGTCGAAACGGATAAGGCCGTGATGCCAGTTCCCTCCACCAGCGCCGGCAAGGTCCTCAAGATTTACGTGAAGAAGGGAGACACCGTACCGATCGGGACTCCCATTCTCCAGTTGGAATCCGCCGAGGGGAGCGAGTCTGGCGAGGCAGCTTCCAGCGAACCCCCCGCTGCGTCGAAGTCCGAAGAAGCTAAACAGGAGAAGGATGCCCCGAAGCAGGAAACCGAGTCGAAGCAAGCTGAGCCAGCGGAAGAGGCTAAGGAAGACGAAGCCGAAGAAGAACCGCAGTCTGAAGAGAAGGCACCTGCTCAAACCGAAGCAGGAGCGGCAGAACGGACCGCCCGCAGTCCGGTGGTGGCTGACCGATCCAACGATACGCTTCCCCCACCTGCCAGTCCTGACACCCGGCGTTACGCCCGCGAGTTAGGAGTTGACCTCAACACCGTATCCGGCAGCGGCCCCGGGGGCCGGATCACCAAGGAAGATGTCAAAAAAGCGGTCCGCTCGCGGATTGGGGGCTCGTCCTCGCGATCGGCCCCAGCCGAACCGTCCACCATTTCCATGCCTCCGGCAGGCGGCAAATCCGAACCAGCGACCGATCCGACCGGTGAGGACAAATGGGGGCCGGTTCGCGTCGAGCGTTTGAGCAAGATCCGGGCCACGATTGCCAAGAACATGGCCTACAGCGGCTCCACGATTCCTCACGTCACCAATTTTGATGATGCGGACATCACCGAGTTAGAACGCATCCGCAAAGGGAGCATGGCGGATTACGTTGGCGACGTGAAGCTCACCATGATGTCGTTCCTGATGAAATCCATCGCGCTGGCGCTCCGTCAGCACGAGGCGATCAATGCTTCGCTCGACCTGGAAGCGAATGAGATCATTTATAAGCAGTACGTGAATCTCGGCGTTGCCGTCGACACCGACCGTGGTTTGGTCGTGCCGGTCATGCGGGATGTCGATCAGCTCAGCATTCCTCAAATTGCCAAGCAGCTGATTGGTATGTCTGAGAGTGCCCGAAGTGGCCGTTTCGCCTTGGACGATATCCGCGGCGGCACGTTCACCATCAGCAACTTGGGAGCGATTGGGGGAACGTACTCAACCCCCATCATCAACCATCCCGAAGTGGCCATTTTGCTGGTTGGCCGCAGTCGCAAATTGCCGGTGGTGGTGAAAGACACGGTTGAGATTCGCTTGATGATGCCGCTCAGCCTGTCGTACGACCACCGCCTGGTGGACGGAGCGACTGCCGCCCGATTCCTCAACGAAGTGATCGGGTACTTGGAATCTCCAGGACGATTGTTGCTGGCACCATAACAATCAATGTAGAACAGTTGTCTCAACTGTTCACCTGCAGATACAC
The DNA here is from genome assembly GCA_942492195.1 of uncultured Planctomycetia bacterium. Classification (GTDB taxonomy): domain Bacteria; phylum Planctomycetota; class Planctomycetia; order Pirellulales; family S012-138; genus CALOEH01. Next base: position 17,716 of record CALOEH010000179.1, on the reverse strand, counting down.
CGAACCGCCTTATTCGCCTCCGAGCAAGCCGGAATCCGCTACATTTCGTGAGATGACGGTTGCCATTGAGTTCTTTTCCTTCAATGTAGAACAGTTGTCTCAACTGTTCACCTGCAGATGCACCGAACCGCCTTATTCCTCCGAAAAAGCCGGAATCCGCTACATTTCGCGAGGATGACACGGTAGTCATCGCGACGCAGCGCGTTCTTTCGTTCAATGTAGAACAGTTGTCTCAACTGTTCACCTGCCGATACACCGAACCGCCTTATTCGCCTCCGAAAAAGCCGGAATCCGCTACATTTCGTGAGACGACTACGAACGCCTTCTTCGCTCCCGAACAGTTGGGACAACTGTTCAACATCGCAGGGATCAAACAAGCAACAAGCCCGGCTTCCACAAGGAAAGCCAGGCTTGTGCAGTAAGACCATCGAGCGCCAAAACGGCGCAGGCAGCCAGATATTCTTAGCAGATGGTTATTTCTTCTGCAGATTGGCAAGACGATCGAGGGCCTTGCGGGCAGCGTCCACGCTGCCGAGCTTGTCAGCAAGTGCCTTGGCGGCTAGCAGCGAATCGTAAGCACTCGAGTCGCCTGCCGTACTCTTGCCGGCAGCAGCGGCTTTGGCCTTGGTGGAACCTGGGGGACGACCGCGACGAGCCTTCTTCTTGGGACCGCCGGGCTTGGACCTCGCAGCCCATTTGACCTGGCTGACTTGTTGCGCGGTGACCGTGATTCCGCGTGCTCCGAGGGCATCGACGACCGCAGCAGGACTCGCGTCAGGATGCTCAGCGTGATGCGCTCGGATCTCAGCGCTCTTGTTGACGGTTCGCTTTTTTCGTGCAGGTTTGGGGCCAGTCGACTTGGTAGCGGCTTTCTTTTTAGCCATTCTCTTTCATTTCTCCAGACAGATTGTGATGCCCCCACGGTTAAATCAACATTACTAAGCTAAGTCCGCAGCTGCTTCTCGAAATACGTCGTGATGTTGAGTGGATGCCCAACGTTCAACTCGAAAATCCGTGGTGCATTGCAATTGCCAACGCACTCTTGGAATAACTTGAGGAGGGTTATGGAATGTTTGATGTACGCAACCAGAATTTCTCAAGATGACGTCGTTGCAGCTACGTTCGCTAAACAACTCGCTTGTCCAGTTGTTCCGAATACCCCTATGAATGAAAACGTCGAGGATTCGTCATCTACCTAGCAACATATCGTTGGGTTGTACGAACTTCCAGGGCTTTGATCGATGTTTTGCAAAGATACCGTTGAAAAAAAGTGCGAAATCCCCCCCGATTGTAGAGTCACGCCTTTTTGGTTAGCGCACTTAACAAAACTGCGACCTCTCTCCGCCAAACAGCAAACGACGTTGGGCAGTAGGAATTCAGAATCGAATAACCGCCCAAAACGCTGGCGAATTGCTCTTGCAACGTTCTCGCAAAGAGTCACCATTCGTGGCAAGATTTAGAGAACCGTTTACACCAATTCACGCAGTTCACACCAGAGAGGGCGTATCGCGCTCCTATTCATTAGGGAACCGAAGCTTCATCAATAAAACGAGATGAATCGCGTCTATTTTTTCTCCTGTCGTCTGTATTTCTCTTGGTATTTGGACCACAACTGCTTGTGTCGATCGTTAAGATCCACCAGGCTGCCGTTCAGATACGCTGCGGTGATCTTGGAGGTTGCCTCGAGTAGATCCCCTTCGACGACGATCAGGCTCGCTCGCTTCCCAGGCTCAATCGATCCAATCTGATCAGCAACACCAAACACTTGCGCGGGGAACAAGGTGATGGACTTTAGAGCCTGATCATCCGTCAGGCCATAGGCAGAAGCCGTGGCTGCGTGATAGGGAAGATTCCGTACATTCGAGCCATCTTGGTTGCCGGCAATACAGAATCGGACTTTGGCATCCGCGAGTCGTTTGGCCAATGTAAACGGGGCATCGTAGGCTTCATGTCGCCGTTCTGGCAGGCGATGCACCCCAGCAATAATCACGGGGATATCTCGCGTCCGCAGCATTTCTGCGCATTGCGGTGCATCATATCCGCCGAGGATGATCAACTTCAACTGGTAGTGATCTGCAAATGCAATGGCATCGCGTATCTGTTGAACCTCATCCGCATGGATCACAACCGGCCTGGCTCCTTCGAGTACCGGCAAGAGAGATTCCCAGCGGGCATCTAAAGGGGGAGGGGTCGTGGACTTCGGATCCTTAGCCAGGCGGTATCTTTGGGCCGCATCCATGGCTTCGCGTATCTCACGCCGCTGACGATCTCTGGCCGCAACCTGCGCTGTCGGCGGAGTTTGATCCCACCAAGAACTGACCGGCACCGTTCTCGGCCACTGAATATGCAGTGCTGCATCCCCTTTTAGCTGCATGTCTTCGTAAGTCCAGCCATCGAGCTGAATCACCGCAGAAGTGCCGGACAAGAGCCCTCGCTGCGGCGCGGTCAATGCGAACAGTATGCCACCGGACCTGGCGACCGGGATCAATTCGCTGTCAGGATTCACGGCAACCAGGGCGCGAACGTTGGGATTGATAGATCCGACTTCGGCAGAATCCCGAGTTGCCCGAACCGCGCCAATTTCTACTAGACCAAGATCGGTATACGCGTCGAAGAGGCCAGGATAGACGTGCTGGCCAGTGGTATCCACCACGCGTGTGCCAGCAGGGAGCTGGAGATCGCTGCCGACTGAGGTAATCCGCCCGTTCTCAAAGAGAACCGTTCCCTGAGAGATCGAAGGCTTGCTCACTGGGTGGACGGTCCCTCCCACCAACGCGATGGGCGTCGTCTGCGGAGAGCCTGGCACCAAGGGGTTCGCGAACAGAGTGTTGGGGGCACAGATCAGAAGCATGCCAAACATGCGGAGCCATGCGGGGATTGTATTGTGTTTCATCGACGGTCCTCGCCGTATTGATTGTGGGTGCAATAGATATCTCGACGCGGCCAGAGCCCCAAGTCCTTTTTGACCGACGTTGGATCTTCCATGCCGGTCTTGGCAGACAGGGCGCGTTGGATCAGAGCAGCCCGCCGTGTTTGATTCTCCTGGCGTAGTTGCAGATCGTCAGCCAGACTGAAGTAGCGCCGCCCCTCGATCCAGGTTTCTTCACAGCGCGAACGTGTGGAAAGTGGGCTGCGACTCCAGATCACCAGGTCTGCATCTTTGCCAGGCTCTAGCGAACCCACACGGTGCTGGATGCCTAACTGCAGGGCGGGATTACGGGTTACAAATTTAAGTGCCTCGGGTTCCGTCAGGCCTCCATAGCGGACTGCCTTGGCGGCTTCGATGTTGAGTCGCCGTGCGAGTTCTGGGTCATCAGAATTGAAGGAAACCAGCACGCCAGCCTTGTGCATCAAGGCACCGTTGTAGGGGATGGCGTCGAAGACTTCGAACTTGTACGCCCACCAGTCCGAGAAGGCAGACCCACCGGCACCATGTTTCTGAATGGCGTCCGCCACCTTATATCCTTCGAGAACATGCTGAAGCGTGGCGATACGGACGCCGTAGTCTTCGCAGGTGCGAAGCAGTGCCAGGATCTCGTCTTGGCGATAGCTATGGCAATGGATCAAGCGATTGCCTGCTAGAACCTCAGCAAGTGCTTGCAGTTCGAGATCCACACGCGGTTGGATGCCGACGCCACGATCTTTCCACTGTCGCCAAGAAAGTTCGTATCGTTTGGCGGCGGCGAATGCATCACGCACCAACTGTTCGACACCCATCCGCGTTTGCGGATATCGGGTGGTGTACTTTTCTCCCCAGTTGCTCTGTTTGACATTCTCCCCCAGCGCGAACTTGATGCCAGGCGGAGCATCGGCCAACTTCATCGCTTCAGGCAGTTCGCCCCAACGAAACTTGATGACTTGATTCTGCCCTCCGATGGTATTGGCAGATCCGTGCAAGATGTTGGCACAGGTCACGCCACTGGCAAGTTGCCGATACAACTGGATATCGTTGGCATCGATGAAGTCGCCGATGCGAACCTCCGCCGTGATGGTTTGCCCTGACTCATTCACACCGCCGTCGGTAGCAATATGCGAATGGCAATCGATGATGCCAGGCGAGATGTGCTTGCCGTCCAGATCGAACACTTGGATATCAGCAGGGAGATCCAAGTCCTCTCCCACGGCCACAATCTTTCCATCACGAACCAGCACGGTGGCATGCTCAAGTACCCCTTGTGGGCCGCAGGTCCAGACCGTGGCGTTTCTGAATGCCACGGATTTCGGAAGGGCAGGGGAGTCCGACCGGCCAAATGCCCCTAACGGAAAGTTCGGCTGGTAGAGAGCTTGACGAGGGCCATGGGGTTCGTCTGACTTGGCCAACTTATCCTTCGCTTGATCCTTCTGTTCGTTTGCTTCTTGGTCTTTGTCTTCGTCTTTGTCTTCGTCTTTGTCTTCGTTGGTTGAACTCTTAGCAAATGGGTCTTGCTGGGCGTCGTAGGGGGCGGTGCGTTTGGCTCGAAGCGACGAAGTGGTGCCATCTGCCCAATAGATATCCCCTAACCAATTGAGCTCGCCGGATTGCGACGAATCAACGGCGGTGCTGAATCGCACCGTTCCAGAGAACCCCCAGGGTATCTTTCTCGAAGACGCCATTGAGCTGCGTCCCTTGGAGGGAGATCGAACTCAGTTTCACCGTCGGATCTACGGATTCAATCCGCCCGGACAATGCGTCCGGTTTGCCTCCGACGTAAAGCGTGAACTTTTGCTCGGCTTTGTCTGCCTGGGGTGAGACCGTGAGTTCCCAGCTTCCGCGAACGTCGAGCGATGGGATCTGGGAATCTTGATAGCGGATGCCATCGATCCAGGTTTCGAGAAGTTGAGCGTTGTCTGCAAAGATATCCCCATCGGTCACAATCAGACTGGCTGACTTGCCAACTTCCAAACTGCCCAACCGGTTGTCGAGCCCTAAGACTTTGGCAGGCGTTACGGTCAAGGCGGCCAGCGCTGCTGCGGGATCGAGACCGCGATAGACCGCGTAGCGTATCTGTTTAAGAAACTCGTCCCGAGACTTGAGGCCAAAACTCGTCAGCAGGATGGGAACGCCTGCGTTGGCCAGTCGGGCAGGGTTTTCCGGGGCCAGGTCCCAGTGCATGAGACGTTCGAGCGTAACCGCCTGAGCCAGTTCCGGAGATTTCACATAAGGTGCTTTGGGAAAGTTCAGCGGCACCACAACAGGCAAACCGGAAGCCACCACAGCATCCAGCCGGCGATATTCTCTCCCGGATCCACGTACGATGACTGGCACCTTGAACTCTTCCGCAACCCGGTGAGCGCGGAGCAAGTACAGTTCGTCCGGAGCATCGATCATCAGGGGTTGGCCTGACTCGAGCAAGGTGGCAAGTGCCTGCAACGCCGTGTTGCGTTCGGGGCGCGGAACCGACGTTTTGCTGGTGCGAAAGGTTTGCCACGCCGCCTGATGCCAGCGTGCATCGTAGAGTGCTTGACGCACCAGCGCCACCGCACCCATGGGACTGGTGGGATACTGCCGCTGCCCTTTAGATTCGCTGCCGCGATCGGGACGAAGCTGCGCATGGAGAGCAACGGGTTCTTCGAGCAGGTTGTGCTGCAAGGGACCATCTGCCGTGGTCACCCATAGGCTAGTCCCTTTGAGGATCCCATCGGCGGGCGCCACCAACTGCGCCACCACACCCTGCTTCCGCAGTTTTTTCAATTCGTCAGCATTTGTTTGATAGAAACTGCTGACGGTCCGCTGTGGCGTCACCTGGCCATTCCAATAGCCGCCAGACTTGATATCCGCATCTGTCTCCGGACTTTGTTCGCTGTAACTATCCAGAAAACCGGGATAGATCGTGCGACCGGTCATATCGGATACGGTAGCATCGGCCGGAATCGGAACCTTGGGCCCGACAGCCACAATGACGCCATCACGTAACACCAGCGTGCCGGACTCCAGTGTGCGCCCCGGGGAGATCACAATCTTGCCCCCCACCAGCGCGTCCACGCGTGGCGTGTTGTTACGCAAACCGACCGGGGGAGTCGTACGGCCCGGTTCGTCAGCTCGAACAAGAGTAGCTGGAACTGACAACCAGTAGCCAACCAGCACGGCCATCGCCCAAGGGATTGCTACCGAGCGGCAAGCACCACGGCGAAATAAAACTGCCAACATCGGGAAGCCTCTGCGTTGGAGGTCTGTTCGTCCTGAAGGAATCAATTTTTCTGCCGCCGCTTCGAAACACTTGTCCATTTTGTTCTGCGAGAAATCAACCTTAAGCCCCTTTAAGGAGCGGCTGTTCGTTTTTCGCTCCTCTTAGTGTAGTCAGATGTCGCATGGGATAAACGAGTTTGCAGAAGATGTCGATCCTACCACCTGACGAAGGGAGTGGCCTCCGATCAATTTGAGCGTTCGCTTGTGTGAATGAACCCAAGCATCTCGCCAACGACAGGTATCCCCCCACCTCTTCCATAGCCCAAGGATACGGGTTGTCCGATTTATAACGCGTGATGTCGGGAGCAATCTCATGATTCAGGAAGATTGCGATCTGCAGGGTGTGACAAATCTGCGTGGTCTCACGTAACAGGAGAGAGACGCACGTGGTTGGGGTAAACGCCCGTTGGGCCGCGTTTGACCTTTGAATTACGCAAACTAGGTTTGTGCAACGGAAAACGTCGATTGCGCAGGATGCCATCCGTTGTAGCGCTCGTCAGGATGAGGAACCGAGGCATGCAAACCGCACGTCGATCCCGCATGACAACGAGACTTGCAACACTTCCAGCTTGGCGATTATCCATCCGTCATACACCACAGTGATCGTGGCACGGTGCCAACCACAAACTCAGATCAACCGCCAGTCGATGCTCACGACGACGCACGCCCTGCGTCTTCGGTGGAGGCGCTGCGCAAGAAGCTGACGCCGGAGAACTCGCTGCCGCAGGTTCGGCTGGGGGTTGCCAGTAGTCTTTTTGCGGCCTTGCGCTTGAAGCATCACGATACGGCCTCGCACTCGTTGCGGGTGACGCTGGGTTGCGCCTCGATGGCCTGCGCTTTGGATCTCTCAGATGCCGAAAGGGATGTGATCGAGGTCGCATCGCTGCTGCACGATGTCGGCAAGATTGGCATACCGGATCGCATCCTGCTCAAGCCTGGTTCGCTCACGCCGGACGATCTGGCCGTGATGGACCAACACCGCGAGATGGGTGTCGAGATCTTGCGGAGCAGTTGCGCGGATCCCGAAGTGCTGGAAATTGTAGCCACCTCGGGAGCCTGGTACGACGGAAGTCGGGCGAATTGCCCCCTGGCCGGAAGCGAGATTCCTCTGGGAGCTCGAATCCTGGCCATCGTGGACGCCTTTGACGCCATGACCAGTGATCAGGTGTATCGCGCGGCGTTACCGCAGGAGCGGGCGTTCAACGAACTATTCGGCCATGCCGGAACGCAGTTCGATCCCGAACTGGTTCAACTGTTTGCCCATCTGCATGGTGGCAATCAGCGGAAACTGCATGAGCACGTGGCGCGTCGCTGGCTCGAAGTACTCAGTCCCGAACGTGTCAATGCGGGATGGAATCTCTTTGCACCGACCAATACTGAAAACTCGCAGCACGTAAACCCTGAATCGCTGTTCGAACAGAAACTGCTCGACAACATGCGAGACGGTGTGGTGTTTGTCGATGCCAGCCTTCGGATCATCCGTTGGAACGCCGGGGCCGAGCGCATGACAGGCATCTCCGGTGCCAGCTTGTACCAGCGGCAGTTCGTGCCGAGTCTGCTGGATCTGCGGGACGAAGACGGTGTGATCATTCTCGACGAAGAGTGCCCCGTTGCGGCGGCAGTCGAATCAGGCGAACAACGCATCCCTCGGCTGACGATTCGCGGACGCAGCAACGAAGACCTTTCGGTCGAAGCGCACGTGATGCCTGTCGTGGACAACGAAGGCATCACGCAAGGTGCCACGCTCTTGTTGCATGACGTGTCGCCAGAGCTTTCGCTCGAAGCGCGATGTCACAGTTTGCATGAGATGGCCACCAAGGACCCGTTGACTCAAGTGGCCAATCGGGCCGAGTTCAATCGCGTGCATGAGATGTTTGTGGTGGCGCACCTCGAGCGCCGCTTGCCCTGCAGTTTGATCATTTGTGATATCGACCACTTCAAATCAGTGAACGACACCTACGGACATCCGGCCGGAGATGATGTTCTTAAGGTTTTCGCCAAGCTGCTTAAGACGTCGTGCCGTGCCGGAGATCTGGTTGCCCGGTATGGTGGCGAAGAGTTTGTGATGTTGTGTGCAGACTGCAACAACGCCACGGCGGCTCGCCGAGCGGACAATTTGCGAAAGACCATCAGTCAGGTCCCGCAAGCTGCCTTGGGACAAAAGAACATCACGGCCAGTTTTGGTGTCACGGAGATTCAGGCAGGCGATACTCCCGAAACCATGCTCGCCAGGGCAGACCGCGCCCTGTACGAAGCCAAGGAAAGCGGCCGCAACATGGTCGTGCAACTTGGCACAGGTATCCGGGGTGACGACGCGACGAACGTCGATAACAAACGGGGCAACCAACAACTGCTGGCCGAACAGCACCTGGTGACCACCGTCCCACTTTCGGTAGCCATTGAGAAACTCCGCGGCTTTGTGGCGGACCAACAAGCCCAAATCAAATCCATCGAGCGGAACAAAATCAGCTTCCAACTCGGTTCCTCAGGTGGGTTCTTGTTCCGTCGGAGCTCTGACCGCAACGTGCCGTTCTTGGTAGATCTGGAATTCAATGAAATTCCCAAGACCGAAGCCCAAGGTTTTGCCGGAACGCGGATTCATGTTGCCATTCGCCCCCGTCGCAACCGCGACCGCCGCCGACCTGACGTGATTGATCGTGCTCGCCAATTGCTGGCCAGCCTACGAGCCTACTTGATGGCGAGTGAAGACCCCAGGGCTGAGATTGAGCAACCCCCAGCCCCTGAGGAAAGCAAACGAGGTCTCCTCCCTTGGCTTCGCCGCCGAAGCTAGTGCTACGTCAACGCTTGAATTTCGGGTTGGGATTGAAAAAGCGGAGGCTCACAATGGCTCGAGCCCGCTCAAGCAAAGCCAGCCATGGCAAACCTCGACCCGGCAAGAGATTAGCTCTGCCACGGGAATCTGCCCCTACCGCGTCTTGGTCGTCTCTCAGCGCTTGGCATGGGGCAGTGCGGCTGGTAGGATGAAATAAGGTAAAGCGGTGCGCGCATTCGCGTTGCCCCCTGCGCGCGCTGTTTGGCACCTCCGGCTTATCTTCGGCAAACGTCATCGGGCAAGGGAGTTCGGTTGATGGCTTCTCACGATTCTCAAACAGACCAGCCACTGCCCGGCCCTCCCGTTCCACCCACTCCGCTCCCCCCTGGTGGCAACGGCGTTCAGCCTGCGCGTCCTACTCCCCCGCGCCCCGCTGGCGCTCAAACGCCGTCGGCTCCGCTACCTTCGCGTCCTGCAGCACCGCTGCCAGCACAGCCACAACCGCTTCGTCCTCAAGCCCCCGGTCAGGCGGGACCTGCCCGTCCGCAACCGATCCGGCCCAACTCAGGTTCGGCCCCGGCGGCACCCATCCCGCTCAAAAAGGGGGAGGCGATGCCGGTGGATCGCGAGGAAGAGGAAGAACCAGCCACCTGGCAAGAGTGGGCTCAGGCTTATCAAGGTTGGCTGTTCAGCGCCGTGTTTCAGATGTTGATGATCATTGTGCTGGGAATCTGGATGTTTCCCAGCGAACCTCCCTCCGGCGTCGATCTGAATGTCGTCTTCGCCGAGAACCTGGGAGACGAGTTTGCCGATGACCCGATCAGTCTCGAAGAGATGACCGATTTCGAAGAGGTCGTGGTGACTCCTTCGGACTTGACCCCGGTGGACGATCCCTTTGCCGCTCCGCCGGAACTGGCGGTGACCATTTTCGGCAACACCGCGACATCAGACATCAGTGCCCCAACCATTGGACTGGCCCTATCTGGCCGTGACGCTGGCAGCAAGAAAGCCCTGCTGGCCGCCTACGGTGGCACCGAACAGAGCGAAGCCGCGGTGGGCATGGCCCTGGAGTGGCTCTCCAAGCAGCAGCGCTCGGACGGCTCGTGGAGCATGACCGGCCCTTACGGCGAAGCCGGAGTTGTCGAAAACAACCTCGCCGCCACGGCCATGGCGCTCCTGGCGTTTCAAGGCAATGGGCATACCCATCAGAAAGGTTCGTACAAGAAGCAAGTCGATCGGGGGATGAAGTACCTGGTCAAAACGCAAGCTGAAGACGGTAGCTTCTTCCAGGGAGTCCGTTCTCATGCCAGGCTCTATACCCAAGGACAGTGCACCATTGCCGTCTGTGAGTTGTACGGGATGACCGGCGACTCTTGGATTCGCGGACCTGCCGAAAAAGCTGTCAAGTTCTGCGTTGAATCGCAAGACCGTGCCGGAGGCTGGCGCTACACGCCAGGTCAAGACAGCGATACCTCGGTGACTGGCTGGATTGTCATGGGACTGCAAAGTGCCAAGATGGCCGGTCTGGAAGTCCCGCAAACGACTCTTGAGAACGTCGAGAAGTATCTCGACTCCGCAGCCACGCCTGAAGGAGGCGGGACCTTCTACGCCTACATTCCGGGTGCGGCCTCCAGCGAAGTGATGACCGCCGAAGGGCTCCTTTGCCGGCAGTACCTTGGCTGGAAGCATGACGATGAGCGGCTGATCCGCGGTGCTGACTACCTCACCAGCCAGCCCATGCTCCCCACCTGGGTCAACCGCAACGTCTACTATTGGTACTACGCCACGCAGATGTTGCATCACATGGAGGGAGAACACTGGAAAACCTGGAACAACTCCATGCGTGATTTGCTGGTCAAGAATCAGGCAAGATCCGGAAAAGAGAAAGGGAGCTGGCATCCCTTGAGCCCAACCCCTGACCGCTGGGGTGGATTTGGAGATGGCGGCCGGCTCTACGTGACCTGCCTCTCGGTTTACATCCTCGAAGTCTATTACCGGCATCTGCCGATCTATTCCCAGCAAAGTCGCTTCTAGCGAGGGCATGGCACTCGTTGGTCGCAAAGAAACTGACTCAACGTGAACAACTTCGCTCCCATTGGTATCTAACGGGTTATGAATTGATTCGATGAATCTTGGCCGATGGTGAATCGGTTTGATGATTCACGGTTATGGGGCACTGGCCACAACTCCCGACGGTTCTCGCGTTGGCAGCCATTCGGCGATGCCCTGCCGGTTTCGCTCCCTGGTCACACTACTATCACGGCAGTCATGCCAAATCACTCTCCGCACCGAGCCTCGGACGCCGCAGATTCGCAGTTGCGGCAAAGCTACGGCAGCATGTTGGATTTGGTCTGTGACCAATTCGAAGCAGCATGGCGCGCCGGGGCTCCGCTCTCGATTGCCGAATCACTGGCAGCCGCACCAGATGGACTTCAATCCGGTGTCGGACGGCACAAGATATTGCTGGAGCTGGTACTCGTCGATATGGAGTACCGTTGGCGTTCGGCAACCATCGAGCCAATCCATGGTCTCGTGGCTCGCCCCAGCGCTGAGGACTACGCCGTAGCATTCCCAGAGTTGAAGCAGAACGGCAGCATTCCCAAGCCCGTGGCCGACTGGGCTATCCATTGCCGGGAAAAGTTTGGGCACCGCAACCTGGAGAGCCTCCCCACCCGCAAACAACCCACGCTGAGCGAAACCACCTTTCTAGACAACCTGGGCCCGGTGCCAGATTTGCCCCTCAATGAGCGGTACTTGGACTACGAAATCAAGGGCATTCTAGGGCAGGGAGCTTTTGCCAAGGTGTACTACGCGCAGCAGATCTCGCTTCCCCGCCTGGTGGCTCTCAAGGTTTCTTTGAACCGTGGCAACGAAGCCCGCACCATGGCCAGTCTGGAACACGACCACATTGTCAAAGTGCATCAAGAAGAAGTGGATGCACATCGCAACCTGCGCGTGCTTTGCCTGCAGTATGTCTCAGGCACCACACTCAAGGACATCATCAGTTGGCGACAGGAAGATGCGAGCCGGGACTGTGACGGCGCGTCGCTGCTCAAAGCGGTGGATTGCCTGAACCCGTTCCCCGAACCAATCTCCCCCGAGGTCGAACTGCTGCGGACGGTGATCGCTCGCCAGGATGCCGCTCAGGCGGTCTGTTGGATCGGCATCTGTCTGGCCAGTGCCCTGACCACGGCCCATGGGCGGGGTATTTTGCATCGAGACATCAAGCCAGCCAATGTACTCGTCAGCCAGCGCGGACGTTGCTACCTGACGGATTTTAACCTGTCCACCGACCATAGAGATACCGCGGAAGAATCCGGAATCGGCGGTACGCTGGCCTACATGGCTCCCGAACATCTCGAAGCCTTCATGCTGGCACCTGGCTCGGAAGCCGCGCCTGAGGTCCTTCAACCGGCCGATATCTACTCGCTTGGCGTGGTGCTGTTCGAAGTCTTGACAGGCGAACGTCCTTTCGCGAATCCCGATTCCCCGACTCCCGAGGCCTTGCAAAACCTGGCCACGGTCCGCCGTGAGCAGATTCCCAACTGCCGAAGTATTCGGCCAGACACCGCCGAAGCATTGGACCACGTCGTTCGCCGCGCCATGCAGGCACAGGCCGCCGAGCGCTACACAACTGCGGCAGATTTCGCCGAAGCGTTGACCGGCGCTCAAGAACACCATGAGATGACCCAAGCCGTGCCGATGGACAACCGTTGGGGCGAGTTCGCCCGCTGGCATCCCGTCTTCACGTTTGTCGCCGTCGGCACGTTGGCCAATGTCGCCTGCTTGCTGATTGTGCTAGGGCATCAGATTGTGGATATCTACGATCACGTCAACGTGCAACATCGCAAGGAGTTTCCGCTCCAGCTGATGTTGGCCATGGCGTTGCCGTTCATCCCCACCGTGTTCTTTCTAGTGGCGTACTTCCGCCCGATCGCCAGGTTCTGGAAGAAGATGAATACCAGCGACTGGCTTGCCGAGGAAGAAGTCGCCCGCTGGCGGCAACGGATCCGCTGGCTTCCCTACGTCGGCGTGGGAGTCTCACTGGTGGGCTGGATCTTCGGCGGCTTGATCACGGCCTTCGCCTACGGCACGTATTACGGCGATGTCAAACTGCTTCCCAATGTGCTGCTTGGCCTGGCGTTGGCAGGTGCCGTGGCTTGTACGTACGCTTACTTCGTCGCCGAGTCGGTCAGCATCTTGATCTTGTATCTGAGAATGCTGGCCTTCGTCCCCACACCAAAACGGTGCGCTCAGCAGGAATTGAAAGGGGTCCGTCGCCGGTTGAAAGCGTGGCAGTTTGTCGCTGCGCTGCTGCCGCTGTTAGGAGCGGTGGCCGTGATCTACGCGCCCGGCATTGACGACCCCGCAGACATTGCCCGCATGCGCGTCTTCGCCACCTCCATGATCGTACTCGCCGTGGCTGGGTTTGCCGTTTCGGTGCGAGTGGGAAATCTCATCCACCGCGCACTCGATGCCATGGGGGCTGAGTGAACCTTTTCCGTTCTCCAGCGGTCCTGCCTGTTCTTCACAGCATTGAAATTCCCCCAGATCCATGGCTAGCAAGAATAGTGCTGGCAAAAACAAGGGAACGCAGGTAGGGTTTTCGAGATCAGCGCTAACCGCGCCGAGTTCACTAAAGATCGCTTTGATTCTCTGTGAGCTCCGTGTTGATCCTCAGTTTCCGGCAAAGAATCCCTGGCCAATTCGGCAACGATTTGAGACCGTCATCTTTCTTATGGAGTCCTCTCTCCCAATGGGCAGCGAACATAAATTTCAGGTCGATTTGCTCGGCGTCATCGATCTGCTTTCCAATCATCTTTACAGCGGACCCGAAGTCTACATTCGCGAGTTGTTGCAGAATGCCGTGGACGCCATCGTGGCGCGGCAGCAACTGGACCCCACGCATGTTGGCAGCGTCTCGTTCGAAGTGATCCAGCACGAGAGCGCCCCGCCCACGCTGATTGTGCATGATGACGGTGTCGGGCTCACCGAAGACGAAGTGCACCGGTTTCTCGCAACCATTGGGCAATCTTCCAAACGCGAGTCACTCTCACGCGAAGACTTCATTGGGCAGTTTGGGATCGGCCTGCTGTCCGGATTTTTGGTCAGCAGCGAGATCGTGGTCGTCACGCGTTCGGTTCAAGGAGATCATCCCGCCGTGAAGTGGACAGGGCGGACCGATGGCACGTACGAGATCGAAACGCTCCGTGGAGAGTTCGCCGCAGGGACGCAGGTCTTTTTGACGGCTAAAGATGACTGCGAAGGGTTCTTTCAGCCTTCGTTCATCCGTCAAACGGCAACCCACTTTGGCGCGCTGCTCCCCATCCCCGTGGAGATTACTGCTGGCGGTACGCGATCGACAATCAATGAAGAGCCTCCCTGGCGCGCTGCTTATGCCAACGATCACGAGCGCCGCAAGGCCATGCTGGATTACGGGCGTGAGCTGTTCGAATCCGAGTTCTTGGACGCGATTCCGTTGAAATCAGAAGTCGGCGGCGTTGAAGGCATCGCCTACATTCTTCCCTACGCGGCCAACCTGACCGCCAAACGCACCCACCGCGTGTATCTCAAGAACATGCTCCTCTCAGAGCAGTCGGAGTTGCTGCCGGATTGGGCGTTCTTTGCGCGATGCGTGGTCAATGCAACCGACCTTCGCCCAACTGCTTCGCGCGAAGCGTTTCACGATGACCAACGCCTGGCCGATGCCAAAGAAGCCCTGGGCGAGTGTCTCCGCGAGTACCTGGTGCATCTCGCCCAAACCGACCGGGAACGGATTGACGCGATCATCTCACTGCACTACCTCTCCATCAAGGCGTTGGCGCTGGAAGACGATGAGTTCTACCGACTGTTCATTGACTGGCTGCCGTTCGAGACCTCGCTGGGCCGGACAACGCTGGGAGAAATTGTCGCGCATGAGAAGGTGATTCGCTACGTCTCGGAGCGAGACCAGTTCCGCCAGATCTCGGCGGTTGCGGCGGCCCAAGGTTTGTGCATCATCAACGCCGGCTACGTCTACGACACCGAACTGATCCAGCGCCTGCCTGACGTGATGCCGCAGCGCCGCATCGAGCGGGTGGACGTCTCCGACTTGGCCCAGGAGTTCGAAGAATTGACGCTCGACGAACGTGAGCAGATTCTGGACTTTTTGAAACTCCTGGACGTGGTCCTGCAGCCGTATCGATGCTCCGGCGAAGTCAAGCGATTCAAGCCAGCTGAACTTGCCACCCTGTACACCACCAACGCCGAAGCCAACTTCCTGCGTTCGGTAGAACAGACCAAGGACATTGCCGATGACCTTTGGTCAGGCGTGCTGGACAACGTTTCGCGAGACTCTGCGGCTTCCGCGTTCGCGCAACTTTGCCTGAACTTTGAGAATCCGCTGATCCAACGCCTGGCGCACGTGCAAGATCGGGCCCTGACGCGGCGTGTGATCGAGCTGCTTTACGTTCAGGCGTTGTTGATGGGGCATTTTCCGCTCCGCTCGCAAGAGACCAAAGCCCTCAACGATGGCCTGTTGGCGTTGATTGAGATGGCCGTGGGTTCTTGAACCTTCTTCGCGACCCGTCCATCCGGGCAGCCAATCCCTGGTGGTTTGTAGAAATGGCTGAGCGGTTCCCCGTATCTGAGTTTCTCGTTTCTGAGTTTCTCGTTTCTGAGTTTCTCGTTTCTGAGATTCTCGAATGTGGGGTCGGGGCAGCTGTCGAAACTTGTTGGCGGCAATGATAGGATGTATTTTTCGGCAAACCTCCATCAGGAGCCGGCCGAGTCTTCAACGCGGAGCGTAGCATGTCGCAGCAGATGTCCGAAGTTTCTGTCGAGCAAGCTCGGACGATGCTGAAAGAGGTAGGTCTCCGCTGCACAACGTGCCGGATTGCACTGCTGCAGCGTCTCTCACTCCTGGATCAACCCATCTCGCACGCCGATCTTGCCGATCTGCTCACGCCTCAGGGTTTTGACAAATCCACCATCTACCGATGCTTGATCGAACTCTCCGACGCCAACTTGCTCAACCGTTTGGAACTTGGCGATCACGTCTGGCGGTTCGAGCTGAAACGGGACCATGACTTTACCGATCACCCCCACTTCATGTGCGTCGATTGCGGCAAAGTCTCCTGCCTGACCGATATCACGGTTCGCGTCAGCGGCAAACGGGGCCAAGGGGCCAAACTTCCTGACCTCGGCCAGGTGACCGAGATCATGCTCAAAGGGCATTGCACCCAGTGCCAGTAGCAGGGCTGATCTCAAAAACCCATTTGGCTCAAGGTATCAATCAACCCGCCCAGATTGCTGGCGAGTGAAGGGTGGGTTTCTTCAAAGTGCTGCACCGCCTCGTTGAGCCTGCCTGGTATGGAGTCATCGTCCTCCTGCTGGGGGGAGTCTGACGCCGGGGCATCGGGTGTTGGCGCCGAAGCTGGCTCTGCGGCAGGGGGCGTGTCGCTGGCCGCCGCAGCGGGGGAGTGTTCGATTTCTTCCAACTTGTGGTGGATATCGTAGAACGCACCGTGCAGCATCGCCCGAACCTCAGGATCGACTCCGTCGAGTTCCTCGATCTGCGAGTGCAACTGAGCAAGCGTCGCCCGTAACTTATCAACGTCCTCAGCCATGACAGAACCCTCGGCATTGCGGCCTTTTGGATCAACGTTTCCCTGCCCTAAGTTTACCGCACGCACCGGTTCGGCGATATGCCGTCAGCGGAGGGGTTTTGTCACAATGTATTGGTTCAGCCGATTTCGCATTGTGTTGCGAACCCGTGACATTCCGTCGATTGCTTGTCAAAATTGTGACAGATGGAATTGGCCCCGTCCGCGTCACTCTCCAACGAGGTTTTTTTATGAAGATCGTCATCACGGGCCCGGCTGCCGTCTTCAACGAGCAGGATGAAGAAATTACGGACGCCAAGATCCTTAAGAAGCTCGACGGGCGGGAGTATACGGACGAACCGATCTGCAAGTACTTCGAGCGAGACCTGGAGAAGATCGGTATCCTCGGTGGTACGCTACAACTGAAATTCGACGAGCAGCATAGCAGACTGATGGTGTCGGCTGTCTATGCCGCTCCGCGTGCGCTGAAGCCGAAAGAACTTAAACGGCTTGTTGAAGAGACCGAGGGGCAGTGGAGCGATGGTGTCGGCGAAAATGAACCGTTTGCGGGCGACTCGCTGTATGTGGATCTCTCTCCCACGAGTGACGAACCGCTGCCGGAGATAACCGCCGAGCAGATTGATGACGGCGTGCCGGTAAAGAAACCTCGGAAGAGCCCGTTGTTCAACCTGGCCGGCAAGGGGGACGTGGCGAAGCTGACGAAAAAGCTGGACGAGGGGGAAAATCCCAACGTACGCGATAAGGACGGTTTCACCCCGTTGCATATGGCCATTTCGGCAGAGCAGACCGAGGCAGCTCAGTTGTTGATTGAGCGGGGGGCGGATGTCGAGGCGTTCGACGATCAGGGGTTCTGTCCATTGGCAACAGCCGCCATCCGGGGCGACTTACAGGTGGCCGAGGTATTGCTCGCCCGCGGTGCGGATGTCAATCGCCACATCCCAGGGGACGGCTTTGAGAGCGGCTATTTCCCGCTGAAGATGGCCTGCAACCGCAATCAATTCGCCTTTGCGACGTTACTCATCGAACATGGTGCCGATGTGAACCTGGCCGACCACAGTGGGTACACGCCGCTGTTGATGCTCGATCCTGAAGATTGCGAGGACGAAGAAGAACTGGCAGCCATGGTCGCGCTCGCCCGCCTGCTGATCGAGAAAGGGGCCGACCCGGAAGCGA
>CALOEH010000178.1:0-16316 GCA_942492195.1 uncultured Planctomycetia bacterium | reverse complement strand
TCAGGGCGACCAGGCGGTGTGTTTGCCCTGGATCGTTGAAAGTTGCTCGGTGGTCAGCGACTTGAGAAACGCCTGCGGCGCGGCGTACGCTCCGGTCTCGTGCGCCTCGACCAGCAGTTGGCCAAAGTCCTGCTGAAGTTGCTGCCGAGATGGCATGTCGTCATAGCGGCGCTGCCCTACGGTCTGAAACCACTGGTTCCAACTATCAGCAATGCTGTCAGCCAGAGGAGCCTCGGTTGCCAGCGGTTCGGCCGACACGTAGCCATGGCGGCCACTCTGTGCCAGCACTTCCGCAAACACGTTCTGCAGGGCCTTGTCGGAATCGAGTTGCTGCGCCCTGATTCCGGAAACCCCCGACACTTGTGATTCGATTTTCACCAGACGCCCCCCCGATCGCAAACATTGGAATACTTTGGTCTAGTGCACCGTCCCACCTGAAAATTTGGGTGGCACCGGCAGCTTGTCTGCCAGTGTTTTGGCCCTATGAAAATCTCAGCCCGAGTTTCAAGCGTTGACGCAGCACTAGTCACAATATCGAACAGCCCCCGCAGTCGCTTGAAGGTATTGCCGTGGCTGTGAAGCGGTTTGGCAAGTGGGGCACTTTGACGACCTTCGGAAAGGCCCGGAGGCGATCTGGTCGCCGAGACGGTCGCTGCATGGTATGATTCAAAGGAACGCGAGGTGGGCCTCGACGGGGATTCGTCACTGTTTCTTGCCCATGTTTTTGACAGTTCCCCCCGTTTTGCAAAGCCCCTCTCGCGTTTGCCAATTCCTTCTTCATCCTTGTGACTGTGGTTCGGTGTTGCTGCTATGTCCGAAGATTATTCATTGCAACAAGTGGACGTCTCGCTCTCTCCGCAAGAGAGGTTCGAGGAGTTTCTGCAAAGCCGTGGAAAGCGGGTCACGCAGCAGCGACGCCAAATTGTCGAAGAAGTGTTCAGCCAGCACGAACATTTTGATGCTGACCAACTTCATCAGCGGCTCTCCGGATCCACCGAAGACGTCAGCAGGCCGACGATCTATCGCTGTCTCAAGGAACTGGTCGAAGCCGGCTTGCTCCGCACCATGAAACTCGACTCGCGCACCGTTTTCGAACACGACTACGGCTATCCGGATCACGATCATTTGCACTGCGAGCGGTGCAACAAGCTGATCGAGTTCCATAGCACCGAGATGCAGAAACTCCGCGAAGAAGTCGCCAAGCAGTACAATTTCCGCGTGGCCGGCCACCGGCTCATCATCAACGGAATTTGCGAAGCCTGCAGCCGCCCACGCCGCCGCAGTCGGCCGCTGGAAATGATCTAACGACATGATAGGGGTAGGGAGAACCGCATACGGCTCTCCCGTTCGGAGTTTCCCGCTTGGGAACCGACGAAACGAGTGTGGGCGGCGTTCAGGAAGCGCAGCCCTCGCTCGGAAAAGTAGTCGTTGGGCCACCGATGCGTGCGGGGAAGGCGATGGTCCAGCGATGCTGCGGGTTCCGTTTGAGCCATGCGTCGGGTAAGAGCGTTGCCGGATCGGCACCGGTGGGCAGATGCGTGAAGATGTCGCGGAGGTAGGCCCAAGGTTCGGCGCGGTTATCTTTGCAACTGGCGATGAGCGACATGAGCAGCGCTGCACGACGGCCTAAGTGGTCTGCCGCTGGCGATCTGGGGTCGGTTTGATGCCGTGCTGCTTCAGGACATTGCCCACGGTCGTGTCGGAGATGTGGTAGCCGACATTGTCCAGAGCGCCCTGGATACGATCGTAGCCCCAGGAGGGGTTTTCCTGGGCGAATCGCAGGATCAAGTCCAGAGACAATTGGGGATCACTCATGGTGGAGACTTCTCTTCGCAGATTCTATCGGCAAGATTCACAATACAGTCAAATTCCTCACCTGATTCTGACCGCTTAGATCCGTAGATAGAACACCCGTGACGCCAAGACTTGGGACGAAGTGACAATTGACTGCGTGGCTAGTAATCCGATCCGAGTGTACAGCAAACTCACGCTCTATGGCACGGCGCGCTATCTGCTATCTCGGTGCGGCCAAGTCGTAACAGAGTAACTCATCCTGGTCTCGAAGGTACAGTCGCCCCTGGTACACGACGGGGTGTGGCCAACTCTTGTCGTTCTTGCACGCCAGAGGAAACGCGCCCTTGAGGTGGTAGCTATCCGACCTGGCTTCGATGAGTGCCATCGTGGCGTCTTCGTAGCGGAAGTAGAGATGACCGTCGGCAAGCACGATGGCTGCTGATCCGGTCCCGGGTCCGCGTGTGCGACCACCCCAGGCGACTCGTCCTGTTTTCCATTCGAGACACATCGGGAAGCCATTGTTGTGGCCGTGCCCGAGATAGATGTGATCGCCGACGAGGATCATCCCTCCGTGATGGTTCTGTAGCGTGTTGCCGTCGAGGAAGTAGACTTCGTTAGCTTGCAGGTTTCCTGCCTGCTGCGAGATTTTCACGAGTGCCCCCCCGGCACCGTAGCCGGTGGACGCGAAGACGAAGTTTCCTTGCACAATGGGCGTGGGAATGTTGGCCACGTTGTTGGCGATGCGGTTGTAGGTCCAAAGGGTTCGTCCATCTTCGGCCGCGACGGAGATCAACCCTCGCCCGGTTACCTGCACGTACTGTTTGACACCTGCCGCATGACTGACGACGGCAGAAGAATAGCCGGCGCCGTCTGCTCCGTGTCGTCCGACGTCGGCGGGTTGCCTGGCCGTCCAGAGGGTCCGCCCCGTTCTATTGTCGAGGGCAGCGAGCATCGCGTCGTTGGCACCGGGCGTACAGATCAGACGGTCTCCGTCCACCAGAGGCGATTCGCTGTAGCCCCATCCCGACATCATTCGCCCGCCAAAATCTCTGGCGTAGTTCTTGCGCCAGACTTCGCGCCCCGAGTCGGCTGCGACACAGACCAGGTCACCGTCTGAAGTGAGCCCGAAGACGAGTTGGGCCTCAGGGTCGACGGTCGGCGTGCAATTCGGCGTGTTTCCGCCGATCGCGGTCGACCAGATCTCCGCGCCATCGGTCAGGCTGCGGCAGATCAGATGGCACCTGCCGCGGAGATGCCCCATGGTGAAGAGGCGGTCTCCCGCGATCACGATACTCGACATACCGCCGCCCAGTCCGCGCGTCCGCCACGCGAGCGGCGGCCCCTGCTCGGGCCATAAATCGAGCAGCCCGGTCTCATTCGAGACGCCGTCACGGTTTGGTCCGCGCCACTGATACCAGCCACTTTCGCGGTCCGGTGCCTGGACGGATTTGGAGCGCGCTGCCGATCGATTCCCGCTGGTTGCGTCTTGCGCTTCCCCGAGCATCGAGCAAACAGCGAGGCCCGTGCTCACAAGTCCTGCGGCGACACCTAAGAAGACGGCACGTGTTCTCTTTTTCATCGGAAACCTCGCTCGTGTGAACGATTGGGAAGGAATCGGAATGGCCGCTGCTCTCTAACTCAAACCCGTCAGCGTCCCGGTGCTGTCCATAAACGAATCACTCGCGACACCCATCTTCTGCAGCATCGTCAACAGCAAGTTGGACATCGGGGTTGAGTCGACGTCGAAGACGAGGTGCTGCCCGTGACGGAGGCCAAGATTGCGGCCGCCTGCCAAGAGTAGCGGAAGATTCTTGGGGGAGTGGCCGCCCCCTTCGCCGTTGTTCATCCCGGAGCCATAGAGCACCATGGTGTTGTCGAGCATCGTGCCGTCCCCCTCGCTGGTGCTCTTTAGCAAGCCCAGGAATCGGGCCAGACGGCCGATGTAGGACCGGTCGACTTCCGCAATCTGGCGCAGCATGTCGGGGTCGCCGCCGTGATGCGAGATCGAGTGGTGGAAGCCAGCCTCGCTCGACCATTGGTAGGTGATGACACGCGTACTGTCGGTCTGGAATGCGAGGTAGGAGAGTTCGAGCATCACGTCCAGCCACATCTCCCGGTCGTGCAGCGTGTACCAGTTGGCGGCGAGTTGCAGATCGGTTCCGTCCACTTCCGGACGGGGAACGTCAACCCAGCTCTTGGAGCGTTCGATCCGCCGTTCGGTTTCCCGCACTGAGCCGAGGTACTCTTCCAGCTTCTCTTGATCGTTCTTTCCCAACCGCCGTTGCAAGCCGCGGGCCTGTTCGAGCACGGCGTCGAGAATGCTGCTGCGCTCCTGGTAACGGCGAAGTGTCGCCTGACGCGAGGCTTCACCTTCGGGAACGAACAACCGCTCGAACAGCCGGTGCGGCTGCTCTTCCGCAGGCAGCGGCGTGCCGAAGCTGTCATACGCCAAGGTCTCGCTGCCGCCCTTCGAACTCAGCTCCAGCGACGGGAAGCGGGTTTCCTGGCCGTGCAACTCGGCGGCAACCTGGTCGATCGAACGGCTGTTCTGATGATCCTTGCCAGGCGTCCCCTTCAGGTTCGCAGCCGTCAGCCATGTGTGGTGTCCCTGATGCCCGCCCGGTCCGTGCGGATGCCCTAGCCCGGTGAAGATGGTGAAGTCTGACTTGAATTCGGCCAACGCTTGGAGCGTGGGGGAAAGCGTCCAGTCGGGGCCTGCCTGGCGGGGGAACCAGTCGTAAATGTTGACTCCCTGCGGGACATAGCAACAGATCATCCGAGGGTGCGCGGCGCTGGACTGCGGCAGCGGCTGGAATTTCGAAGCCGCGGACGCGGACGGCACCATGGACTCCAGCCACGGCAGGGCAATGCAAGCTCCGGCGCCGCGGAGCACCGTTCGGCGGGAAATTCGTCGGCTGGTCATACGGCTTTTCCTTTTGTGAATTTTCTCATGATGGTGCGACGGTCGATCCTCGTATTCCCGGCCGGCCACCCGGCCAATCACTGCAAGTGGAACAGTTGCGAGGTCACAACGTGATGCAGCAGCGAACGCAGCGTGCAGTTGTCGTCCTGCATTGCGGCGACCGCATCGTCCAAAGCCGGATCGTCCGCATAGCCCAACTCTCGCCCCAGGGCGTACGAGTACATCTTGCCGGCCAGGCAGCGGAGGAACTGCTCCTGCCTCTTCAGCAGTTCCTGCCGCAGGCCGTCAACCCCTGTGAACTGCGTGCCGTCGGGAAGCTGAGCGGTCGCATCAATGGGTGGATCGTTGGGACTCGTGGCAGGGAACATATAGGCTTTGGCGTCCCGCTCCCGCCATTCTCCAGACGCCGCAAAGTTCTCCAGGGCGAAGCCCAACGGATCGATCTTGTTGTGACATCGGGCGCACTGCGGCTCGTCGCGGTGCAGTTGCAGCCGCTGCCGCAGGGTGACCTTGTCTTGTCCAGCGGCGGCGGGGGGGATATCACCCGCATTGGGCGGTGGCGGCGGCGGAGGATCGCCGAGCAGGTTCTCCAGAATCCAGACCCCGCGCAACACCGGGGAGGTACGCGTGCCGTTGGACGTGATCGACAATACGGATGCCTGAGTCACCAGCCCGCCGCGAGTGATCCCCTCGGGCACCGGGACTTCGCGAAAGTGGTCCCCTTTCACGCCGGGAATATCGTAGAACCTGGCTAGCCTCTCATTGATCATCACGTAGTCACAACTGAGGAACTCCAGTGCGCTGCGGTCGTTGTGCAGGATATGCGCGAACAGTGCCTCGGATTCGCCGCACATGGACAGTTCCAAGTGGTCGTCGTACCGCGGATAGATTTCCCGGTCGGGAGGATTGCTGCCGACCTGCCGCAGCCCCAGCCATTGGCCGGCGAAGTTCTTGACTAGCGCCGTGTTCTTCTCGTCGGCGAGCATTCGATCAACCTGCGCGCGGAGCACTTGCGGATCGTGCAGGCTGCCAGACTCGGCCAGACCGAATAGTTCCTTATCCGGCATGCTGCTCCACAGGAAATAGGACAACCGCGTTGCGAGCTGGTAATCGTTCAAGGTCCGCGAGTCCCCTTCTTCAACGAGGTAGAGGAAATGCGGTGAGACCAGTACAGCGGTGAGTGGCGTCTTGATGGCTTCGGCGAAGCTCGACTTCTCCGGGCGTACCCGACGGAACAGTTCTACCATCGGCTCGAGTTCTCCCTCGGCCACCGGACGGCGGAATGCACGGCGCATGAAACTCGCCAGCACGTCCCGGGCGTAGGCCTCTTCGTCTCCGCCGCGATTGGGTGAGTCGATCAAGATCCGAGTGTGGCTGCTCGGCGGCCAGGTATCGTAGACGGGGCCTTCGATTTCCACCCAATCGATGTAGAGATCCGGAACTGGGAAGTCATCGTGCTGGTAGTTTGAACTCAAGTTCCAGTGGCCGGGAATGCGGTAGTCGTTCGACAGCATCAGGCTCGATTTTTCGGCGGTCAACAGCGTACGGGTCTCGTACTCCTGCGGTTCACTGAGCGGCGAGGTCACGTCGAACGTGTCGAGCACTGGCCGCTGGCTGCCCAGGTATCCCAGCAGCCGCAGCCGCGGCGGCCCGTAGCGGTAACTGCGGCTTTCAGCGAAATGTCGTTGAACCGACGGAAGCGTCCAGGTTTCGAATCCTTCGCGCGACTTGCGCCGCTCCTCGTCCGTAGCCAGCTTGCTCTCGCGTTCTTCCTGGCGGCGGATTTGGAATTCGACTCCGGCCTTGCGTGCCGCTTCTTCCGGCGGTGTAACGCCTGCGGCTTTGACGCGAATGACATATTCCCCCGCGCGCGGCAAAGTAAAGTACTGGATCCGCGCCGCTTCGCCCCACCAGTGCAGCAGGATCATGCCGTCGCGCGGCGGCCGGCTGCCGCACTCCAAATGGATGCTGCGGTTCAGGCCGTCGTCGAGACGCACTCGCCGACGGTCAGAACCCGGCATGCCGTCTTCGATCTCGAAGTGCCAGTGAATGGTGCCGGGCCCCGCCGCCTCGTCAACGATCGCGCGGTCCAGGATCTTCTGCGCGCTCTTGAGGTAGAGTTCCAGGTGGAAAGGGGAAATCGTGAGCGCGCGGCCGTTGTTATCGAAACCGCCCGCTGGCGGATCTTCGGGAAAATCTTCCACCAGGTCGAGCTTGACCCCCACTAGATCGCGGATGGTGTTGTTGTATTCTTCGCGGTTCATCCGCCGCAAAACCACCGCGCGATCGTTGCGGGCCTTTTCTCCCCGCAACCGTTGCAGTTCGATCCATTCCGATACCTGAGCAATCTTCTCCGCCGCCGGCTGCGGCTCACCTTCCGGCGGCATTTGCCCAGCATTGAGCATGTTGAGCACTTCGCTCCAGCGCTCCACCAAGCTCCGGGAAAGAAAATCGTTGGGAAGCTGCTCATCGACGCGGAAAGCGCCTTCCTGCTTCTGAGGCCCATGACATCGAAGGCAATTCGTCGTGAGAAACGGTGCTATGACTCCAGCGAACGTTTCGTCATCCGGTTCAAAGCCGTCGACGACGGGGAGCTGGGCAACTCTTTCTGTGGGCGCCGCGACGCCTTCGTCAGGAGAAGCCGGTTCCTCGGCAGTCGCTGATGGTTGACCGACGGTGGGAACTGGTGCCGCCGCCGGAGTTGTCGCCGCAGGCTGCGCTGGGTTGGTGCGTTCGCGAAATTGGAATGTCATTCCCGCGGCGGCGGCCAACATTATGATTAGACCGGCTGCAAGACAACTGCGTCTGTTCATTGTGTACTGACCTGTGCAATGGGTTCAGGGTGCGACTGCGCCGATGCAATACAAGTAGCGATCACTGCGGAGAAAGATCTTCTTGTTGCTGATGGCTGGCGATCCGTTGAAGATACTGTCGTCGGTCTCAATGCGGTTGTGCGCCAGGATCTCGAAGTGTGGCCTGGCCGGCAGAACGAACGTACCCTCCTCTCGCGTGACGAAGTAAATCCGTCCGTCGGCCAGAACCGGTGAAGCGTATACCGGCCCGGTGCGTGTGCTGATTCGTTCCCGATAAAGGAGTTCCCCGGTAGCCGCACTCGCGCAGCAAGCAATCCCGCCATCCATCGGGATCCAGTAGAGGTGCCCTTCCCAATAGATCGGCGAACTTTGCCGATAGATGGGGCTGTTGACTTCCCACAGCTTGTGCGTCTCGGTGACATTGCCGCTTCCCCCGGTGCGAATGGCGGCGTAACCGGTTTTCGACAAAACATACAAAACGCCCGTTTGGTCGACGACCGGTGTGGGCGTGTAGGCAGAAACGTTGCAACGCCACAACACCTCTCCAGTATCTGGGGACGCTCCGGCCAGCGCATTTCCCCAGGGTTGGCTGACAACAAGCTGCCGCATACCGCCCGACTCGACAAACGTCGGAGTGAGGTACGCGCCCCCGCCGATTTGCGTCTGATGCCACACTTCTTCGCCGGTCTGCTTGTCCAGGGCGTACAAGCTGGATCCGCCAGGGTAGCCGGGCGATTCCACGCTCGCATCGACGATCAACAGCTTGTCAACCAGAATGGGAGAACTTGCCGAGCCATAGTGATGCGTGTTGACGCCGCACGAGCGGTGCCACTTCTGCTCACCAGTATGCGTATATGCGGCCACTCCACCGGCACCATAGAACACGTAGACTCCTTCGGCATCAGCAGAGGGCGTGCTCGACGCGTAACCGTGCTTCAAGAGCATCTCGGAGTAGGGCTGTTCCGCTGCCTGCGCGGGGAGCGACTTGTCCCAGAGAATCCGGCCGTCGCTATGATGTAGGCATACCAGATGACGCCGGAGATCTTGCGGATTCCCGGGATTGTCGGCATGGATGCCATAGCCACTGTAGCAGGTCACGTACACGTGCTCGCCAAAGGTGATCGGACTCGAAGCTCCCGGTCCCGGCAGCGGCGTCTTCCAGACAATGTTTTTCGTAGCGTCCCACTCCAAGGGAAGCTCCGTTTCGAGCGAGATTCCCGATCCGTCCGGTCCACGAAACCGCGGCCAGTCTTGCTCCCCTGCCGCTACCGCTAAGACGTCCGAGACTGGCGGATCGGCGCGCTGCTCGGGTACGATCTCCGTCACGGCAGGCAAGTCGGCCGTGAGAGGAGAGGCGGGCGGCGCCACCGCTTCCTCTGTCGTGCTAGGGCTTAATATCGGTGCTTCGGTCGTCTTCGCCGGTTGTGGTGGAAGAACTGCGACCGGGGGGTTCGCCTCGGATGATGCCAGGGACTGCTCGGTTACAACCTGCTGCCCGCCGGTTTCGCCCTGGCAGCCAGCCAGCACCGCGGCGAGCAACACACAGGCGACATTTTGGGCGGATCGGTTCATGTTCATTTCCCCTGCTTGTTCGGCTTGAGATTCTTCGATTCCACGACGCCCGGCCCGCCGCGCGTCACCCATATCCGATCGACGACCAGGCCGCGATCCTTGTCTGGTGAACTCAGCAGCACCTGGAAGGGTACGGCGTTTTCGAAATCCGCTTTCGCCGGCGGAAGCGGTCGAAAGTCGCTCAGCGGAATGGTGACCGTGCCCCAGTCGCCCGGCTGCCCGAACCAGACCTGGCGGTCAAAGATATAATTCCCGGCAAAGGTGAGCGGATCGCCGTCCTCTGTGCGCGTCAGAATCAGAATGTTGAACCAGCCTGGGCTCCGAATCTTGAGTGTGATGTGCAGGTGCGAGTCATCGTGGACGGCGAACAGACCATCGGTCCACCGGCATTGCGTGGCAATGGAAACAGGGCCGCCGGCCTTGGTGGCATCGGACACGGCTCGGACAGCACCGCTGGAGCCTGGCGGCAGATTGGTGCCGTCGAACTTGCCGATTTCCCAATCCTCAGGCAGTCCCTCTTCGAAATCCTCGCTCCACGTGTCTGCCATGATGGGAATCTTGGTTAGCGCCAGTTGTGCTGCGCTGCTCACGGCCCGCTGCCCGGCGACAACTTCCAGTGACTTTCCGTCCCCCAGGCGGGTCACTTTGACGCGGCCCGAGCGGACGCTCAATTCTGTTTCACCCTGGCCCACTTCAAGAGAAAACGTGGTTCCCAAAACCTGCACTTCGTCTTGGGGAGTCGCCACGATCATAGGTTCCCCGGTGGGTTGGGGAACCACCGAGGCGGACAACGTGCCGCCGTGCAGCAGCATCCGTTTCTTCTTGCTCCCGGAGAACGTTAGCGAAGTATTGCCGGCCAGCGATATACGGGTCCCGTCGAGATAGACAATCACGACCGAGCCGGACGCTCCCTGCGTGCGAATGGTATCGCCGGAGCGCAACTCAGTCCCCGGCGTCGCAACCCGCGTCACGGCACCGGCGTCTGTGACGTGGACTATTCCGCTCGCTTGTTCCAGAGCGGCAGCGACTGGCTGAGGCGATTCCAGCAGCCCGTTCCACAGCAAGGCACCGAGCACACAGGCTACCAGCAGCGCTGCCGCGGTGGCCGGGTATGCTGCTCGGCCGAAGTGACGAACCGCCGGCGCCGATTCGCTCAGTCTGTTTCGATCCGGTTCCGCATTCTCCAGCTGGGCTGGCAGAAAGATCGCCGTCGCCATCTGATGGTTAAGTTCGTTGACCAACAGGTAGTAGCGACGCGCGGCGGGATCGGATAGGAGAAGTTGCCGCACCGCCCCGAGCCGTTCCGAGTCGAGCTGGCCATCGCGCGCATCTTCGATCGCATCCGCGATGATCCGCAGCACATCCTCAGAAGAGCCACCGGTGCTCATGGCTGAGTCTCCAGTTGGCTCTCGATGCACTTCAGCAGGCTGCTGCGAACGCGGAAGAGCAACTGCTTGAGGGCATTGACTGAGCGGCCAGTGCGGACGGACATATCGGCCAGTTTCTCGGCATGGGCATACCGGCGGTGGAGGAGTTCCTGATGTTCGCTCGAGAGACGTTCCAGGCAACGTTTCAGGGCGTCGATCCGCGAATTGTCGTCGTCGGCCAGCCCCCGGGCTTCGTCCGCCAACAGCCCCACAATCTCCGGAGTCACCAGCATGCGGTCCCGGCTTTGATCGCGGAGCCAGGCCCTGGTTTGGAATTGCGCGACCGTGAGGGACCAGTTGAGGAAACTCGTTCCCGGGGCGAATTGGCCGCGTTTCTCAAGCAGCACACGATTGGTTTCCTGCAGCACGTCCCAGGCAACTTCCGTGTTTCCCAGCAGCGAAACAATGTACCGATACAGCCTGTGCTGATGGGTCGTCAGTAGATCGGTAAAATCGTCTGTTTGGTACGGCATAACATTTCAGAATACCGCGAACGAAGCTTTGGTTACGCACTTTCTTGGCAGGTTGCTTGTTCATTTTGCCGCGCATCCAATGCGGGCATCGGTACGGACGATACGAGTCGGTCGAATTGACCGTCACACTGAGACGGGCAACTTGCGGAAATCGCCGTCCGATACATCGTCCAAGGCCACTACGGATGCCAACGTCATCGCGGCATGACAGTGCGATCGTGGATTCGGATCACCGTTCGAAGAGCCCCGCAGGGAGAATTCGCCTCCCGCTACAACGTCAGTTAGAGTTGTGGCCACCGAACGACCCAGAGATCGCACGGTTTCATGCAGTTTTACTAGGCAGCGGCGAGCCTCGTTGATTTTCTGAATGATCGGGCAGATGTTGTCATCCGTGGTTTGCTGAACCTCCTCGCCGCCGCGGCTCCTGGCGCGTTCGCACTCTGCGGCGACGACCAGTCGGCATGAGTTGCGTAGTCGGTACATTCGACCTGGACGTCAGATCGTACCTAAAGCACAAACCGAACGTGACCGCTGATTCTTACCGCCTCGCGTGCCGATTCTCTTCCCATGCGAACTGCCATCAAGGTTCGCGCGAATCTTCAAGAAATCAACCGCCTGGTGCCGCTTCGACCGCGGCACCGACTGTCCGCACAGCTGAGGCACCGGCAAAGTATGACGACGCAAGCAGTCCACTGGCACGAAGGCATGTTTCTGAGGCCGCAGCACTTTCAGGCTTCGCACAATCACCTTTCCACCATTTCCAGTCGCAATACCAAGTGGGATCTCCATTACAACTGGGGAACCCGCTCCATCGATCTGGATCTCGACGCCCTCTCCAACTACCGGTTGGTGGTTCGCAAGCTCGAGACCCGCCTGCGCGATGGAACCTTGATCAGCATCCCTGTGGACGGCAACGTTCCGGTCCTGGACTTGAAGGAAGCGTTTGGCCGAGAGAAGACCGTGACGGTCTATCTGGCCATTCCGCAACTGCATTTCGCGCGGTCGAACGTGGTGCGTCAGGCAGGGAATGATACGGCACGCTATGTGATTGATGAACAGCAGCTGCAGGACGAAAACACGGGGCTCAACCCACAGTCGATTCAGGTGCGGCTGCTGAACCTGAGGTTGTTGCTCTCCAATCAAGACCATGCCGGTTTCGAAGTCATTCCGATTGCCCGAATCATGAAGGCAGACCGCGCCGAGGCGGTGCCGCAACTGGACGAAAGTTACATCCCGCCGCTGTTGGCTTGCGATGCCTGGGATCCGCTTTCGGCCGGCATTCTGCAACAGATCTACGACCGACTCGGCAAGAAGCTGGAACTGCTCAGTTCGCAGATTGTTTCCCGCAATATGACCTTCGACAGTCAAGGCCAAGGGGACCGGTTGCTGTTCGAAGAGCTGCGTGTGATGAACGAAGCCTACGCTCCGCTTGGTGTGCATGTCTTCGCTCAAGGAGCACATCCGCTCGACATGTACTTGGAGCTCTGCCGGTTGGTCGGGCAGTTGGCCGTCTTCGGGGCACCACGGCGACCGCCTGAGTTGCCCAAGTACGACCATGATGACTTGGGCACCTGTTTCTGGCGGGTGAAGCAACACATTGATGCCCTGCTGGATATCGTGGTCGAGCCGGAGTACAAGGAGCGTCCCTTCATTGGGGCCGGGATGCGAATGCAGGTGGCATTGGAATCTGCCTGGCTGGAAGGAGGCCGCCAGTTGTTCGTGGGCGTGCTGAGTTCGATGGCGGCCGAAGATTGCGACCGCCTGCTCACCCGGGGCCTCGACATGAAGATCGGCAGCTCAGATCGGGTGGACGAAATCTTCCGCCTCGGCAAGGCCGGTTTGCGATTCTCCTACTGCAGCCATCCCCCACGATGTCTCCCAGCCCAGCCTGGCCTAACCTACTTCCAGGTGGATCGGGCTTCGCAGTCCGACGAGTGGGACAAGGTTCAACGTTCGCTGACGCTCGCCATTCGCATGAATGAAAACTTGATTGTCAGCAACATCCAAGGAGAACGGACGCTCACCATCAAAGTAGGTGGGCAGACGACAACGTTGCAGTTCACGTTGTACCTCGTACCACAAGAACAGCGATAGACGTTGTAGCTGCTCTACCCTTTCAACCACTGACCGACCCGGCCAGATTCGGCCGCTCACCTTTTACTGCCTTAGGGATTTCGAATGAACCGTCGTTCCAACGAACACCGAGAACTCTGCAGTCCGTTGCGGTTTGTTTCCGATACGCTCGAACCAGAGCCAGCAGCTGGCGGACTCTGGCAACAGGTCATGCTGGGCGATTGCTTGGATGCCGAACATCCGATGGGCCAGCCTCGCTGCCTGGTATCGTACTGCGATACGTTGGGCGAAGCCCGACTGGAATGGCTCGCCCGGCTCGATCAGGCCGAAGTGGCCACTGGCGATCACGTGGTGCTGGTTCACCCCGCCGAGTGTGCCGAACCCATCGTGGCTGGTACGGTGGCGCGGAAGCAAGCCGATCAAGACCAGCGGGCTTCGGTCTGTATCCGCCAAGGTGAGTCGCTGCGCGTGGTGACACCGGGAGGACAACTTCTCTGTGAGATCGAAGAAACCGAATCTGGGCCCACGCTCAAGTTGCCGGGCCAGGATATGGCCGTCGAGTTTCCAGGAGCTTTGAATTTTACGGCCGAAAGCATCTCGCTACGTTCCAAACAAGGGGACGTGGAGATTGAGTCTTCACGCGACGTGGTCGCTCGAGGAAAATACATTCGACTGAATTAACCGAATCCGCATTCAGCGAAATAGCGAACCGCCCGAAGGTTTTCACCTGCCACTTGCCCTAACACCAAAGCCTGCATGGTTCCGTCCGTCAATTACTTGCCAGAGCGTCAACCGGAGCGGTTGTTAGGCCGACTCGCAGAGATCGAAATCCGCAAACTTACACTCGGTCTCGCGCTGTATGTGGCGTTGGTGGCGGTTTGCGACTACTTGACCGGCGACCGAATCCAACTGGCAATTCTGTACCTACCAGCGATCTATGTCGTTTGTTGGGTGATCAACCTGCAGATCGCAGTGCTGCTTTCGGTTGTCTGCTCGGTGATGTGGCTGCTGGATGATTTGGCAGTCGGGGGAACTCGCACGTGGCAAGGTCATGATGTTTGGTCAGCCGTTGTTCACTGCGCTTCTTCCTGGTTGTTTCTGCCGTGGTTGCCCGTTTGCGGTTCTTACTCCAGCACGAGCGGCAACTGGCCCGCACGGACGGACTCACCGGCGTCGCCAACAGCCAGTGGTTCGTCGAACGGGCCGAAGGGGAACTTGCCAACAGTCGCGAAAGTCACAAGCCGGTCACCGTTGCTTTTCTCGACTGCGACAACTTCAAGCAAGTCAACGATGAATTTGGGCACATGGCCGGTGATGATTTGCTCCGTCAGGCTGCGGATATCATGAGGTCAAGCCTGAGACCCAACGATCTGGTGGCCCGACTCGGAGGGGACGAGTTCGCCATCCTGCTGGTGGATACCACTCAGCCGGAGGCCGAAAAAGTGATCGAGCGCGTCAGGGTAGATCTTCAACAAAGCATGGAGAAGAACCAATGGCCCGTCACGCTCAGCATTGGCGTTGTGACGTACGCCACGCCGCCAGCCAGTTTACGCGAAGCGATGCACGACGCTGACGAGGCCATGTACCACGTCAAGCGAATGAGCAAGAACGCGGTTGAGTATCGGCAGGTCAGTTAGCTTGCCGGGGGCAGGCCCATTTTAGTTGCGATACTCGCGGTGGCATCCGCCACAGGTGGTGCCAAGTCTCTTCATGGCTGCAAAGATATTGCTATGCGCGGCTTCGTCCGAACTGCGGGCTGCCTGCCGCAACGCCTGACCAAGCTCGACCGCCGCTTGGGCACTGGCGGTGAGTTGCGTCTGGAACTCGCCTCCCAATTCGTCAGCGGTCTCGGTTCTCGCAGATCGCTTCAGCAGCGCGTGCACACGCCCTGCGTCTTTTGAGAACTGCTTCCATTGGTCCGCCGTGACTTGCTGGACATTCTCGGGCTTGATGCTCTTGAGGCGGTCCCATGGCTCCAGGATGGCACCCATGGCCGCGGCCAACGCAGGCGTTTCGGCCGGGGCTTTCCAGCTTCGGGGAGATGCTTCCAAGGTCAACGCCGCGAGCGGCTTTCGCCTGTCGGAGGTTCGAACTGCTCGACACTCGCAGCCAAACCGTCGTAGCTTTCGGCCACTTCGGCTTGCTCGAGCCAGGCCGCGGTTTGATCCGCGTCCCAGCCATGCAAAGTTCGGCAAACCAATGCAGCCAGCACCGGCGTCCGAGGGCGACCGTAGTGGCAATGCAGATACACAGGACCTTCCACGGTTTTCACGGCCGAGATGACTTGGCCGGCACGCTCGTGTGCGTTGTTGAAGCTAACCGGGATGTGCAGGCAAGTCAGGCCCGCGGCTTCAGCCTCAGGCGTCAGAGGACGCACACCATCCAGCGCGATCAAGGTCTTGATTCCCAGCTTCTTGAGCGTTTGGAACTGCTCGCCGGTGATCGGCTGCGAACTTGTAATATAGTTCTGGCGCACGACCTGGAACAGGACACCAGTGAATCCGACTCCAACTTGCCGGGAGTTGTCTCAACATGTCGTCGGTATCAGCGCGTGGTTGTCGAAAGTCCACTCGCCAGGCCGAGAGAATCAAGAGCGAAAGTCGAGTGAGGTGTCTGCTGTTCATCAGTGCTGGGATCAGGTTGGAGAAAGTCGGGGAGGATGTTCAGGGTCCGCATGTCAGAGGGCGTGCGAGTGTGCGTCGCGTGAGCTTGGCGCAGACGACAGAGCTTGAGGAAGAGTATGCTTTCACAAAACCCGTGGCACAATAGGTGCCCGAATACGTCTCGCGCAAACAACTGACTCTCCAAGGAGCCAACATGGAACGAGCCAACTTTGAACTCGGTGCATTCTCGGTCAGCCTCTCCGTCAAAGACATCGAAGCATCTAAGGCATTTTACGAGAAACTTGGATTTACCGAATTTGGCGGAGACGCCACGCAGAAGTGGTTGATTCTCAAGAACGGCGACCACACGATCGGACTCTTTCAAGGCATGTTCGACAAGAACACATTGACGTTCAATCCTGGCTGGGACAAGGATGCCAACCCGGTCGAAACCTTCACGGATATTCGCGAGTTGCAGCGGCATCTGAAAGCGCAAGGTGTCCAGCTACTCTCCGAAGCGGATGAGAGTACCACGGGCCCTGCCAGCTTTGTCGCCATGGACCCGGACGGCAACCCAATCCTGGTGGATCAGCATGTCTAGAATAGGGGCAGGGAGAACCGATTGAGTTCGGTTCTCC
>CALOEH010000177.1:0-51194 GCA_942492195.1 uncultured Planctomycetia bacterium | reverse complement strand
TACAAGCAGTGCCGCACTAGGCTGGCAGCTTGGACCGAGAGAGGTGATGTTCAAGCTCGGACCAAGGGAGGACGAGTCTTTTCCCAGTTGAGGTCAGGCTGCGTCAGGGGACTTCACTCAGCGTTGCTCCCATCAGCCCCACTCGAACCCCTGCCTTCTGCAAGGCGTCGGTAGCGCGGCTATTCACCATCACCAGAACCCCGAGACTGACGCAGGGAAAGAGCAACGCCGCGGAGCACAGCCAGATTGCCGGTAATGACATTTCCAGAGCTTGGCCCAGTTTGTAAAGGCACCAGACCTCCAAGGCGAAGTTTGCCGCCATACCGACGCATCCCAGCACCGCGAAATTCGTGTTCAGCAGTGCCATGATTGGAAGCTGACTCAAGAGGAGCACCAGGATCGAGTAAAGCAGTAACTTTGCCGATATGCGATCTCCCGGGTCTTGCGAATCGGGAAGCGAGACGACATGTGCGGGATTGATCGACCGGAGGACTCGCTGAAGTTTGCATGGGAAACCCGCAGTTGGGGCAGTGCGCGCCCCGATCGCTGATCTCGCGCACATTCAGGACAACTGATCAGAGACACAAGATAAGGTTCTCCCAAGAGAATGGGCGGAAGATCATGGCTAGGGCGTGGAAGGTTCAATAATCTGGAGCGAAGCCGTGAGGTTCACCAACTCCAGCCGAAACGTCTCAAACTGATTGGCTGCTGCGACAGCTCGGAGTTGATAAAAAGTCTTCGGTGTTTCAACCACGGTGACGAGAAAGGCCAAAGCGTCCCCTTTGAGCTCGCCGCTGACGAGACACTGGATGGCGGGAAAGCCCCCGATGGTGGTTCGTACCGGATTTCCTTGACGGGCGCCGGTCATTCCGTTCATCAAGAGCTGCCGCAGCGGCCCGCTGTAACCGTCTAGCTGGTGGTAATTTGAATCCAGGGCAGCCACCGCTGACTTCTTTCGGCGTAGACAAAGAACAGGAGTTGGTCCGTTTCATCCACGGCGTAGAGCAGAGCCTCAGGTACAGGTGGTGACGCCGCTGGCCAGCCAGGGGGCAGCAGGACGCGGAGCCGGCCATCGCGGTCGTGAACCATCTGCGTAGTTTGGCTGACCCCTCTGGTAGGTTCATCGAACCTAGCAAACACCAAGTAGGCGAGGGTTCCAGCATTTACGATCAAGAGCATCACGACACCGATTCCCAGCAACCAGCCAGGGACTTGGTCCAATCGGTGCCCGATATACCAAGCACCCTTGCTTCGCGTGCTACGCGTCGCTTGGAAGGGCTTGATACGTGCAGTGGAGGCAAACGGTAGCTTGATCGCTGAGCTGGTGGCCGCATTGACGACAATAAACCAAAGCCATAGACGTTCTCCGTGGGGTTAGTCAGAAGGGCAATGCCGGAGTCGGCAGAACCTCGCTCAATAGACGATGCAGACACCAAAGGAGCCGGAAGCCACTGTCGGCGTTGACTTCGGAATCGAGTCGTCGATTTCCTGGAGTGAGAACTGCTGAGCCCGCTCGCTAATCGAACGTGGAAAAGGTGAGCGATGACGCCACCGAAGACGTGCCTGCATGATCTCGATCTCTCGCTGTTGCTCCGTGCGAGCTTCATCGAGATCGACCATTTCAGAGAGGGAGTGTTGCACGTCTTTAGGCAGTTTGTCGAAGTCTTCCTGGGTCAGCTCAGTCATGAAATTCTCAAAGTCCGCAAGCGAGTCATCGAATGACTTGGACGTAGGATCGACGGCGAACTTGGTTGCTAGCGATTTCACCGTTTCGAACAAACGAAGTTCGGCTTCATCGAGCTGGAAATGCCGGTTTGCCATTTCCACCAGTTCCGTGTCTATCCTGGACTGCGTATTTGCGGCTTTAGCAAGTCCGAGTTCCGTTTGCAGCGCAGCATGAGTGCCATGGCGAATAATCGAGAGCGGATTGCTGGACATTGGTTGGGCGTTGCGAACCTGAGTCGATGCAGGGACGCGACAGACGCTTGCCAGTACGTCTCAGTGTCTGCGGAACGCATCCGCACCAGCAGATCTGCGTCTTGCCCTCCCGGAAACAAGTAGCTTCGAACGCTGGCAGTCCGCTTGGCCTGCTGAGCCTCCCTTCGCCTTCTGGCTTATCAACAAATGTCTAGTTGAAACCAACGCTCACGATCAACGGCCACGCCCACCAACTTGAAAAGCTCTTGGTGATTTCATGGGAATCCTCCGGTGTCCCTTTCAGGCTGATTGGTTTGGGATGCTATGGGGAATTAGTGGATGTCGACTTCTCATGTTCTTGGCATTGATCTCGGCTCCCTGTGCGAGCGTGCTTGACTTGGACGCTTGAGATTGATGGTACCGGCGAAACCTGCCGACTGCTACTCATAGTCCGTCGACCGATGGTCGCCGCATAAGCACCATGCTGGGATGGCGAAACGAAAAGACATCCTGGTGGAGTTTGGAGCCCGCGTTCGCGAACTGCGAGGCGAGCAAGGCTATTCCCAAGAGACGTTTGCCCATGCGTGCGGCCTGGACCGGACTTACATCGGTGGAATCGAGCGGGGTGAGAGGAATTCGTCGGCAACATCGAGCTGATTGCTGCTACGCTGGGAATCTCTCTTAGCGAGTTGATGGAAGGTCTGTAGAGTCGGGGCAGGTCAAGCTGCTCGCGGGGGCAGTAACACAGCGGCGATACCTTCCTCAGGAGCAGCCTGCCGCTCTGCTTCGCCGGACGTTTCAAAGATGGTCGGGCTGGAAATGATGGTGCGGTCCGGGGCATAGATCACGAACCGGACGTCACTATCTTGCAAGGTCGCCCGCAACGCTGCGGTTTCGTTAGCTGACAAAGGCACTGCATCTGGGCTATCAAATAGGGCTGCATGGCATCACGCTATGTGGGCAAATCTCATCTTCCCAGTACTGCAGCGCCGCACGGATTGTGGCCAAGTGGTTTGGAGAGAGCATGAACGGCTTCCAGATGATCGATGTTAGAAGTAGACGGCTGGCAGCTAATTGTTAGACGGATCGCGGCTAACCCGCCGCCGTGAGTTGCCGGCAGGTTTGCCGCTGTATTGGTAGATTCCCGGTTCGTTTGCGCTCAAGCATCGGCCACTGGCCCATGTCCGCAGTTTCTCCCCCGACTCCGCCGCTGTCACCGGCACCGGCACCACGTTGTGAGCCGCCGCCACCAGTGGTAGATCGAGCAGCGCCGCCAGCCTGCAACACGGCTTTGATCTCAGCACCCGTCCAGTTCTCATCTGCCGGCAGTTTCTGATTCGCATCCAGATCAAACGCATCTATATAGATGCGCCAGATCGCCTGGCGCTGCTGAGCGTCGGGCAGGTCCACGAAGAACACACCGTCAAACCTCTCCGCACGTGTCATCTCCGGCGGCAGCTTTGAGATGTCATTGCACGTGGCCGTCACCATCACATCACTCGTGTGATCATTCATCCAGGTGAGCAGCGTGCCGAAGATGCGGGCCGACACACCTGAATCTGTCTGCCCTGACCCGCGACGCCAGCCAGTGCTTTGTCGACCTCGTCAACGAAGAGCACGCACGGGGCCATGGCATCGACGATGCGCAAGGCCTGCCGCGTGCGTTCTTCGCTCTGGCCGACCAGCGAACCCATCAGGCAGCCAACATCGAGAATCAGCGTAGGCCTGCCAGTCTCGTTGCCCAGTGCTTTGCTGAACTGACTCTGCCACACCCTGGTGGCGAGAGCAGCATGATGCCACGCGGGCGATGCTTTGAATCATTCGACCTGCGGTGCATAGCGCGAAGACAGAACGCCTTGAGCGCTTCAAGACCGCCCAGATCAGCGAACCGCTCGCTGCCGCGATGCAGCGAAAGCAATCCGCTTTTCTTTAGCATCTGGGTCTTGAGTTCCCAGATCGCGTCGGGCTGAATCTTCTCGTGTCGCACGAGTGACAGACTGAATGCGTTCTCCGCTTCGTGCCGCGTGAGACCGGATGCCGCATCGAGCACAGATTCAAGATCGTTCGCCTGCTGGCAGTTCACCTTCGTCGGTGGCGATGCCTCGGGCGATCTCCTCAAGCTGCTGGCGATCTGGCAGATCGTGCTCGATCACTGCGAAGAGCTTTTCCAGTTCGACGGGGATCTGCACCACCGGCGACAGGATCACGATGAACGTGCGGTTCTGCTTGCCGGCGCTGATCTGCTGGGCCAGTGCCTGCACGATCTCGGCCGACTGCAGGAACCGGTGGAAGTTCTGCAGCACCAGGAGGGCGGCACCCGCGGGTGAGGCCAGCGCATCGAACGCCTGAATAGCCGAGAGTGGATCGGAACCGGCACCTTCGGCCGCCTGGCCGCCGAGCTGCAGGCCGGCCGTGACATTCCAGGTGACGCGTTCCAACCTTCATCGTGGCAGAGCCCGCGATCTCGGCCAAGGCATCGTCGTGTTCGTAGGACTCGATCCAGATGCCGGTGAACACGCGCGCACGAGCTCCGAGAACCGTTCGGTAAGTGACATAAGCAATTCCTCGTTAAGTTGGAGTTGATGAAGAGCCAGCGAAGGTGGTGGCGTGATTCGCCATCACTCGCGGGCTTGTTGCTGGGCAGGTGCCGTCTGATGGAGCCGGCACGAAGTTCGTCGGTGGGCTGGCCAAGAGCCTGCTCCAAGAAACCGGCTGGCCTCACGACACTCACCTGCCCGTGAAGCCCTTCGTCTCGACTCGCGACACCATCGGTGCTACAATGATCTCAATCTGTTTGCTCATACGGCACCTCCAGCCTGCACGGTGAGTTTGATGGAGCCGTCGGCGAATCGCTGCTCGGTGACGAATGACCCCGTTTGCGAGCCCTCGATTCGGGCCTTCTCCACCGCGTAACTTTGCAAAAACGCGTCAGGATTTTCACCCGCCCCCACGGCGACCTATGAAGAAGAAGTTGTCAAAGTCGACACGTGCCCTGTCCTCACGTCAATCACAACAGGGTACCGCCAGTCAGGCAGCTGCCCCAACCAGCCTGTCGCCCAACCGCCAAACAGCCCCGTCTGCCCGAGGCCTGGCTCCGGCAGACTCAAGGCGGCAGGGAGCAGCTGCAATGGCGACGGGATCTGCAGACTTCGGTTTGGATTTGCACGATGTGCGACACGTTCTGTCTCCTTCAGGATGGGGGACCTGGAAGCCGAAGGGCTACGCAGCCATAAGAAAGCCCCGCAACCACCGGAAGATTCAGGAAGAAGCGGGGCTGAAAGCGCGTGTTTTCAAGGGTGCCAATGATAAGAGGGTGGTATCCTCATTCTTGACGCGTTTTTGATCTAAATTCAAAAGGATAAAGAGCCCAAGCCGCAGGTTGGAAGTGAGTGCCTTGAATGGGTTAATTGAGGGCGGCATCGTAAGTGCAATTGACGTCACCGTGCCCGATTTCGTGGCCTACACCGACCACGAGACCCAGGGCCGTGGCAGCAGCCCTTGTGCAGAATCCAGGATCTCGCCCTCCGTCTTGAGACGAGTGTGTATGTGTGACCTCTGGACACGTCTGCCAGTGATGCCTGATGTTTGGCGCCCTGAAACTTGATCGTAGCGGCTCAGGCATGCGACAGGGGCCTCAGGAAGCACGTGGGGTGCCCCTAACACTCGGTTTACTGCCATGGGTAGCCGCTTGGCCGCATCCGTCCGCCAGCGACTCTCTGACGACCACACTCAATCCACCCCGGCCAAGCCGCAGTCCCAGCAACATCCGAACCATGGTCTTCCAACACACGTGGCAAGCCGTCTTGGCCGGTACCAAGACTCAAACTCGGCGGATCAAGCATCCCCCGCTGCCAGCCCGGCCAGACCAGAGGCGGCCACGCTGCCCGTATCCGAGCGATTCATCGATCTGCTGCTAGCAGTCCGCGAGTTCGCGGTTGGCGGTGATGCTGATTTCGTTGGGCTTTGGCACGGGAGAAATGTGCCAGCCGTGCGGTTGTTGGTCAAGACACTATCACTTGACCACTCAGCTATTTCACCCGCTGGAAATCAACAAGGTACTCAACACCAGCAACGCTTGGCCTAAATTCGTCCATCCAGAACTTATAGCCGGCCCACTCGTACTTTAGATCAGACACATGCGAGTACCTGAGCTGGGTGGTTCGTGCCGGAGGTATCGTCAGCGTTTTTCGCGCTCCAGTAATGTCGCCTCAAGATTCAAAGAGTAGAGGAGTGAACGGTGCCCCCGCTGAACCGTCGGAAGAG
Source organism: uncultured Planctomycetia bacterium (assembly GCA_942492195.1). Taxonomy (GTDB): domain Bacteria; phylum Planctomycetota; class Planctomycetia; order Pirellulales; family S012-138; genus CALOEH01. The sequence goes on along the minus strand of CALOEH010000177.1, from coordinate 45,014 downwards.
TATCCCGAATTCCGTCAGTGGGCCGCCATACAAATCGACGGGAATGATCAATTTACTCGATGCTTCCTCGTTCAGTTCAATTCGCAACCGCAAAGCACGAAACTCTTCAGGCGGAGCGTTTACAAAGTCCGCCGCGTGAAGATGAAAACATCGCGTTCCATCAAAAAGTGCATCGACATCACCGTAGCAACCGGCATGCTCGCGGTGCACGCTCCATGCGAATTCAAAATGCCCGGGCGAGTTCTCGAAGAACGAAAAGAACCCCAAGAATCTCCTGAACTGGTTGTTTGGGGCTGTCCTAGTCCAGTTGAGGGAAGTTACGAGCTCAAAATCGTCGTTTGAACCAGGATCTTCATCGCGAATACACAACGACGATCTGGAACCGGATCAAGTTGATCTTTCTTCTTCTTCAATTTCCTTCGAATCAAATTCAAGGTGGCTTCAGCATCCCTATCTCCGCCTCTCATGTCAGCACAGGTAGCTTCGACCAGAATCTCGCCGCATGGAAGCGTAATAGAGTAATCCACATTCTTCGGCTTGTTGGCATCTGGAGTGCCAGAATGAACTGTTGGTTCAAACGCTATCGGGCTGACCCGTGACGTGAGGAATGCTGCTGCCTCAAGCTCTCCAGTGCGATAAGCGAAGACATCCTCCGTAGGGCTCTGGACCAGTTCGCGAAGTTTTCCTGCGAATACGGAAACCGACTTTTCTGTTAAGGAGTGACTAATTCCCCAGAGCACTTCAGCCAGCACCGCCAAGCCATCTGGCAATGGATCTTTCCAGCGACTCATGAACGGCGTGCCGAATGAAGAAGGTGAAATCCCATGCTTATCGAACACCTCAAGCCAGCATCTCTTGCAAGCCTCCAGTTTCGATGCCGAGAACACTGCCTAGTCCCTTATCACTCTTGAACGAGATTCCCACGAGAAGCGTCGGAGCGAAGCCGTTGCAGAATCCAGGATCCCAATCTCGCTCGCGCCGGTGCCCATTTTCAGTCAACGTATCAGGGCTTGACAGCCGCGTCCACCGGATCGGCAGGAATGTGGGCGCGTCTGCAAGGTTCTGGCCGACCGAACCAAGGCGGCGATTGCTCGGATCTTGATCGAGGCTGTTTACGAGGAGCGGCTGGGGGACATCTCAGAGGCTGACGCTGTCGCTGAGGGCCTTGTGAGTAGGGAAGGATTCCTCGCTGGCTGGCAGAAGATCCACGGAAAGTACAACTTGGATGCAACCGTATGGGTTGTCAGGTTCCGGCTAGCAGAAGATTAGGCAACGATCCAGCATGAACTCTGCGCAAAAGAGGAGCCGTAGGTGGGGCAGAAACCTACAGCTCGGCGTCCGGTCGGGGCAGTGAACCGGACACCCCCAATTCTAACTGGTGTCGGCGTAGGGTCAAATCCCTCACCTGAGCCATTTCTAGTGGCAGATGGTTGCTCTCGTTGGGGGAATCCTCTGCGGTCCGCATCAATCCCTACCGAGCTTGCAAGACATCGCCACTGTCGTCCCTGAGCGAAATCGTAAGCTGCCGTGCATGTTGGTCGATTCCAAGATACAACATCGTCGTGGTTCTCCTGTCGAGGTAAAGGTTGGTCAACACCTCACCGAAATAGGGGAACCACTCTATTCTTGCAAGCAGCTCTCTTTCATAGATATCAAAGGCCTCTACCCAATATTTCTCCAGTTTTGGCGCATGTCCGATCCACCGCGTCCAGAGGCGACGGGCCGGCTGTCCTGTCAACCACGTTAGTGCTACCTTGTTGGATGTCCACACCTAGAAACCGGATTTTGAATCATGCCGGGACCTGCCTCACGCGAAGCCGCTCCGGCCACTCACTCCAGTCGGTGCCCTTGCGTGACTTAAGAGCCAACCGTTGGCCATCCTCCACCACCCGCGTTCCGAGCTGCTTTAGGAAATACGCCACTCCGGCTGCCTGGCACTTACCGTAGACGCTGTCCGCCGAGGCCAAATCAAAAGCATGCTCGGTCGTTCCAGGCTCGTCTCCCTAGACCAGCCAGTCGATCCTGGGAAGTAGGTCTCGGATCAATTGCCGAAGATACACTTGGTATGTTTCGTCCAATTCCCGAGCGATGGTATCCCGGTCGCGTAAATCGCTTGGGAGGGCTTCGCTCGTACTCGTCACGAACCATCCTTGGCGACCTGTCGCTTATTGAGCCTTACAACATCAAAGTTGCCCGAGGAGGGGCGAGATGCAAAGTCAATGAATGGTCCTTCATACTGGCAGAGTCGAAGTACAAACTTGGTGATCAGTATCCGAAGCCGATCGAAGTACTCAGTCTCCTTATCGAGAGCTTGTAGCTCCGATCCGCTATTCTGTCGGCCATGGAGCGCGTCATTCCTCTTTTTGATCGCTTCAGCGTCCTCTGATCTGAGTTCGATTTGCAGATCCAGAAACGGAGCTTTTAATTTCGACGAATTGGGCGGGTCGGTAATGCGGTCAATCTTATATTGGACGACAGCTCGCAATTCTTCTCTTTCGCTTTGCGGAAGCTGGGAACATGAATTGGAACAGACGAATCGCCCCAGTGAGTGCGATAGAGCTTGAGTGATCCTATCGAGACAACGCTCGTGGTGAGTTTCTCCGGTCAGATGGTCGTCGAGAGTTCCTGATAGTAACTGTCTCAACGATTTCCGCAGTTTTTTCTGTTTCCAAACCGAATCTTCACTGGCGGGTCGACCTTCGAGAACTACCTTTCGACAACTATTCCAGTATGCTGCTGTACGTTCCAGGCTCACCGATGCGAGAGCCAGGCGGTCCTGGAGAATACTGTCTTGGTCCAGCGCCGTCCAAAGCGGATGGAGTGCCGCCGTGAAATCAAAAAGGCGAAATCGCTCCACGAAACATTGAAAGAAGGAAGGCAGGCAGTCCAGTACTTCTTCCCCAAAGGTGAGCGACTCTACTCCGTCCAACAAAGGCAATGGTTGATGATGTACTTTCGCCCCTTGGCCTGGCTTCGCTCGTGCCCATCCGAAGTAGGTTCTTCGCACCATACTTCCCTCAATCTTCCTGTCTGCCCAGTGAAATGGGACCTTCGCACCGTTGAGAAACGAAACGAAGCTCTGCTCTGCAAAGGCTCCAATTTCACAATCAGCCCCAACCGGAGGCGTACCAAATCCCAGCCACCCGCCCGGCGTGCACTTTATAAATGCATTTGCGTTTATGAGCGACACCCTCGGCGAGTCGGCGAGCCGCACGGCACTCCTCATGGTAGTCATTACGGACCCGTCGACGCCGAAAAAGCTGACCTCATTGCATTCATGTGATGGTCGCGCCGCATGCCCGCTGAAGAACATTCGGTAGTCTTCCTCGGCACTGCACTCGAATGCGAGCATTCTGCTGAAAGGGATGTCGATAACGGCGAAGGTCACGCTACCTTCCAATCTGAATGTCAAAGCGTGACCTGCTGTTCCCGTAGTGCGAATTGACGAAGTAGTGAAATCTGCACCGTAAAGTGCCACTCTCGTTCCATCGTCCGTTTCAGCCAACCAGTCAGGCTCGGCAAAGTCGGTTTCCACAAGTCGCCCAACACCTGGACTGGCACGCTTAGGCAATGCCCAGAAGGCGGTTCCGTCAAGGGTGTCAATGCCATCAAATTCAATTGAAACAGATACTCCGCGATCGCGTCTCCATCGCAGCATCCCTGACGTAGTCGGATAGACGTCGCACTCAGGGCAACGAATTCTATGCAATGTGACTGCGTGGCTACCGTCTTCATTCTGATCAAGCATTGCGCCAATCCGTCACTATGTCCGGACAACCGTTCTAGGCACCATCGTCACCTGTGATTGCCCAGAGGCGAGTATACCGTGCCAACGTCAATGCGACTCGATTAAGCTACCTCTTCAGCAGCTTCACCAGCCCTTCCACATATGGTCTCACTTCGATCTGAACGTCAAATACGTCAACATCCTCCGCCAGATTCCGCCGCGCGGTGGATTATTGTATTTGAATTGCCGGCTCCATGACCGTTTCCCAGTCGGCGCTTCCTGCGCAAAGATGAGCCGCAGGACACAGGTGGGGCAGGACCTACGGCTCGGTTCGGCTGGGGCAGGTAGCCAAACGCCCTTATCGTACCTGCGGAGAGATGCCATGCAAGCAGATCTTAGGGCGATGAGATCGCTTCGGGCAAAGATCCTAGGGGGCCCACCGGACGGCGATTCAGTGAGCCATCCAGTTTCCCAGGTCACACCCACCAGGACAATCCAGAGAGCAGGCCAACACGATGACTTTCAAATGCGTCACGGATGTCGCAAATCATCCTTCGGGAACGTCTTCGGTGTTGGTCGATCGGGAACCACCTCATGGATGCAGCTATCCGCTCGCTCACCAGCCAATGGCGTACATCATCCGCCGCGGGTCTGCGCCGGCGCTCATCGTACCGGTTTCCCTGTTCATCAGAATACCTTGCATGTTGCCCAGCGAGTAGGCAGGCGACACTTGAGGACGATGCCCCAGTTCCTTGAGACGTACCAGGACCTGCTTGGAGAGCCATCCCTCGGCTTTCATGGTCAGCTTGGCACCAGGCCGGTAGAAGTTAGGATCGGCAGTCAAGACGATCCGGGGAGCCTCGATGGCCTCTTGCATTCCCATCCCAAGGTCCAGGATGTTCAGCAGCACCTGAAACTGCGTCTGCCCGATCGTTTCACCGCCCGGAGTGCCCAGCGACAAGACGAACTTCCCGTCCCGCATCACGATGATCGGTGAGTTGTTGAGAATCGGGACCTGCCCGCCTCGAACGTAGTTGACGTCCTCCGGATACGGCGACGTCGAGCCGATCCGAGTGCCGTTGTTGAAGAACAGCCCGGTCTCGCCGACGATCACTCCAGTTCCCCAGGCACTGCCAAGCGTGGGAGTGCAGACCACGATGTTGCCGAACTGATCGGCGACAGAGAAACTCGTAGTGCAGCCCTCGTAAGACTGCTCGGGATATTGTGGCCGATCTTCGAGCGGCAGGCGTTTGGGGAGCAGACCTGCCGCTTGGCGGCGAGGCGGGTTCCCATGGTCGGGGTATGCCGCCGCCCTATCGGGGTCAATCAGGGCTCGTCGCGAAGTGGCATACTGTTTTGAAATCATCCCCTCGGTCGGCATGCTGGTGAACTTGGGGTCGGCAACAAAGTGGTAGGTGTCGGACTTGGCCAGCTTGATGCACTCGGCAACCAGGTGCAGCGTCTCCGGACTGTTGTGGCCGAGTTTCTGGAGGTCGAAGCCCTCGATGAGGTTAAGCTGCATCACCACTTCCAGGCCACCTCGGGACGTCGAGGGGCTGGTGTAAATGTCGAAGCCCCGGTAGGTGGTGTGAATGGGTTCGGTCCAGATCGGTTCGTACCGGGCGAAGTCCACAGCGGTGAACAAGCCGCCATTCTCGCGAAAGAAGCTGACGAACTGCTTGGCAATCTTTCCGCGGTAGAAGCAGTCGAATGCCGCCTGCAAGGATTTGGACCTAGTGTTTCCTTTCTGCAACGCCTGTTGTTCTGCCGCCACGAGTTGCCTGAAGGTCGTTGCCAACTGCGGATACTTGAACAGCTCACCGGCCTTCGGCGGCTGGCCGTTGTGGAGCAGCACTGCGGTGGTCGATGGAAATCGCTCGAACAGCGGTTGATGTTCCTTGATTGAATTGGCCATGTAAGGGTCCAGTGGATGGCCACCTTCTGCGTACTCGATGGCTGGCTCCAATACTTCAGCCAGGCTCTTGGTGCCGAACCGGTCGAGCAACGCGATCCAGCCACCAAAGAGTCCCGGCACGACCCCCGCCTTCATCCCGCGGGCCAGTTCGTCCGGCGTCAATGCTTCAGGATCAATCGCCAAAGGTGCCGCGCCTGTCGCATTCAGCGAGTACGTGCGTCCCGACTGACTGTCGTAGATGGTCATGAACCCATTCCCACCCGCCCCGGACATCATCGGTTCGGTGAGGTTCAGTGTGGCCAGCACGGCCACGGCGGCATCCGCGGCGTTTCCGCCCTTCATCAGAATCCGCACTCCGGACATCGAGGCAAGCGAATGCCCACTTGTCACCAATCCGTGCACGCCTGTGATCGCCGGTCGATGCTTTTGGACCTTGGATGTATTCTCCGCTTGAGCTGCCACAAGTCCAGCATGCAAGAGCACTCCGAAAAGGCAGAAGGTGGAAACGACTCGAGTCATCGGAGTGGTTGTCACGGCTGGTTTCCTCTTTGCAAGAGTCGACACTGTCAGAAGGCACGTCGTCCTGGGAATGGGCAACGGGGATGGGCCAAGTAGAATTGACCGACCTGGGGCCGTCAAACCTGCGGAAAGTCGGATGCGACGATCGCCTTGAACGGAGTTGCAAGATGTCCACGATCGAACTGAGCGAAATTCAGGAGGTGTCGCGAGCGGATCGGTTCCGGAAGGAGCCCGAGGATTCTTATGGGCTGGACCCAGACATCTTTGAATGGTGCAGCACGAGACGCCCATGATTGCGGCTGTCACCATAAACGCGAGGCCGATAGAATACTCGGTTGCGATCCTTTACCGCAAAGTAGTCGTTTGAGCAATCTGGGGTGATCGTGCACTGTAGACGGTTCACCGTTTTAGCAGGACGGAAATGGGACACCGCTATCCGCAACCGGACAACGAAGATGACTTTGAAAACCTCTGTGTGCGATTTTACCGCAAACTGTGGAAAAACGAGGGGCTGAAGCTTTACGCGAAACGCGGTGAGAATCAGGACGGCGTCGACATCTTTGACCCGTTCTCGCTCCGACCTGTCGGTGCAATTCAATGTAAGTTCCGCGAGCCTCACAAATCGCTTCTACCGTCTGAGATCAAGGAAGAAGTCGCGAAGGCAGAGAAATCAGCGTTCGACCTTGAGCGATACGTGATTGCGACAACAGCAAAGAGAAGCAAGAACGCCCACGACACCATTGTCAAACTCAATCTTCGTGAAGACAAACAGTTCACGGTCGATATTCATTTTTGGGAAGACATGTGTTTTGAAGCCGGCCAATTTGGCCGGGTTGTCGCCGAGCTTATTATCTATGGCGAGAATATCCTTGCAGGCTCCCATTGTTGCGGATGCCCACGTACCGCTGAGTTCCGGCACGGTGGCATCTGCTAGCCACAGCGACGTGGTAGTTGCCAGCCACGCACTTGCTGAGATAGAGAAGCTACTCGATGATCGACGTATTGACGCTGCTCGTCATGAACTCGAGAAGCGGCCAAGCATTGAAGCGGCAAGATCGCTACCAGTTCAAGAGCACTACATGCTGCTTCGGCTGCGGGGCCGTCTGGCGATGGAAGATGGTGATTGGAAAACGGCAAGCGAGTTGTTCCTAAGAGCTTATGAGATTGCGCCTGATTCGGACCAGTCCAAGCAAAATCACGTGCTTGGGTTGAGTCTTAGCGGCGACTTGAGCATGGCGTATGAAGCAGCAAAGGAATACATCGAAAGTGGAGTGCGCACAAATGTGATGGCGGTTCGCTTGGTCAACTGCACGTCGTCATCGGATCAACTTGAAGAGCAGATGTCGTTGATTGACGACTACCGTGAAACGGACGCCGATCTTAACACGGCACTCTGCCACAACTATATCCAATTTGGGGCATACGAAGATGCTAGGAAAGCAGCCTCACGCGCACTGACCATTGCGCCAAACTCACCACACGCACATCTTGCAGCGGCAATGGCAGCCCACAGTGCATCATTGCACGAGTCGTCAGTCTCAAGGGCTGCCCTGCTCCAACGTGCTATCGAGCACTACAGCATGGCAGAGGTACGAGCCGCTGAGGAAGGCTACCCGCGGATCGTCCCAGAAGTCCTAGTTAACCGCGGAGCCGTATACACGCTACTAAACCAAAAGGAACAAGCTGCCGCGGATTTCCATGCCGTAGTCAAGGTCGTGAGCATCCCCTCGTCGTATGCCAACAGGTCCGTCGAGTTCTTTCTCCAAGAAGGGGACTACCGCAGTGCGAGAAAACTGCTCAAGGCTGTTGACCGTTCCACGACCGAAGGACAGTACCTCGCTCTTGTGACTGACTACCAAAATGGCGACGACTCTGAAAAAGAGACTGCACTTGTCGAGATGCTAGAGCTTGCAAATATGCCATCGGACCGTGAAGTTGATTGCCGAAGCTTTTGCGTACAATGGTCAATAAATCTCGATGACTTCGAGAGGGCCAAAGCCTGTTTGCCGAGTGAGTTTGTCGAGAAGCATCCATTCCAAGCACATTCTTTGCTTGCGTGGATTCACCTTGAGGCCGGCGACGAGACGCTCGCGAGATCGGCTGCGGATGAGGCTCTAGCATCGAGCATCGAAAATGCCCGCAAGCAGGATCTCCGACTTCTAGCTCTAGTTCTCGTTAGTCTCAACGAGGATGCACGAGCGCTCGGGCTGCTTGAAGAAGTGACTCATCCCGGAATTTTCGACGACGATATGAAGTCGCTGATTGACTGTGCCCAACGTCTAGAGCGGCATGACTTGCTGCTGCGGTTGTGTCAAGAGCTTCGCGAAAGCGGAACAACAGACGACCAACTTCAACGATTGGAGGTTGACCTTCTCAATCGTTACGCACCAGAGCAAGCACTCGCGCGCTTGCCGAGGAGTTTAGCACTAGCAGTCGTTCACCATCCTTGTTTGCTGCCTACCGCAACTACCTTTTAGTGCGACTGAATCGAGTCGACGAGATCACGCTTGCTCCCTCCGTTTTGCCAAACGCGAGTCAAGTTAACCCGCGGGACGCTGGCCTTGTGGTGGAGCCGTATGTGGCAGCACACCGTTTCGATGATGCACTACGCTTCTTATATGCGCAACTGCGTGAATACTTCGAGGAAGAGCAAGCGCACGGGGCATATTTCAGCTTTTTCCTCACGTACGAGAAGATGTTCTCAATCCTGGAACCAAGCGAATCGGTTACAGACGACTGTGCTGTGTTGCTGACCAGTTGCGACAATGGCCAGCGGTGGGTCGTCATTGAGAACGACGGCCCGCTTGCCAGCCGTGACGAGCTTCCGACCACAAACGAGTTATCACAGCGATTGCTCGGCCACAAAGTTGGCGACACGGTTGAGTTGCCAGGCAATCTAATTCAAGCAGACAAGGCGACGATACAGGAAATTCAATCGAAGTACGTGCGAGCCTTCCAGGATTGCCTTGAGAATTTTCGCAGACGCTTTCCCGATACGTCAACGCTACAGAAGATCCATGTTGGCACAGCCGACAATTTCGATCCGTCGACGATCGTGGAAAGTCTGAAAGGACGTCGGGAATATGTTGAAGAGTGCCTGCGACTCTACGTCCAGTCTCCGTGTTCTTTATACTTGTTTGCTCGTCGAGTCGGCACGAGCGAAGTACGTGCAATTCGGTATCTTGAAAGACATGAGCGCGGTTTTGTCAGGTGCTGTCAAACGACGCCCGACCGGTTCGACGATGCTGCTAACTCCGGATTTTCGACCCATTCAATCGTGCTCGACCTTTCCGCAATCATTACCCTGACATTTTTGGATGCGTGGTCATGTCTTGCGAACGACTACCAATATCTTGTTTCGCAACTCACTTCTGAACGGATTGATGGGTGGCTGAACGAGGCGCGGCATAGGCAAACCGAGCAAGATAGGGTCGCGATGCTCGATGATTCCGAAGGGCTGGTTATGCGAGAAGCGTCCGAGGAACAACGAGATCAGGATTTCGAGCTACTGAAGCTCATGCGCAACATGGTCGACCAGTGCTGTCAACTGAAGCCGTCGCCCATGATAGCCTCGATTGATCCTGAGAAACGCAATCTCTACAAAGAAGCACTTGGCATGCATAACCTGGAAGCAATTGGTGTGGCATCGGAAAGCGATGGGGTGTTGTGGAGTGATGACGTGGTCGTCGGCTTCGCGAGTAAGGACGACTTTGGCGTTGACCATGTATGGACGCAATTGGCGTTGCGGCGATTTCAACTGATGGGAGCGATGACTGCGCCAGCATATGATTTGGCGACCGCCAAGCTCGCTTCCTGGTCCTACGCAGCGATCGTCTGGAACGCGAACACTCTGATTGCAGCTAGTGAAGAGGCGAAATGGGACGCAGAAGCTTGGCCGCTGAAGCACTGTCTGGCACTGATTCAGAAGTCGGAAGACGGCGGCATTACCAATCCTCAAATTGTTCTGGAGTTCATTAAGCTCCTACGGCGGTCGAGTTGCATTGAATTGAGACAGAGCGTTGTCATTCAAGCGACCCTCGATGCGATCGGATCAGTGCAAGCTGTCCGGTGGATGTTAAGGAAGATTGACACAATGTTCATGGTTGACATTACATCCGCTGAATTCGTCCGGCTGGAACTTCAGTATTGGCTCAGCCGTAAGGTGCAGGAGTAAATGTCTCGGTTCTTGTATAGCACTTTCTGACTCAGGACCACGAATCGAGTGATCGGCAGACGACACTACTTGAAGGTTAAGTATGCGAACTTCGATACAACTTTGGCCGCGGGTGGTTCTTGTGGTCGCTTGGTCGTCGTCGCGATCAGTGTCGTTAAGAGCGACCAGTCTATTTGGCGGCAGACGCAAGAAAGGATGAAGAAAGATGCGACCATTTACTGGACGGACCTACAAAAGTGAGCCAATTAGTCAAACTGCGGCGCTACAGCGACGATGAGTTGGATGAAGACTTGGCCGCGTGGCTCCCGTGGCCGAAGCCTACGTCGATGGCGGGTTACCTGTGGGGAAGAAGCCTCTGCCGTGTTTCGCCAACCCGGAGCCACTCAATGGGCGGGATTTTGGTAGTGGGCCTGGGAAGCCGAGGGGATGCAAACTTGGCAGACCACCTGTTTGCTCGGGGCTGTTGTCAGGAAGTCGGCCATCATGGGAACCTACCAGCGTGACGGTCAGTTGATGTGTTACAGAATCTATGTGAAAAGACACTTTTACCGAGGTTTCGTAACGTGCCAGAGCGAACCGAGGAGGAGGCGAATGCCATTCTCGCATTGCAGTTCACGTGAATGAAGCTCCCACGGAAAACTGACGAGTGGACACCAATGTCAATCGGCAGACTCATGTTCTGTCACGACGACGGAATCCGCAATAAAGAAGCCCTTGACGTCTTCTAGTTCGACTTCCACTTCTGGATCGAAGTCCCAGTCGTAACCCGATTCCACTTCTACGACACCGACGTTCTGGACGGTCCCTACGACAGTCACTTCATCTTCTTCGTTGAAGCCGGCAGGCAGATTTTGCTTGGAGACCACCGTGAGCAGGTCGTCTTCCAGCCACCGGTGCTCGTCCTTCATCGTAAAAGTTCGCGCATCGAGGACTTCGACAACTTCGCCGGTCAAGGTCTTCACTTCACCGGTTTGCGCTTCCCCTTCGGCCACGTCTTCTACTTCGTGGGTGCAACCAAGACTGAACAGGCAGGCGATCAAGCCGAGCGACAACGTGGGGAGACGGAATTTCATGGGGTTGCTCCATCCTAGGGAAATTGTGGCGTACCGTTATAGCTCCTCTACCATGCAAGTAGCATGCCACCACGAAAGCATGTCGGCCCCATTATGAAGGCATGACGTTCAAACCCAACGGATGAAGGGAGACGGAGAGCACACAAGCTGCGACTGAAGGTCACGGCCTGTTCAGCCCTTGAAATCGTCCCTGCGGAAGTTAATCTCGTCAAAGTTTTCCTGACGAGACTATTGCCCCCCGCGGTCCGCTGCATTTTTTTTCGGGCTTACTTCATCGGGGCCGTTCAGCTGGGGGCAAATGAACGACTGTCAAAGCGCACGAGTCCCAGACTCGGCTCGTGCGACTCACGTTCCAAGTGACGTATAGCGTGCTGTACGGCGCGTTCGCCCCGGAGAGGTCAACGGTTCCCACCAAGGCATTTGGGGATATCGCCACGTTGGAGCAAAAGGAATTACTCACTCAGGTCGACGGCGTATGGCGTGTCGGATTCGCTAAGCGGGACGGATTCAAGCCCCAAGTTGCAGTGCTCTCGGGACGGCAAAAGCAGAATGAGACAATCTTAAAGCGACTCCGTTGGCTGACCGAGCAGCAAGTGCGCCCCGAGGATAACCACTTGCTGGCGTACTCACGCCGGCAAGTTGAGGATGTCGCGACGGCGGTCGCCGAAGCCAGGCTCCCAGCCGTTGAGGGAATCCACATCGCCACAAGGAAGAAGGATGAGTTGCTGCACCAGCGGGGCTGGCTTTCGGTGTCGACCGTAGCATCCGCCAAAGGGTACGATGCCTACTGCATATTGCTGGCCGGCGCACACGAGTTCCCGGTTGACGTGCAAGGACGAGCGAGCTTCTACGTGGCCTGCACCAGGGCGATCGAATACCTGGAAGTGTTCGGGATAGGCAGGGGACCGCTGGTGGGCGAGATGGAGAAAGCTATGGAAGCGCTAACTTGACCCGTCGAGAGCTAGTGATTGTAATCACGTTAACAGCTATAGCCTCGAAGTCTTATTGACGCGAACAGGGTGGGTAGATGATCCCATCGCGAACAGGCACCTCATGCAAAGAAAGCTCGAGAATGGTCAAATCAATCGGAACTGCAATCTGGATCGGGAAAGTGATCGCTTATGGGTAAGTATACTCGAAAGAACTCGACGGGAGACGCGGGGGAGTATCTTGTGGCATACGCGTTTTCCGGAAGACTTGGATGGGCGTATCGCATTCTCGACAGCGATACCGGAATAGACGGTGAGGTAGAGATTTACAACGGCGAAGAACCTACCGGCCGCCTTTTCAAGGTGCAAGTAAAGAGCGCCGCCAAGCTCCGTCAGACAATCAGCAAGGAAGAAGACGACGTCGAAGAGAGCGACGACGAGTTTAGCGTGTCAATTAAAAAGATTGATATGGCATATTGGAGAATACTGGCTCTACCCGTTGTGCTCTGTATTGCACACATTTCCACAGGTAGAGTTTATTTCAAGATCATTGATTCCTCGGTCGAGATTCCGGAAAACCGGTATTCGACGTTTTCGATAGCTATCGACAAGAGAAACGAAGTAACCGAAGCCGCCCATGAGACGTTGTTCCGTGCCGCACCCCTTCGTAATTTCAATCCATTGAGTCGACTGCTTGAGCAGGCCGCTGCCAAACATTCTCTGCTATGCAGCCAAACGGGTGATTCATACGCATATGATAAGGGCGTTGCGATTCGGCAGTTGAAACGCGAGTCTTCGGCACTTATTTCACGAATTCGAGGACTTGCCAATTTGGGTGGCTGGGTTCTTGGCGAGGCAACTCAAAATCAAGTCGATCGAATCTCTGGGGAATTAAATCGCGAGGTGATCCGGTTGGAGCGGGAGAGCGCTGAGTTGGAGGACAGTTGAGCTGGAGCCCAAAAAGTGTGCAGCACGTCTCAACCCGTTTCGAGTCCAATTGCAACCAGTCCAGCAGTCGTTCTTCCGGTTGGCCCCGGCTCAATGCCTTCTTCCTTGAGGATGTCTCGTACGGTCTGTCGGCTGATCTTCTTTATACCCAATCTCCGTAACTCACAGATGATGCGGCTGTAGCCGAAGCCGGTGGTCTTGGCGATCTCCAGGACCAGCACCCGTAGGTCCCCTGTTGATTCCTTGAAGAGATGGGGTGGGCGGGTCATCATAGCACTGATGGGAATCCGGCTATTGCCGGAGCGAATGCGGAATAGACTGAGCGGGTTGTACGACATGCACGGCAACGTCGCCGAGTGGTGCGGCGACTGGTACGATGTTGACTACCACGACACATCACCGGGAAGTAACCCACCTGGTCCACCCACTGGCTCGAAACCCGTAAACCGCGGCGGCAGTTGGCGCAGCCCCATGGCTTACTGTCTGTCAGCAAGCCGCCGCAGCATTCATCCTGACTACAGAGGCTGCACTCTCGGGTTCCGCGTGGCCATGATTCCGAATTTGACTGTTCGGGCGTCTCGACTTTCGCAAGGGAATATTCAAGGGCCCCTTTTTCGATCAATTCGGAATGCTCACCCAACAAGTGTTGGCCGAAGAATCCGCCAATGACGGCGCGCGTCTTACCGATGAACGCCTTCCCATCCCCGGGGAGGTCGAAGTCTTTAATCACCGCCAAATCCGTGAAGCTCATGTGGACTGGGCCGAGCAATGTAATCTGGACGCCTGGCTTCGACCATCGCAAATACAGGTTCCTCGATATCGCGTTTCCGGCATCGGGAACCTTGCGAGCGTCATCCGCGCCTCCCGAATTCAGAATGAGGACCGGGATCGCGCGGGCATCCTCCGGGCGCCCACCTCCGTCGATCAGCACGATCGCCTGTAAACGCTTCTCGTAGGCAGTAGATGAGAAAAATCGCCATTCGGCTTCAAAAAAAACAGGAAGCACCTACTCAGTGCCGATCGTCACTAGTCGTTCAATCACGTCGATGACTTCTTTGGGCAGCGTGATTCGCGAAAGGTCCGCGGGATCGGTCGAATCAAGAATGTTGCAGATGCTCGATCGAACCTTATTTTGAAGCTGAAGTGGGAGCGACTCGCGAACTCGACGTAGCACAAAAGCGGCCCGATCCTTGCCCCGCTGCCACACTTCTGGATCTGCGCGAACAAGGCGCCGAGCCTCTTGTTGAGCTTTCTTGCCGCTGTGCTGTCTCGTCCGTCGAAACACATCCGCCAACTCATCTTCAGCACTTTCAAGTAAGTGTGAGTCTTGATTGTGTCACTGTATCGCGGCCAGAATTCGGTCGCTAAGGTCCGTAGGTGCACTAGTCCCAAGAGCATTCCCAAGTAAGCTGACAAGCACATCCACTTCGATAAAGAGAGACTCGATGCTATGCCGACTCCATATGTACTCACATCTACGGACTTGAGATCCCGTTGCATTATGCCAACCCGGTATTCTGCCGTAGTCGCGATCGAAAGCACAAGCCACTACTACCCCCTCCCCCGATCGAAGATTCGGGAGAAGTTTGCTGGAAATGAGACGCTCCATTAGCTGCGGTGCGGGCGCGTTGTCCACGCCATCAAGACAAATTCGAGTCCACGACTCGAAGGCCGCCCTTTCCTTCTCCGAATTGAAGAAGTGGGCAATAGCGCATCGAACAAGAATGGCGTCATCTGTCGCACCCTCAAGAAACAGTATCCGACGTGACGAAAGAAAGTTGATCGCGGAGAAGGGGGTGATCTCGTGCGTCTGAGACAGAGCGACGAGAACATCTCTCTGCGTATGAAGTCGCCGTATCCGAGAAAAAGCTCGCTCGATATTGAGGACTGCATGGTCTGAGCGCGGCAGGAGCTGGCGCAAAATATGATCCGAATGTGTCACCGATACAACTTGAGCTTTAGCTCGCGTTGCATTCTCGACAAGTATTCGAGCTAAATCGGCTTGCACCCGTGGATGGAGGTGAAGCTCTGGCTCATCCAATAGCACTAGCCGCTCCCCCGCTATCTCCGGCTGCATAAATTGCAATTCGACTTCACTGAGCAATGCCAACTCACTGACCAGCGCGTGATTCGCGGACTTGAGCTCGAACTCATTTCCGTTGCGAAGAAAGCGAACAACAAGAGGATGGCCAGCTTGTGCATCAGAAGCAGTCGTGCGATGGACCAGTTCAGCCTGTGCGAGCTGCATTAGGGTGCGATTAATTCGATTGATGGCGTCGTCATCAAGACGAATTATCCGATTCCTCAAGAGCGTCGAAGTGTGACCACTAGAAACAAGGTCCCAAAACTCCTCGTCCTTAACATACTGTTCATTCACTTGCGGACTGCTCACATGAGCAATGACATTTACTATTGGTGCTGGCTTTCGCACTTCGCCAGTTTGTTGACGTGGAGCAGTCGACTCTACTTCCAGAGTATCGGTTACATCGCCACCACAATCAATGTCTGCCGCAAGCCGTATCCGCGTGGAGCCGCCGTCCGTCGTCGAGAATACGCCCTCCACCTCAACGTGCTTCGCCAATGAATTATCAACCTTCGAAGCAATTCCCAGCCACCCGCCGTGCGGGGCCACGATCTGCTCTAATATCGCATCGTTTCGTATGATAATACGACCTGACTGCCCATCGCTCCTAAAGGCTTCCGCAGCTCCAAGGCTCTTGACATAAGGAGCGAGATGGCGTTCGACCAACTGCATCTTGACCGCTGAGCTACGATGAAGCGGAAAATTTCGTTTCAACTTGCGGCGGGAGGTGGATGGTGGGGAAAGGTCGAGATGCGAATCGGGAGGTTGTTTGGCGGGACGTGGTGCGGCGTCGGGCGCAGAGCGGGCTGACGATTGTGGAGTTCTGCGAGGTGGAAGGATTGAAGCCAACAGCCTTTCATTACTGGCAAAGGGAGATCAAGCGTCGTGATGGACAGTCGCCGCGGCCAAGACGATCAAAGCAAGCAAGGCAACCGGAGAAGGTGTCGGATGTGCCGGGACTGGCGGCGGTGCAGTTGGTGGAAGATCGGCCTGCGGCGGTCGCTGGGGGAATCGTAGAGATCGTGGCCGGCAATGGATTCGTGATCCGGGTCGGCGAACAGGCTACCACGGAGCACGTGCGGCGCGTGCTGCAAGCAGTGAGCGACTTGAGCTGAGGGGCGGTCGATGCTGACAGTACCGCAGCAAGTCAAGATCTTCGTGGCCCTGCAGCCCACCGATATGCGGCGTGGGTTTGCCGGCTTGTCGGGCGAAGTCCAGTCGAAGCTCGATCAGGATCCGCTGAGCGGCCACCTGTTCCTATTCCGCAACCGCCGCCGGGATCGCATCAAGATCCTGTTTTGGGACGGCGATGGGTACGCGATTTATTACAAGCAGCTTGCCCGCGGCACCTTCGAGTTCCCCATGCCGGCCGATCCGGCTTCGCCTGTGATTCAGATTCGGGCCAGCGAATTATCCATGCTCCTGGACGGCATCGAACTGCAAGGCCGTACGCGGCGACCGCGTTACGAACGGCCCGCTTGACGAGGCTGTGCGCTCGGCGGCCATCTGGTAACTTGAAGTTCCCCGTGTGATTTCTCAGGAGAACTTCGATGGAAACCGGACGCATGGAAACCGGAAATCTCGTCCGCTTCGCTTTGCAAAGGCATCCGTTCCTGGTCGAGTCAGCCCCATGCTTGGACTTGGATTGCCCCTGCTCGACCGCAACATTGACGCTCACGGAACTGGCTCCGCCGGATACTTCAGCGAGCGACCACTTGGTGTTCACGCTGCGGATTTGCTTGAAAACATGGACCGAGTGCGATCCGCCGCCGCGGAGCCTGGAAGTGGAGTCGCTGGCCCGGGAGTTTCTGGCTCGGTTTCCCGCCGGGCGAATCCGCGAGTTGGGCGACGAGTTTCAGCGCGTCCGCGCGATGCAGCGCAGGCTGAATTCGTTCGTGCTGTCTGGTCCGCGCGATGAACTGGCGAGTTATTCGAGCGTGATTGATGAGCGCGGCGGCGTGCGCGAAGGATTCTGCGACCATAGTTTCTTCTTTGTGTTTGAAGGTCGCGAATTCCTGGTCGAGGACCATTACTGCGCGAACCCGGCGTGCGACTGTCGGCAAGTGCATCTGGAATTCTGGGAGCGCGTCCACGAACTGTTTCCCAAGCATCGCATCACGATCCGGCAGAGCGTGATGGCGATCTTCACGCTGGCAGGAAAACTGCAAGAGACGCGCTACCGCGAGGAGTCTGCTACCACCGCCAAGCGTCTGCTGCAGGCATGGCAGCGACGCGGCGGCATTGCTTTCCCGGAGTGTGCCCGTCGCTATGCCCAGATCAAGGTAATCGGTGCGCGAAGTTTTCCGGCTGAACCTCAGCCTGCTGCCCGTGCGGCCCAAGTTCAGCCGATTCAAGCCGAAGAGGGCGCCGAACTTACCGCGCGCACGGATACTTCCCAGACCGTGCGGCGCAATGCCCCATGTCCTTGCGGAAGCGGTTTGAAGTTCAAACGCTGCTGCGGGCGACGTTCCCTCACTGCGAATTAAGAGAGATTGTTATAGATATCTATATTTATCTCTATTAGACCCTTTCGCGTTCGTCGAGTGAGAGTATATTACTTGCGGTCAGAAGCACTTCTTGCCGCAGGACGCCCGCATGCCGGCCGATTCAAACGCCCAGCCGACTTCTTTCCCGCCAGACATCGCGGCTTGCCATGCGATGATCCAGGGGATGCTGGAGACGTTGGCCGAGCGCGAGCAGCGGATTGGGCAACTGGAACAGATCGTGGACACCTTGATCCGCGAACGCTACGGCCCCAAGAGCGAACGGCACGCGCCGGATCAACTCCCGCTGTTCGATTTGTCCGCGGACGATGCGGCACCCGAGCAGCCGCCGAGCGAAGCACAAACATCGCCCCTCTCTCTGCCGCGTCGCCGCGGCACGGGCCGCCGCCGCTTGGATGCCAACGTGCGCCGCGTGCAGCGGATTCATCGCTTGCGCGAGGATCAAAAAGCTTGCCCCAAGTGCGGGTCCGTGCTGGTTCTCGTGCTGGTGGAAGGGGCGTTGCGTTGGGCTTATCAGCCGGCAGAGATCTTTGGCGTGCAGCACATGCACGAGAAAGGTTTTTGTAATTGTTGCCAGGAACACGTGGTGCTCGCCGATAAACCGCCGGAGATGATTGAGAAGGGAGCGGCCGACGCCAGCCTGCTCTCGCACTTGACGACCAGCAAGGGGGGCGATCACCTGCCGCTGTACCGCTACGAAGAGATTTGCTTGCGGCACGGTTGGTGGATTCCGCGCAGCACGCAAGCGGGCTGGCTGGCGCAAACGGCGGTCACGGCGGTGATTCTGTATGCCTGGATGGCCAGCCGCATTCTGCAAGGGAAGTTGATCGGCACGGATGCGACCGGCGTGGCGGTGCTCGATCCGGGCGCCGGCCAGGTTCGCAAAGGAACCGTGTGGACCTACTGTGGGCAGCAGGAGGTCTGCCCTTACCTGATCTACGACTACTGGCCTAGCGGCGACGGCGAAGCACCGCAGCGATTCCTCCAAGGTTATGAGGGCTATCTGCAGGCGGATGCCGCCAGCGTATTCGACCAGATATATCTACAGGGATCTATTTTAGAGATCGCTTGCGCTGCGCATATGCGCCGGTATTTTTATAAGGCACGGTATTCCGCGCCGGGACCTGCGCATCGCGCCTTGGCCTACTTCCGCCAACTCTATCTCTGGGAACGAGAACTGGCAGACGTTTCCGCTGCGCAGCGGCGCGAACAGCGCCGCACTCGGGCGTTGCCGCTCTTGAATGAATTCAAGACCTGGCTCGACGAACTCGCGCCGACCGTCGTCCCCAAGACGGAACTCGCGGCGGCTGTCGGCTACGCGCTCAACCAGTGGCAGGCTTTCATTCGCTACTGCGACGAAGGCTGGCTGTTGATCGACAACACGCGCAGCGAACGAGCCCTGCGGCAGATTGCCATCGGAAGGTCCAACTGGATGTTCTTTGGCAACGACGGCGGCGGCCACACGGGCGCGATCTTGTATTCGCTGGTTGCTTCGTGCAAAGCCAACCGCGTCCATCCATATCATTATCTACAAGACATCTACGAGCGGCTGCCGCTGATTCGCCAGCACACTTCGCTCTTGCCGCTGCTCCAAGCAGCCTGCACGGACGTCATCTTCACCGACGGCACGCGGCCCAACCCGGCAGCTTTGCAATCTCCGCTCGACTGTCTCCGCGTGCTGAAAGACCACCCTCGCCCCTTGATCGAGCTAATGCGCGACCCATCCTGCCTCGCCCCATCCATCGCGGCCGAACTCACCGCCCTCCTCCCCGACCGCTGGCACGACGCCCATCCCCAGCATCATCTCGAGATCAACCGCAAAACCCGCCTCGTCGGCGACGCCGCCTAATCGCCCCCCAGCAGCGAACCACATGCAGTTCGTGGAACGCGTACGCTCAAACGACTTTACCAGTCCGCCCACATACGGCCTCACTTCGATCTGATTGCGTGTCAGCACGTCAACTTCCTCGGGTACTTTCCGAATAGGAGGCAGGTTGTCGCGTTCCATGTGGCTGCGGTGGTGATTGTAATAGTCTGCGAAAGAACCGACCAAGTAGTCCAGATGCCGTTTGCCGAACACGATGAACTTCGACAAGCACTCCAGCTTGATGGTCTCGATGAACCGCTCGCACCTGCCATTCAAATTCGGGCTCGCCTTGGGTAACGAGTTCGTGCGCATCCCGCGTTCTTTGACTGTCGCGGTAAAAACCTTGTCGAACTTCCGGTCCTTGTCGTGCATCACGATCGCCGGCTTCTTTTCCAGGCCAGCGGTCCGATCGGCGAACACGTCGACCTGCTGCTTAACCCAGGCCGAGTTTGGGTGCTCCGTGGATTCGGATACGACCACCTCCCGCGTGCTCATGCACAGCCACACCAGCACATACATGTCCCGCAGGCCACGCGTGGTGACGGTCTTCACGGAGAAGAAGTCCACGGCCCATAGCGTCTCCGCGTGCCGGTCAAGGAAGTCTTTCCAGCAGTCGTTCTTGCGGTTCGGACCGGGCTCGATTCCTTCTTCCTTGAGGATGTTTCGCACCGTCTGCCGGCTGATCTTTCGGATGCCCAGTTTTCGCAACTCGCCGATTATCCGGGTGTAGCCGAAGCCCGTGGTCTTGGCGATTTCCAACACTAGTGTCCGCAACTCCTTGGGTCCCTGCCCCCCCCCTTGGCTTCCTCGGCCGCTGGGCTTACCGGACTTGGCATCCCGGACCCAGCGATAAAACGTGGCCGGCGAGACGATAGTGATCAGTTCCTCAATGGCCTGGCCGATCGCCTTCCCCAGTTTCAGCAGCCGCTGCCGTTCCTCCGGCTTGGTGTGGATCTGGCCGGGAATGCGAGCCCGCAGGATCTTGTTCTCCTCTTTTAGGTATTCGACATACTTTGCCAACTCGCGGTCCGTCGCGGAGGCAATCAGAGCGAGTAATGGGTGGAAGATCCGGGCCCTCATGGTATTGTCGTATCCTGTACTTTGGAGCGGGATTACACATTGGTTGTACAGGGCTACGGGCCTCGCGGAATGGCTGAACAACGAAAAGTAAACCGACACTTTAACGCTATCCTTTTGCAACCGTTCCAGGCGGCAAAGATTGCCTCTGTGCGTGCCCTTCGCGGGCTCGGGGAGCGTGCGGTGACCTATCAGGCGAGTGGACTGGTTCCGGCGACGACGGCCAGCATCCTGCTACTTGGTATCTCGTACGGGCTGGCGGTCGCTGATGGGCCGAAGTCCAAGCAGGTGCTCCAGGCCACGCAGGGCCGCGAAGCAGCCCCCGTGAAGAACAGCTCATCGGCAAGACCGCTAGTACCGGCAGACTGGAATCCGAAACAAGCCGGAGATCGTGTTCTGGCCGGACTGATCAAAGTCACGGCGTCCCAGGTAAAAGGAGCCCACGACGCGGAGTTGGTGATCGTTGGCGACCGTGCGTACATCGTGGCTGAAGTGAACGACGACCGCGCTGGTGAAGCCGCATCGTGGCCAGGCGTTTACGTGGCTCTGTCTGTTGTAGATCTCCGCACGATGAAGTTAGAACAAGTCATCCCATTCGCTCGCGGCGAACAGGCGTTCGAGAACGAGACTCTGCCGGTGGGTGCCTGTTTCGTGCCGCGGATAATCCAGAAGGATGCCAATACGCTCCGTTGCTACTTCGCGAGCGAGCAGCTAGGTGTGCGGCAATCGCAGTTGTGGTTCATCGACTTCAATCTCCAACACTCGGCGTTTCAGAACACGATTCATCGCGTGAAGCTCAAGACCTCGGCTGGGACCTTCGACGCCGAGCCTCAGCACTTTTATGTCGATGCCGTGGCCCATGGCTTCAAGCTACCGCCGAAGGACTACGGCCTTTATCTGTTTGACTCGTTCAAGGTCTTCGATGGCACGACGTATGTGGCGATGAATAACTGGCCAGGCAAACAGAACGCCCTAGCGGTTGCGAACGAAGCGCTCGACACGTTCGAGTTGGTTGGGCACTTTAACAAGCCGCGGAACCTCCTGCTGTCCGAATCATCGGTGAACCGTCTGCCGGACGGCACATGGATCGCGATCTGCCGCCAGGACGGAGGTAACCGCAACTACACCTTCACGACCAGTCAGGATGGGAGAGCCTGGACGGCAACACCGCACCGCGAGTTCGTCTCAACGGAACGAACCTCGAAACCGACGCTTGATCGGTTCGGGGAAGCGCCCACTACGGCTGGCAGGAGTACCGCAACTCAAGGGCGCGTTTGCGTCTGAAGTTCAACGTCGACGTCCGCAGTACGCCAAAACTTGGCATCGCAAGTACCGCTTTGAATCGAGAAGTCAGTCCAAACCCCAGTTCTTCGAGCACCAGGGGATCGTGTATCTCACCGCACGCAAGGTGACCGCTCTCCGAGCCGCAAGGAACGGATCATGTTTGGGAGGCTGGAGCCCGGGATACAACAGTGAGCAGCCACGGCATTTCATCTCACCTTCATCCACATTCTCGATTCTTGCAATACAGGCACCACACCGTCTCAGGAAGGGCCTGGTCGCTCCAGTCGTCCATCCTCTGAAATGCGTCACAGATGTCGCGTACGGGCTCCCTGACGGTTCAACCCCCTCTCGACCGCCCACCCCCCCCACCCCACCACCCCCCCCCACCACCCCCCCAGTCCAACTTCACCTGCCACTCCGAGGCAAAGCAGTCGCTTGGGCACTACCACTCTCTACCACTTTAATGCCCAATTACCACTATTCCTTGCAGTGGTACGCCATAGAATGCAATCGTTTGCAAACAGTTCCTTTTCCCTGAAAACCCCGTAAAACTCGCGTTACAAGCAAGTTTTTGACTTTTTAGGTCACCCGCCTACGGAACCGTTCCTGAAAGAGTTTGTCAACCGAGAGTGGTTTCCGGTGGTTTGGGTGCGCAGCGGTAGTGATCTGCTTGTTGGCATCTTTTGGTGTTCGGTAGTAGTTGTCTTCGCCTGCTGTTGATTGGGCTAGGACATGCATGTTTGAGCTGGTTCTGCGTTGTCACGGATGAATTCGCCTTGGTTGTCGTCGCTACGGGATGTTGCAATCGTTCTTTTCTAGCGCGATTGCTCCCAACACATTCCTTCGCGAGTCACCGCTCACGTTTTCGTGAGAGGCTCTGCTGTAGTGGCAGACGCGGATTTATCTACTGCGAATTCCTCACCGGAAGGTCCACTCCAATCAAAGGATCGTGCTGACTTGCTGGTGTTCGCTCAGCTCTCAGCATCCACGGTTCCGTGCGAGTTGGACCAACCGGGAGGGATCTCAAGTCGCCAATGGCAACTCGGATCGAACAACCGGGCGAATTCCTGACTACTTCCTCCTTGGTGGTTGTGCGTTGAAGGTCAGTTGACGGTTCTGTTCAAGTTGGGTTCAGCTTGCCAAGGCAATGGCTCGACATTCAGCGTACGTCTGCCGCTTGCTGAGCATCTGCCAGATGACGGTGGCCAGCTTTCGCATCACCGCCACTCGGGCGACGGTGCTTCCCCGTCTGCGTTTGATGCGTTTGTACCACTCCCGCAGTCGAGCATCCTTCCGCAACGCCTGGTGAGCCACCTGGGCCAGCAGCCAGCGGGCCAGATTGCTGCCTGCTTTGGTGATTCTGCCGAGCCGTTGATTGTTTTCTCCGCTGTTGCGACAGCCAGGCGTCAGGCCCCAGTAGTTGGCCAGGCTCCGTGCTCGAGGGAAACGATCCACTCCACCTACGCGACAGGCCAGAGACGTTGCCGTGAAGAAACTCACGCCAGGCATCGATCGCAGCAACTCCGCATCTTCGTTGTTGGCGCAACGCTCGACGAGGATCTCTTCCAGTTCTCCAACACGTTGTTCGGCCTGTTCCAAATCGACCAACAAGTAGTTCATTTCCAAGCGATCCATCTTGGGCAAGACCAACTGCTTGAGCCAGGCGATGGCGCGTTGCGTGGGAAACGTCTTGGTGGGGATGTCCCATTGCAGGTTATGACGCCTGAGAATGTGTTTGATCATGTTGATGATCTGGGTCCGTGCCTGATTCGCCTCCTTGCGAAGCGTCGTCAGGCGGCGGTTCTCTTGGTCGGTCGAAGACGCCATGCCGACTTGCCGGAGGCCACGTACCGGTTTACCGGCCAGAAAGCGATCTCGGTTGACCCACAGCAGCTCGCTCAGCCGCGGCAGCATCTCGCCGATCCGTTTTGCGTTGCTTCCGTTCTTCAGGCTGGATCAGAATCACCTTGTGGCAACGGTAGTCGTTTAGCAACCGGATCAACCAATCGTTGAAGCCACACACTTCGAGCACAGCGACAAACGACTCGCCATCACGAAGCCGTTCCCGAGTCAGCTTCGCAAAGAACGCCGGAATCTTCACAGGACGCGTTGATACCTGCCGAGCCTGCAAGACATCGCCCTGCTCATCTCGAACCGAAATGGTGATCTGCCGTGCATGTTGGTCGATTCCCAGGTACAACATCGTCGTGGTTCTCCTGTGAGGAAAGGGTGAAACTTGCTTCCCACCGAGATAAGGGAACCACTTCTGCTTGGCAAGAACCTCTCTTTCATAGATATCAAAGGGGGCTGTCCGAGATAATCCACCAGCTCTGCCGGTGAGAATTGACAAGGCTCTCGCCGTTTCCTGCGTATTATGAAAAGATCCTCCCCGAGGAAGGCCCCGTGGGGTCAGGGAGGATCTAGCATGAAAGACTGGCGTAGCCAAGCCCACGTTAGGTGGGAGTGTAAGTACCATGTGGTAATTGTTCCAAAGTACAGGAGTAAGAAAACGTTTGGAAGAGTTCGCGGAGAGATCGGTGAGATCTTGAAGCAGCTCTGCCGTCAAAAAGGAGTCGAGTTGGTGGAAGGGAAGGCGGCAAGTGACCACGTACACATGCTGCTCAGCGTTCCACCCAAGTACAGCGTTGCGATGTTGATCGGATTCCTGAAAGGCAAGAGTACGATCCGGGTTCATCGCGAGTTGCTGAAAACGCAAGGGACTTTGTTTGGACGAGCGTTCTGGTCACGCGGATACTGCGTGAGCACGGTGGGCTTGGATGAAGCGATGATCAAGCAGTACATCCAAGACCAGGAGAAACACGAGCGTGAACAGGAACGCGGACTGTTTGAGTAACCATTAATCGCTAACATGGCCCCTTTTAGGGGCCTTCCTCATACCACCTGCTCTGCAGGTGGTGCTGATTAAGCTGAGGATTGATGAAGCAGGGGCTGCCTTCTGATACGAGTCTTGTATGAGCGATTCTGTCACGCATGCACTGCCAGCTCCGCCATACGGGCAATATCGGAAGGTAACTTCCGAAAAACAGTCGCATTCGTTTCTCCCCTCTGCCGAACTAATATGTAGCACGGTCGCCTTCCAATACTTTCTAGCAGGGACATTTGGTTGACATCGCCACGGAGGGCAACGTCGAAGCGACCGTGAACTGCCCCGGAGAGAGCCGCAGGACTTTGAGCTTGCGGCTCTTATTTTTTGTTCGGCCACTGCAGCTGCGCTATCACATCTACGACAGCACGGATTTCGGGAGGGATCTCAAGTCGCCAGCGGCAACACAGCTCGAACGACCGGGCGAGTTCCGAATGAATATTCTTCAAACACTACTCGACATTGAGTCAGCGCAATAAGCGTGCCTCGTAGTGATAGAATACAAGGCGACAGAAGGATAGCCGCTAAGTACGGCTGGCCAAGGTCAGTCACCAGTGCCAAGGTGCCCTGGTCATCGCAGAAGGCCGCAACTGAATGAAGTTTGTTTCGGCGAGCAAGGCGTCCACCGGTGTTTCCACTCAGCCCGTTAATACCGGTTCGCTGGTCGTTGACGATCGTGACAATCAAGAAGGGAACTGGGGGCAGGCATGCGGTCCATGGTGGACACCAACCTGATCCCAAGTAACGTACATCGAAGAAAAGCCTCGCTTGGAAGATCCAAGCGAGGCTTTCAAATCTCGGTCTATTTCAGACGCTAGCCTTGCAGGCTTATTGTCCGAAGGCGAAGCCGCTGCCGCCAGCACCACCAGTCAGCGAGCCAATGAAGCTGCTGATGGCAGTCGTGACGTTCAAGTTCAGGGCCAAGCTGGATGCCTGAGTGTGTCCGGCGGCGGTGTACACCTGCAGCCCTGCGTTCTCAGCACTCGACATGGCACCATTGACGTCCGTACCAAAGACGTAGCTCTTGGTGGCAGGATCAATCAAGAAGCCAGAGACGATGCTGGTGCCCATGGACATGGCACCTGCGCTCATACCGCGAATCTGCAGTCCTTCGGCGTCGCTGATCTCTTCCAAATCGCCGAATCCATAGGCGGACAAGGTGGAAGCGGGAACGTTGCCATCAGCGGCCATGGCGGGAGTCGCGAAGAGGGTCGTCACAAGCAGAGCGATTGCATACTTCATAGTTGTTTCTCCAAAGTTGAACGAGTTAAGCATTTTTGTTTGACGTTTTTGTTTCACCCGGCCAGGTAATTGTCAAACTAACTAGAGCGGGGGGAGTGCAAAGAAATCCTCCCAAACGTCCCCTCATTTGCGAGGAATTCTCGATTCGCAGTGTGTGACTATAGCGATCGTAGCGATGTTCAGGATCGAGCACTTCTAGCTGCCATCGCAATAACCGTTGAGGCAAAGCCTACACGTACACGAGCCAGACCATTTCGGAGAGCTCCCCCCCAGATTGCTTGAAGTTCCTGGTTGCGGCAGGCGATACCTAAGTGACGGCTGTACCGATCTTTGCCGTATGCAACGAATGCAGTGAATGCATGTCGTCTAACGAAGATGCGAATCGGGCCCATTCCGTTGTGGAATGGAATGAGAAAACGTCACCAGACAAGGGGGGAAACCAATGATCTGGCGAAGAGTTTGGGTATTCACCACCTGCCTTTTGGCAGGAGGGACGATGCTGGGAGTTCAGACCTCAGGGTCTGCTCAGCAAGTGAACCAGGCGTCGGCACCGGTGCCAACGCAGCAGTCGGATGTCTCCATCACCGGCTTCGTGCCGTTGGCAGTTGGGAAGGAAGCGGTGGCGGCCGCGATGCAGAATGCCGCAGCCACACAACAGCCAACCGAACCGGCCCAGCCGCAGTACATAGTGCCGTCAAGGGCAACAACGTCTGAGAATGCTGCCGTCCGGTATGCATTTCCTAATTCCGCAGGAGGCGGAGTCGTCAAGGCAACCCTGCCTTGGGAACGTCCTGAACAAGGGCAGCGTTCTGGAACTCAGCGTGCCTCGGCAACGGAGACTCGCATTCAAGCCGAACCAGTTTCAGCCCGGCTGAACGAACAAGTGCAACAAGAATTGCCTGTGCCAGGGGAAGGCCCGGTCACCGTATACGAGGAAGGATACTTCGATGAAACCGGTGGTTCCAATATTTGGTACAACATGCAGGGGTTTGGCAACAGCATGTGCCAAGCGGGATTTCTCTTGGGCGCAGAAGCCGTGTTCTTGGCTCCCACGTCCGAGCCTCGGGCCAGACTGACGCTGACCGATCTGACGAATGGTAATGAGTACTCAGGAAAAAGTGATCCCGGTTTAGGTGTTGGTTTCCGCACCTGGGTTGGACTGCAAAACAACGGTTGGGGATTCCTAGTACGTTGGTTCCACTTTGACAATAACGAGATTGATCCCAAACCGATCGCCAGCGATGGCCTAGGCGCGAGCTTTATCGAAGGCTTTCACCTCGACCTGGACACCATCGACATCGAGTTGACCCAACGTCTGTACCTTGCCCCCATTCAGATCAATACGTCCTTCGGGCTACGTCATGCCTGGCTCGAACGACAACACTCGGTGGCTGGCTATGGTACGGTCGGTGACGTCGATTTGACCGGCTTGGCCATCGGATCCAACAAGGTGGAAGGAACCGGTTTTACGGGATCCTTGTACGGCGTCAAACCCGTAACTTGCAACTGGAGCTTCTTCGGCGGTTACCGGGGATCGATCCTTTGGGCCGATTCATTTGCTTCAGCGCTTACCGAAGCCACGGCGTTCATCAAAACCCCGGGAGCGATTGCTCACACGAGGAACAAATCAAGCTCCGGCAAGGATCACTCAGAGACGGTTCTCATTCACGAGCTTCAGATCGGTGTGCAGTACGAGCGATGGATGACCTGCTTGCCTTGCAAATTATTTGCTCGCACTGCTTTCGAGTACCAGCTTTGGGATACGGGCGACGTTTTGGCTCGCAGTGATTCATTCGCCTTCCTGCGACGGCGGCCCACCTGCCTTCGGTGGGCGCGTTGACGCCTACGCTGATGGACATGATGGCGCTCTCAATCTATTCGGGTTCTCGATCGGTGCCGGGATCACCTACTGATCTTGGTGACGGTGAAGTGACACTGCGTAGGGCGTTCAAATCGATATCGATTCGATTGTCTTGACCCATTTTTTCCCTAGCTGGTTTTTGTCGTATCAGGAGCAGAGGAATGGATGCCAAACTCACACGCCGCGTAGCCCCTGCGGTGCTATGCCTGGCAGTGATGTGGGTCCCGGCGGGGACTGCAGTCGTCACCGACAGGCTGGCACCGCAGGAACAAGATCCTGCAGAGCAGCCTCAACAGCAGGTGAATGCTGCGAACCCAGCACCCCTGTTCCCAAAACGGGAGTTCAGTAGCCGAGTTCGACATGAATCCGCCAACGAGGCAGACCCTCAACGGGCGACTCCCAACCTGCTCGACGTGGAGTGGTACGGTTCCGGAGGATATTGAACAACCAGACTCTGTAAAGCCCCAAAACTCGGTGACCACAGATCGTTCGTTCAAGCCCAGTCGGTCGCCTGCTATTCCAGTTCCACAAATCGAGTCGCGTCTCTTGAACGCAAAACACGTTCTCCGCTCGGATGCGTCGGCGGACCTCCAGTTCTCGGTCCCCCGCCAGGAGTCCATCGATACAGCCTCGGAGGTGCCCAACGTTCCTGCCGCAACGACAACAGCGGCGGCCCCCGAGGCTCCGACGTCCGTCTCCGCTTCCGCTCTGGTTGCTCGTCCTGCCACTGTTGTCGAGCATGAAGCAGAGCAGCCTGAGGCCGCTGGCGCCTCGATTGAGACGATGCCAGCGGATCAGATCCCTAGTAACAGCATTCCGATGCTCGTTCAACCGATTGCGAATGGCGCGCCGGTTGGACTTCCGATGGTGATCTTCCAACGTGCCCCTACGCCACCAGCCCCAGTCGTCGCTGAAACCGAGCAGCAAGAGCCAGCGCCTGTGGCTCGCGTTGACTTCGAAGAGGCGGCAACCTCGGCTCCCACCGTCCAAGCTGAGTTGGCACCATCTCCCAGCTTGCCAGCGGCCGTCGATTCGCCGGAAGAGGCACAGATCAGCACGATGCCAGCCGACCAGATCCCAACGGACGCTGTGCCGGTACTGGTGCAGCCCACTTCGAATGGAAAACCGGTTGGTGAGCCGATCGTTATTTATCAACGCGCCAACCATATCGAGGAGTCCGGCACGAAGCCGCAGTTGCTCAACGCGTCGGGCAGCCAGGTCCAGCCGAGTCCTGAGTACGTTTCGATCTCGCAGCCGCTCCAAGAGGAGCAACGCCCACCGGTAACGCCGTCCCCGGCCAACGAGAACTCTGAGGAAACCAAACTTGGCGAAGCTCCCGAAGAGCAACCGAGAACAACGACCCCCAATTTCTTGCGGCAGCAGTCCGTGCTACTCGATCCTGGCGAGTACGAGTTCTCGTTCACCCTGCAGTACCAACTGGACCACTCGGACAGCACCATCATCGCGCTCAACAATGGTCTACTCAATATCGGCGAAGCTCAGCGCAAGCAGCGTTTGCTGATTGCACCCTTGGAACTGCGTGTTGGCCTGACGCCTGTGATGCAGGCGTTCGTCAACCTACCGGTTGGCTGGTCCAACGGCGAACTTTCCTTTGCGGGAACCGACGAGTTCAAGAATCAAGGCGGCATCGGTGACCTGAGTGCTGGTATCACCCGGCACCTGATCGAAGGAGACGAGTGCTTCCCAGACGTGCTTGGTATTCTTGCCTTCTCGGCCCCGACCGGCCCGGTCAACTTTGCTCAGGCCCTAACTACGCCCGGTACCAACTTGGGCGAAGGATTCTGGACCACGACCATCGGGCTCACGATGATCCATCAGTACGATCCCGTGGCGCTGTTCTGGGGATTTGGCTATCGTCACCGTTTTGAGAACGAATTTGATGGTGGCATTACCATCAATCCCGGCAAGCAAGCCTTCTACCGGGCTGGTGCGGCGTTTGCCGTCAACCAAAACGTCAGTTTCAGCGCGACATTCCTTGGTTCTTACATCGGGCACAATACGGTTAATGGTTTTCGCATCCCAGGTTCGTCCCTCGAACCCCTGCAGATGCGACTGGCTGCCACAATTGCCAAGCCGGAGAAGTGTAACCATGGCTTCTGCTCAACTGGGCAGTGCCAAAGCACTGCCCCGAAGAACCGCAAAACCATCGAACCGTTCGTTAACTTTGGTTTGACCGAAGCCGCCATTGATGCGGTGTTCGGAGTCACCTGGACCTACTAGTCAGGCGTCCAGACAAGTGTGGCCAACCTCTCGCAATCCGATTCCTAGTACGGTGGTTCTATGCGTTTTCGTTTTGAACATTGCCGAAAGAAACCCTACCGCTGGCTGATCGGGGTGTTGCTGGTCGTGGTGTCGGCAGGCATCGTGACGGCAGGTTGGGACTCGTCCGCCAGCGCCGCCGAGAAGGGCTACATCCCGCCACCTCCGTACCGGGATAAAGAATCGAAATTTCGCGAGTACATGCGGAGTTGGCTCGATCTCAAGCGTGACAAGATTGTGATGCAGGAACGGGACTACTCCTG
The DNA here is from genome assembly GCA_942492195.1 of uncultured Planctomycetia bacterium. Lineage (GTDB taxonomy): Bacteria > Planctomycetota > Planctomycetia > Pirellulales > S012-138 > CALOEH01. Next base: position 14,384 of record CALOEH010000177.1, on the reverse strand, counting down.
CGGCGCGGCAGCCCTGGCCACGCTGATCCGGTATCACTGGGAAGAGCCGGTGACCGAGACGCAGATCATCAAAGCCGTGGACAAGATGCTAACCCCCGAAGAGATGCAAGATCGCATCAAGAAGGGGTTGTCAATCACCGATCTGCGGCGAGTTGCCGTCAAGCTCGGCTATCTGTCGACCATCGGTAAAGTGAAGTTCGAAAAGCTCGAAGAGTCCAAGATTCCTGTCGTCGTGGGAATCGTGGTGAATGGCTTCGACCACTTTGTGGTCTTCCGAGGCACGGACGACCGATTCGTGTATCTCTCCGACCCGGCCCGAGGTCACGTCCGCGAGCCGATTGCCGAGTTCAAGAAGCAATGGCAAAAGAACGCCATCTTGATTGTGGTGAAGAAGGGGCGAAGCCAGATCGCACCTCGCCGATCGCAGTGACCGAAGCTGAGAAGAACATCAACGCGCTCAATCATCGCTACCTGCGAGAACAGGCAACCACTACCACCGACATTCCGCGCGGCAGGCCGTAGCGAGGTAGGACCTCGAACCAATTTGAGCTTCTGCTCACAGGCAAGAACCCGCTCTCGCGGAGCCAGCTTAGCTGAGTGAGCGACGTTCGCCGATCTTCTCCGCGCGCATAAAAGAACCTCTCGCCCGCGATACTTCGCAGACGAGAGGTCTAGGTCAAGCAGCAATCGCCTCGTTCAAAAAACGACTGCCAATGCTTTGTTGCCCCGAATAGTCGGAGCTTACTGGCCGAACGAGGCACCCGTGCCCATTCCACCGAACGCTGTGAAGACGGCGCTGAAGGTGTTGCCAGCCGAAATGATCGTGGTGTTGAAGGCAGCGATCGTGGCGGTGGAACTCGAGGTTGAATTCGACGCGATGTTCAGACCAGCGTTCTCAGCGGTACCACGGCTGAAGTCTCCGCCTTGACCCGAAAAGACAGCGCCCGTGGCGGGATCAAAGACCAAGAAGCTTGCGAAAGAGACGCTCGAGCTTTGAGCGCTGGAGCTCATACCACGAACTTGAAGTCCATCAGCGTCACTCATCCTTTCCATGCCACCGAAGCCGAAGGCGGCCAGCGAGGCGTCCGAGACGTTTCCGTCTTCAGCTTGAGCCGAAACGCCAAACGAAAGAACGCACACAGCCAACAAAGCAATTGCCAAATTCTTCATAACAAACTCTCCAAAACAAAGATGCATACCAAAGCGGATAATCAGCACAATGCGGATAATCCGTACGAGCTGACAGCGATAATACACCCCTAACTTGGGGGTGTCAACTGTTTCCCCTAGAATCCTCATAATTCCTAAGCTGCTTGAGGAATTCGCCTGATCGGGGCATTCTGGGCAAATCGAAGTCTGCGCCACCTTCGTACACGCGCACTCTCGGAGCGAAGCGGTGAACCTGGATTCCCTAGAAAAATCAAAACCGAATGTGTTCCAGGCCTCTCCTCGGCGGTAGGTACCTGATAAGAATCCCCCCGATTAGTGAACCTTCTTGCCCTTTTCGGCACCCATATACCGGAACAGTTCGAATCGAGGGAAGGCACTTGGCGACAATCGTTGCTGCGGTCACAGGAACATTGTTCGTCGCAGCGCTGATCATTTGCGGCGTCATCGAGCATGTACGTCAGATTCGGGCGGACGACGACGATAGCTAGCCATCGGAAGTTAGCCATCCAAGACGCAACTGCGGGTGGCCAATGCCGTGGCTCTGGGAACGACTGATTGTCAGCTGCCACTGACATTGAACGGCACCGGTTCTTGGCTATTATTATCTCGCGAGCGTTCGATCGGGCCTAGGTTGAATGAGAGCCGTAGGGACGAACCTCCCCTGCGGCTCTTTTTGCGATAATCGTCCCAACTCGCTACGCCGTTGAGTCAGGCGAGGCTAGGCGTCTTACACCCAATTTGACAGCTGTCAATCGTGACATACTCTTCAAAGTTCGATTCTTGTGGTTGCAACAGTATCGAACCTGAGCCGTTGGCCCCACTCGGTCCAGCGGCTCCCTTAATGCGCGCTTCACGACCTGACACTGCAACCTGGACGAGACGGCGCATACCCCCATAGCCAATGTCATCCGGATCGAGCTAAATCCGAGGTAATCCACCAGCTCTGCTGGTGAGAATTGACAAGGCTCTGCCGTTTCCTGCGTGATTTCGCAACGCCTTGAATCAGCGAACAGTGTAATGGCTAACCCGATCGAACACGAACTCGGAGATTGCCCTCCCAAAACGGAACGCCGGTGGTTAACCCAGGCCGGCCTGGACCACGGTAGGTGGTCCATGAGACAGTGGAAGCAGTACACTTGAACCAGCAATCCGATGAGCTACCAGGCAAGTTTGCCTCGCGAAGCCGTACGAAGGAGCACGATTGAAATCACGGCAACACACGGCCCCTTTTAGGGGCCTTCCTCGCACCACCTGCTCTGCGGGTGGTGCTGTTCCTCAAACTTGCAGGTGCCAAATCACGCAAGGAGGGCGTATGATCGATGCAGGTTGTATGTTGACCGTTAGCAAGGCCAGACGCTTCGTCAGTTGTCGGCAACGCACGCCCCGATTACTGTGATGATCGGCCGCTATGGATTCACTCAGCGCCGCCGCCCCGGCAGGAATTGAGAGGTTCAATCGCTAGGATCATTGCGTCGCTTACCTGATTTCTTGGCGCGGCGTGGGGATGCAGGAGTGACTTTGGGTCAACCTCCCTTTCGGTCGTTCAACGTGCCCGGCTCTCCTGAGTTCAAAGTGCTTGGCCCCGGCCAACAACCTGGGTTGGCTCCCGCGAGCGATGGAAGTTGGCGCATGACGCTCCCACATTCTCAACATGACCGAAAAGAATCCATGCTCTCGCCATGCGATCCAACGTCAAGCTCATCTTCATAAGCGTTTGCTTCGCACTTGTTTCCATCGACCATGTCGACGCCGCGACGCCGGACGAGCCGGTGTTTCGCGCCGGTGCGGCGACGAGCAACATCACGCCGCCGATCGGCGCAGACCCAACTGTCCGCACCAGTAGGCCGCCGGCGACGCACGTGCATGATGAACTGCATGCTCGGTGCCTGGTACTCGACGACGGGCAGGCGAAGCTCGCGCTAGTCGTATGCGACCTGCGGCACATTTCGGCCGAGGTCGTCGGACAACGCCAAGCAGATCATCCAGCAGACGACCGGCATCCCGCCGGAATGCGTGCTGATCTCAGCGACTCACACGCACACCTCGACCGGGGCCAAGCTGGAAGAGGTTGAGGGTCAGCCGTATTACGACTACCGCGCGTTTCTAACCCGGCGGATCGCCGAAGGCGTGCTGCGTGCCGTCAATCAACTCGAACCGGCGCGGATCGGCTGGGGTGTCGCCGAGGAGCCGACGCAGGTCTTCAACCGCCGGTGGTTCCTGATGGCCAGACGCGGCCCGATCTACGGCGCCCACGACAACATCGAACAGGTCGATACGAATCCCGGTTACAGCGGTCTGCTGAGGCCCGCCGGCCCCGTCGACCCGCAGATCACGTTTCTTTCGGTGCAGTCGACGACGGGCAAGCCCATTGGGCTGCTGGCTTCCTACGGGCTGCACTACGTCGGTGGCGTGCCGGCGAATACGATCTCGGCCGACTACTTCGCGATCTTCGCCGACCGCGTGGGAGAGCTACTCGGTGCTGACCGTCATCAGGATCCGCCGTTCGTCGGCATCATGGCCAACGGCACCAGCGGCGACGTGAACAACCTGGCACGCTATTCCGAGGAAGAGTTGGCAAAGCGCGGCCCGCAGCCCACCAAGCGGTATCAACCTTACGAGAAAGCCCGGGAGGTGGCGCACCTGTGCGCGGAGAAGGTAGTTGAGGTGCACAAGTCGCTGAAGTGGCACGATCATGTGAAGCTCTCCTCGGTGCAGCGCACGCTCACGTTCGAGCGGCGCTATCCGACGAAGGAGGAGGTGGAATGGGCCGAGGCGGTCAAGGCCAAGAAGATCAAGCCCATGAGCACCAGCCGGTACAGCACGTACAGCACCGTGCTCGCCTATGCGTCGCCGGAGATGCCGCCGACCATCGACGTGGTCGTGCAGACGCACCGCATCGGCGATCTGGCCGTGGCCGCGATGCCGTTCGAGGTGTTTGCGGAGATCGGCCTGGAACTCAAGCAGCGCAGCCCGATCCAGCCGCTGATGAACATTTCCATCGCCAACGGCTCGCACGGCTACCTGCCGACGCCCGATCAGCACCGGCTCGGCGGCTACGAAACGTGGATCGGCGTCAACAAGGTGCAGCTCGACGCCTCGGTGAAGATGGTTGACGCTTTGGTCGAGATGCTGGGCGAGCTGAATGCGGAGGTGCGGTAAACCAACGAAGTTCACAACTCCAACATGTTCTCGCATATGCCTCAGTCAGCGGCGGCTCTGCGCAACGACTCGACGTGGTAATCGAAGCAGGGCCCGGTGGAAATGCGGCCGCATGGCTCCTACTAGGGACCTTGCTCATACCACCTGCCCTGCAGGCGGCTGCTGATTGCAATAGATTGCAACTATGGTTCCGACCGTTGGCCGCTTAGGAGAACACCATGAGAAGGCCGCTCTTCACCCTAGCCTGCTGGTTGGTGCTGACACCGATCACCGCGCAGAAAGACGTTTCGGCGGCACCAAATGAGCTCCGGCCTAACATTCTGATCATCCTCGCGGATGACATGGGGTATGGCGATGTTGGCATCCTCAACCGCAACAGCAGAATCCCCCACGCCCAACCTGGACCGGTTGGCAAGAGAAGGACTGATCTTCACCGACGCTCATAGTTCGGGATCTTACTGCGTCCCCTCTCGCTACGGCCTTGTTGACCGGCCGGTATATGTGGCGCACCCGACTGGGATCGGGCGGCAACCTGGCCAACTTTGCCGGCACGCTGATCGAGCCGGGCCGAAAAACGCTCGCGGATCTGCTCCATGGAGAAGGATACTTCACCGGATTGGTCGGCAAGTGGCATCAGGGAATCGATTGGAAGCTGCGCGATGAAAGTGCGCGGGAGGTCATCCGAGTGCATCCCAACTACCAAGACTTTCGGAACATTGACTTCACCTCGCCGGTCCTGAAAGGGCCCAACGACTACGGATTCGACTACTCCTTTGCCACTGCCGGATCGGCGGAGATGAACCCCTCCACGTTCATCGAGAACAACCGGGCCACGCTCGTATCCACACCCTCTCCTCCGAGGAAGCAAACCAAAGATACGGCCAGTGGTTTGGCCGGGATGACAACATCGTTGCCGAAGGCCGCACCATGGACCGCCTGGTCCCTACCCTGTCCAGGAAGGCATGCGAGTGGTGGTTCCGCTATTCCAGTGAAGTGTTAACGAATCCTTACCTCCACGTGAGAACCACCACGATTTGGAGCATTATCAGGCTGTCAGGTACGAGAAATTCGCTCCGGGATGAACATGGCAGCTCGCCAACTCAGGTCGACCTGAAGACGGAGCTCCGGGCAAAGTAGAAGGGGCATTTTCCTCTGCCAATTCGAGTCGACGTTTCTCTACGACTTCGTGCATGATCCTTTCAATCTCACTGTGATCTTCCGGACTGGTCAGTCCCCAGTCCTACAGCGACAGTTTACAGTGCAGGGAGAACTCGCTCGCAACGCTGCCCCAGCTACTTGACCGCATCCCGCGCGGCTTCGAGATCCATGGGGGCAGGCAAAGCGACACCGAAGCGGCGATGAAATTGCGACGGCGTCAAGCTCTCCAATCCCCCATGCTCCGTCTCTAGCACGTACTGAAATTGTTCTTCCACTGCTTCCACCGGGCCAGTGGTGGAAAGTAGTTTGCCGTTGTGGGAAAACGTGGCGGTTCCTCCGGGCAACAGTAGCGTGAGCCGCGTGGGGGTGTCCTGTTCTATGTCGAAAAAGCGAATCGCACCGTCCACCCCCCCGACCACAAACGTCGTTGGACCACCAAACATCGCCAGGGCATCGGCGCGAACCTGAAGTATCTGCTCGCGGACCAAGCGACCCTCGGTATCCCATACTCGAACCGCATTTTCACCTCGCGTTGACAAGACATGCTGGCCATCCGCAGAAAACATGGCTCGGGATTCCGACGAACCAGAAAAGTCAGGGCCACCCTGGCCGTCGCTGGAGTACCGTCGCAGCGTGCCGCGGCCATCGACGGATACCAACGAACTGCCATCTGAGGAGAACCGCAGGCTACGCAGCGGGTAGGAGGTTGACGAAGGAATCACCCTTTGCTCGGTTCCATCTTCGTCCCACAAACGAATCTTGCCGGATCCGTCGCTGGTTGCCATCTGCCGGGCCGTTGACCAGTCCACCTGCGACACGATTCCCGCGTGTCCCTCGAGCGTTTTGGTGACACTTGCCGTTGCCACCGACCAAACGTAGCCGATACCGCGATTGCCTCCCACCACTAGTTGGTCTCCGGCCGGACTCCAAGCGAGGGACAATGCTCGCTCCTGGCCCTTCAAACCGAGCGTTTCAAGCGAGGTTCCATCAAAACGGATCAGTTCAACCTGTGGCAATCCTTCGAAAGCGCAAGCGAACACCGGTTCGGTCGGCGAGCAGCGCAGCGCCACCAAGTTGCGAGCTGATTGCGTTTGAACACGCCTGCAGTGTCCGTTGGCTGCGAGAATACTCACCTGTCCATCGCGTGTGCCGATGACCAGGTGTTGGCCGTCGGCGCTTGCGTCCAGCGTGGTAATACTGAGTTGCGGCAGCGTTTCTGTACGGAGTTCTTTCAGTCCTTGGCCGGTGATCAACAGTTGGCCGTTCTGCTGCAGCACAGCCATGCTCCCTTGATCATTGATATCCGCTGCTATAACTTCAGCGAACTTCGAGACCACGGGGGGAGCAGATTGATCCGCCATGTCCCAGACGTACACTTGCCAGTCGCTGGATGACACCGTCAATCTGGTGCTATCCAGGGACCACTTCATCCTGACTGCGCGAGCATGCGGTTGCCAATCGACGGAGGTCGGCCGCCAGTCGTCGGTTGACCAGATTTGTATCTTCGTCTCCAGACCGCCGGCAGCCAGTTGCAAACCATCAGGACTCCACGCCAGAGCGGTGCACTGTTGGTTGGAAGCGTCAATCGACTGGACTTCCGACGCCGATGCAAGGTCCAACACTCGAACCGAGTTCCCTTTCGTTTGAGACGCACACGCGAAGGCGATCTGCGGCCGACTCGGATGCCAGGCGATCGCATGAAAATGAGACCCCGCTTCCTCGAACCGATACGCCAACTTGAACCTGTGATCCCAAACGGACAAAGCCTTATTCTGGTCAACGGTGGCCAAATACTGTCCATCGCCGGACCAAGCGACCAGGGTGCTTTTCTCGCCAGCCTGAGTGAGTTGTTCGACGGTACTGCCCCGCGCCACGTTCCAGATGCGAACCTTTCCGTTTGAACTGGCAGATGCCAACATCGTGCCGTCAGGTGACCAGTCCAAGCTGGCGATTGCGTAAGCGTGCCCTACCAGCACGCGCGTGGTCTGCAGGGTGTTTGCATCCATCAGCCAGATGGTTCCGAAGTAGTCACCGATGGCAAGCAGGCTTCGATCGGGACTCCATTCCACTTGCCGTGTCAGCGAAATGGGGTGCGAGGGATATACTTGCCAACGCGTACCTGCGACCCGGTTCGAAGGGTGAGGGATCAGGCCCGCCAGAGGCACATCTGAGTCTTGCGTGGTCCAAAGTTGCTCTAGCTGGACAACCCTCCTGGCCGCGGGAACTAGCTGAAACTTTGTCCGCGAGAGCCGCAGTTCGTCATCCGACTGGGCTTCCAAGGTGTAGCTGCCAGCGGGGAGCTCCAACGACGCAGACTTGCTTAGGTTCTGCACCGCGATCTCCTGGTCCCCCTGCAACACGCGGACACGGACCGGAGCCCTTAGATCGCAAAGCAGTTCAAGCCGCCCCCGTTTGCGTTTCAAGAGATCCAGATCGGCGCGGGCGAGTTTAGCGAGCGGGGTGTTCTCAGCCGCGTCCGCGATGGCTGTTTCGAAGAGCTTGATGGCCTGCTCGGGCTGTTTGAGCCGCAGGAATCGATGAGCGAACAAGTAGGCCATGGGGCCGCGATCCACCGGTTCGAGCCTTGGCGCAACACCTCCCCAGCCCAACAGATTGGTGGTGCCGCGCCAGGCGAGGCTCAGCTGCGCGGCGTGGGCCGGCGTGAACTTTCCGTTCAAGAAAAACCGGTCGAAGAACATGGAAGCTGCCGCGTACAACAGGGCATCTTGTTCGGACGACAATTCTCCTTGAAATGCGGTATTCGTGATGTAGGCGGTTTCCGCCAACACCAGTGGGGTCTTGATACGTACCGGCAATGTCAGCGATCCAAACGCGAATTCTTCGGCAAACTTGCGACCCCGCGGTGTTCGCCACATGTCACGAAATGCGGCCGTCATCGTTGCAGGGTTAATGATGGCTTGTGCCATCCCGATCACTGGGTTGACCGACTCAATGCCAATCAATTTGGTGAAAAACAGTTGCGCGTCTTCTTGCGTCAGTGCATCGGAGAGTGAACCCAGAATCACCATATTGAGAGCCTCAGTTCCGGCACCAGAACCGTATGAGCGGATGGCGGTCTTGATCGCATCGTACCCTTCGCGCCAAGTGGCATTCGCCTGACGTGCGGAACCTCGCCTCTCGAGCATGAACCCCTTCATCAGCGCGAGATACGAAAAATAATCGGGAGGGATGGGGCTCACCGTGCGGTGGAAGTGATACGATTCGTCCACCATCTGTTCGCAGCGTTGCCAATTCCCCAGCGCTGCCGCAACCCGTATGTGCTCCAACCGGATCATCATGTCGCGTGGGTCACGGGCTTTCGACTTTCGCGCAGCCACGGCCTCCAAATAGCGAGATGCTTGCATCGGCTGACCGGTCAACCGGAGCATCCGCGAGTGATGCCGGACCACTGTGGCGAAATCGGTCTCTTGCGACATTCTTTCGGTGACTGCCAGGGCACTTGCCAGGTCACCTACCATGCGATAACCGCGAACCACCTCCAACTGTGTGGTGACGATGCCGCGGCCATCGGCACTCAGGAAGCGGTCCACCGAGGCGAGCCGCTGAATGTCCTTCATCAAATCAGGGTTGTAGACCAGCACCGTGGAGACGCTACGAAACGCACTTCGATACGCCTTCAAGATCTCGCGACGTACGTCTTCGGGAATCAGCGCGGCAATCTCCGCAAAATCAAACCGGATGGAGAGCGAATCATAGACCGCGTTCGCCTCGTCCATTTGATCTTGCCGCAATCGCAATAGCCATAACTGGCAGCCAGCCAGCGGTGGCCAGCGATCGTGCGGTTGGGCAAACAGGTTGGCCAACCTGGCTGCGGCTTCTTCCGTACGGTTCAACTCCAACAGGCATGTCGCCTGTTTGTATTGTGCTTCTTGCCGAAACTCGAGGTGATCTGTCTGAGACTCCTGCAATTCGTACTGCCGTAGGGCGTTAGCAAACTCGCCTCGGTCGTACAGCAGGTCCCCTTGCTCCAACGAGCTTCCTTCGGCCGACGCCCGTTTGCGGCTCAAGCGAAGGTCCAACAGACCAACCCCGGCCGGCCAAAAGATGCCCAACCGGCTATCCTGGTGGTTGAGCAACGGAAACGGATCATAGAACGTGCGAACCGGCAGCGCCGCGACTTGAATGGACAACCTTCCCCGTTCGCGCACGCCACGTATCGTAACGGGGCCAGCGGGAATCAGCGTCCGCTCAAACTCGTGTTGAAGTAGCACTCGGCCGTTTCGCCGGATCATCAGTAACACATTCTCTGCACGATCTTCAGCCGATTCGATCGCACGGGAATCTTCGTCAGGGTTTGCAACTGCCGGCGTTTCGTTCTTCTCGGCGGCTGCACGTCTGTTGGCGGATCTGGACGCAAGCAAGAAGTCATATCCCTCAATCTTCTGTGAATCACCTGGGTGGGCCAGCGAGACGCCTACCTGCGCATGTTGCTCCCAAGCGGCGTCGAAAGTGGCTTCGATCTGAACGAATCCGTCACTCGGCAAATTGGTCACAACACGGTTGGCTATTGCTCCTTCCGTTCGATCCATGGCCTTTCGATCAGCACGCGGCTGCGGTGCTGGCTCACCGAATACCTGATTCAGGTTGTCGAACGGAGTGGCCAAATGCAGCACGGTCTGGAACTGTGACTGGCGTTTCTCCAAGGCAATCTGCAGGGTGCCGCTGACTTCTGGCTGTCGGGCAGCGAGCAACTCAATGGCCGCCTGAACTCGCTGAATGTCTGGATCATTCAGTTTCGGCTGCCTGATCTCACTGCGAATGGTTTCGGCAAACCGGTCGTACAACCTCCGGCGTGCCTTGTCACTGGAGTCCTTGTCCTTGACCTGCAACTCATCCAGCAACGCTTCGACCCGTTGAAGGTACGGTTCTGTCAATTCCAGGCTCTCGAGTTCTGCCGTGACTTGATCGTTCAGTTGGTGGATCTGAGCCGTCGCCGAGGCATGCCGAGCGACCACCACGGACAAGGGAACCAGCAACAACAGTCCGCATACAGACGCTGCTAAGGCGGCCGCCATCGGTTTTCGTTGGACCCACCGCCAACAGCGCGCCACCGGACCGATGCGCCTCGCCCGGATCGGTTCACCCGCCAGGTATCGTTGCAGTTCGGCCGAAAGCTCAGCGGCCGTTGGGTAACGGTTGCTGGCGTTCTTCTCCAGGCATTTCAGGCAGATGGTCTCCAGGTCTCGCGTCACGCTGGGATTCAGCAGGCGGGGAGAAACAGGCTCGCGCTCATGAATCTGGCGGATGGTTTCCACCAGGCTGGCGGCTTGAAACGGCGGCCGCCCGGTGAGCATCGTGTAGAGTACGGCCCCTAAGGAATACACGTCGGAAAGCGGCCCCACCTCGCTGACCCGCCCTGCGGCTTGTTCAGGCGGCATGTAGGCGGGCGTGCCAATCACCTGGCCGGTGGCCGTGAGCTCGTGATCTCCTTCAACCCGCGCCGCTAAACCAAAGTCGGTGACTTTGGGGGTTCCGTCTTGCGTGAGCAAGATATTGCTTGGCTTTAGGTCCCGATGCACGATGCCTTGCTCGTGCGCGTAATGGACCGCGTCGGCAACCTGAGCCAACAGGCTGGCCGCTTCGCGCTCCGGGGCCATGCCTTGCCGAAGCCGATCGGCCAGGCTCCCGCCGTCCACGTACCCCATGGAGAAGTAATGCTGCTGCTGGTGTTCTCCAACTTCGTAAATCGGCACAATCCCAGGGTGTTCGAGTTTGGCCGCCGATTCTGCTTCTTGATAGAACCTCCGCACTTCTTCGTTGGAAGCTAACTGCCCGGTCAGAATCATCTTCAACGCGACCACCCGGTCCAGCTTGACCTGCCTCGCCTTATAGACCACACCCATGCCGCCACGCGAGATCTCTTCAATCAATTCGTAATCTCGAAAGCTCGCTGACCGTGGCCCAGGGGACGATTTGTCAGACCCTCCGGGAGCTTGCGAATACCCCACCGTGGCCTGGTCGGAATGGTGACTCGGCATGGGGGTAACCTCGCCAGGTTTTTTGGACCATGCCTGAGTCGCCTCGCTTGCCAGGGTCATGGTACCTAATGTGCTGGCGTCGATGGAAAGAGAACGCAGCTGCTGATCGACCTGGCTCAAGGTCTCAATCAGTTGCTCCCGCTGCACGTCGGTCAGATCTGGAACATTCTGGCAGGCCGACTCCAGGAAAGCTTGAACCTTTGGTTCTACCAGCTCACTCCATTGCGATTGAAACCGCTGGACTAACTCGGCGACCGGGCCGTCCGCGTGGGTGTTGAGTGAGTGGTCTTGAGACATGGAGTTGCCGACGTGAGAGCCCGCTATCCGACGAGTAGTTCGCACCACGTAGTTCGCCGCATCACGACACTCACGATTATGACACCAAGGCGGCGCGATGTCCAAATCGAACCAACCTCGCGGTCGCGGTGGAGGGACGAGACCGTTGACAACAAAACCGACGCTTCGCCAGCTCCCCTGAACCACCTGATTGGAAACGACTCGGCCAAACGGGCGGTATGCTACGACGCTTCTTGGGCCGCCGGGCCAGGGCAAATCAACGCTTGCTTCTGTGAATGCGTGTAGAGCCAGCAGTCGCCTTGGCTGGATCCCGGAGGCGTCTCGTAGAGCGCGCTCGCTGTGCAGCCGCTGAGAGCCTCTGGTGAGCTTTCTCAGAGTGGCACCTTGTTTCACTGGCATCGGCCGAACTCGTTTTGAGTTTCCAAATATCTCTATCATTGGTCACATCACGTCGGCCAGTCTTTGCCAGCCGTCGCAGGCGGCTTGGATCTCTGCATTCGCTTCGTCAATCGAGTGCCCCCAGGCCGGCAGTCGCCCCTCGCCCGTGTAGGGCTGGCTCATGACTTCGACTACAGCGGCCAGCAAGATCTTCAGTTCCAAGTCGGCAAGGGCGATGATCTCAATGTTACCGAGCCTACGCTCCCACTGGGCCGCCATGCTGATTGCTGACCTTCTCGTTGCCCCGTGCAACTGCTCGCGATAGTCGTCGGGAACGTGTTGAAGCAGCGCGTTCGCTAATGCCGCGGTCAACTCTCGAAATCTCGCGTCATGAATCGAAAGCCTGCGCTCACCATTCATGAACGCTTTCCGTGCGGCCGAACAAGGCTGCCAGAAACCGTCCAGCCGAAGACGGAGTTGAGCCAGGAGTTCAAGTTTATTCTCTTGTATGGTGACGATCCGCAATTGCTCGATCGCTCGTAACTGTGCGGCGTACTTTCCTGAGCTGCGAGTCATTTCTATGCCTCCGGGCTGGGGGTGGTGGCTTCAAGCATCTGCCGGACCTCGGTTAGCGAACAAATTGCCACTTGATGCCGTGCCTGGGCTCGCTGAAGTTGCCGTTCCCACCGCTGTCTAACACTCTCCTTGCGGTGTGGTTGGGCCAGACCGATCTGGCAGCAGGCGGCGTCCAGCATCGTGGTTAAGATCTGCTCGATGAGGAGTTGCTCGGGAAGTGAGTCCCCCCCGGCCAGCAACTCTTGGCGTTCGTCCACGAGCATCAGCTGCATGGCTGCTTGGGTGTCGATGGCGGCCGCTGACATGTTGATCAGGTGCCGCCGGACGTGGGCGTTGAGATCGCCCAGTTCGTGGTACAAGGCGGGGTTTGCTCTCAGGACGCGCCGCAGCACAACCAAGGCGTCCTCAGAGCCATCAGCGGCGTCAGCGACAACTTGGTCATAATCGTCACGGGTGATCTTCACGTCAGGCAAGTTGCACCTCGGGATTCGTTGGTGGTGGGCACGAGCATACCGCTTGCGAAGGTTGCGGATGATGCGACCGGTGGTGGTCTTGAGCAGGGCCAGACACGTTTCAACTCGCCCGAGCAACTCAAGATCAGCGTCAACTTTGGCTGCTTCGGCGTCAGCCGTAACCTGCTCCAGTTGCTTGAATCTCTCCAGCGTTTGGACCACGGGATCAGCCAGGGTACCGAGGTAGGTCCGTTGGACTCGGCCAGCAGAGCGAACGGTGCGATAGACGTAGCGGGTTACCATGGGATCTGTACTCTTTAAGAAGGCTCGCGGGTCCGCGAGGGGGTTGGATGGCCGTTGTGTCCAAGAAGTGCCTACCTAGCTTACGCGGACTGCTTACGCTGACGTTTGCGACCTCGTGTGCTGGGGTGGGGAGAATCACAAGAGGCACCCATCCCCCCGCTGTCACACTCCGCAAAACGGGTTTCAAAGAGAATCTGAGCCCGATTTTGCGAAACGGTAGCGGCTATGGTCCTCGACTTGACAATTTGGGGCGGTTTACCGAGCCGCAAAATAGGCGTTTTTCCACAAGGAATGCTGAATCTCGGGGTGCGACCCAGCTGCTGCATGGTGACCAGCTGCTCCAGCCAGGCCCTTTGTCGGCCTAGGTCGGTTCGCAAGCTGTGTCGCTCCCCCTGATGCCGGAGGTAATCCAGCCAGGGCTCAACCATGCCTGGTCCTCGCCGCCAACAGTGCGCCAGCATCACACTCTCAACGCTGGGTGGCCAGCCGGTGGGCATGCCGATCACCACCCGTTGAATCCACTGCTGCGCTTTGAGTCTCTCGCGAACGTCCAGGAAGAGGGTCAGGTAGGTTTCCAGCGCCGATACGGGTAATCCCACTGCCCGGGCAATTGCTAGATCGGATTGGCCAGCTAAGACACGGGCCAAGATCTCTAGCCGGCGGTGGCCAGGCTCGTTGGACACTTTGCGGGCGAGGTAAACGTCCGGGTAACGCTTGGCAACGGTCCGCATCCCGCGAGTTGTCAAGGCTCGGTTGATGGCCTTGGTACAATGCACCACCCGGCGGATGAAGTCACCATCCCGGTGGCGGGTGGGCATAGCGTTCCCTCCTCAACAATTGCCAAGGCTCGACGCCACCGCTAATCGGGCTTGTGCCAGGGGGTGCCTGGGTC
>CALOEH010000176.1:0-18848 GCA_942492195.1 uncultured Planctomycetia bacterium | reverse complement strand
AACCAAACCGTGGTCACCCGAGAGATCACGTTTGATCTGAACGAAACCCCCGTGACCGAAGATGCCACGGGATGTGCCGCCCGAACCGACAGCGACTTGCCTGGACATACCACCGTGCCATCGCAATGCCTGGTCGGTGCCAGTCAGGCACCGTTGCGTTGTGCCTCCTACGGTTTAAGCAAAACGGGTGAGCGAAGTCCTTCGACCGTCAGTCAAAGCGATCGCAGCAACGGTATCCCAGGCCGCAGTATCGTTGGCAGCATGCGAAGTGCCGCCAAGCTGGCGGTGCGTTGAGTGCCTGCCCCGGCTAACCACCGGGCGCATTGGACGACGGAGGTGTCGTCAAGAGTATCGTCGCCGCACTCGCTGCGTGTCTGACGTATCGCGAGTTTTTCCAAAACCGGCCTGAGCTCCTCCGAGCGAAGTGCCGGTTTTTTGCTGCGCCTCTGCCGAGTGTCTGACTTGGGCAATGCCAGATTGCAAGTGGACGTTCAACGAGCCGTGGGGCATGCTGGAGAACAACGGACCACCGGCGAGTCGATCGGCATGGCAGGCGGTGGCTGCTAGAATTTGACCGCACGTGAATGAGTCCATTTCGATCAACTATCGAACGACTCTGGTTTTCGCCGCCCTTGCTATCATGCACGCCTTAGCTGTCACCCATTGCACGATGAAGAAGCAACCATGAGCCGAACATTCAAAATGGCCGCCGGAGTGATGTTCCTGATGACCGGTTCCTTGGCCAAGGGGGACGAACCGACCGTGGTTCAGGCAGACCTGCTGGTTGTCGGCGGCACCGAGTCGGGCTGCGCTGCAGCGGTTCAAGCCGCGCGAATGGGAGTCAAGCGAATCGTCCTGGTCAATGACATCCGCTGGCTGGGAGGACAGTTCAGTGCGGAAGGGCTGGGGGCCATTGATGAGAACCGGGCGCACGGCTACGACGGAACCGTGCCGATTCCTCGATCAGGCATCTTTCGCGATGTCCTCGACGCCATCGAGCAAAAGAATGCCGAGCTTTATGGAGGAGTCCGCCGCCCTGGCAACACGCGAGTCATTACCACCAGTCGCCCGGTGGTGAGCGAGTCGGTCTTTCGCGAACTGCTCGCGCCGTATGAAAAGTCCAAGCAGATCGTGCGCTATTCCAACTATCAAGTGCAATCCGTGGTGACGCAGGACAAGCGAGTGCTCGGTGTTCGATTCCGGCCAACCGATGCTCAGCCGCCGCTGACGGTCACGGCCCGGCTAACGATAGATGCCAGTGATTGGGGAGACGTGATTCAAGGATCTGGTGCCGGTTGGGATGCAGGTCTTGATGCGCGTGCGGAGTTTGACGAACCAAGTGCTCCCGAGTCTGGCGAGCCGTCGACGGATCTCAACCCAATCACCTGGTGCATGATCTTGGAGCAGCAAGACAGGGAGACCTTGATCGCCGAGCCGGACGGCTATGATCCCAAGTATTTCAACAGGCTTTGGAGCTGGATCAACGAAGAGTTTGCCTACACCTCGCGCCGGTTGGTCGATGGGCAAGGATTCGAAGCGATCCATCACCCTGATATCCTGCTGATCAACACGCCGCCGGTAGATTATCCCCTGGACGTTTATCCGGCCGACGTGGCCGCAGCGCTCGAGGCTACCGAAGCGGGTGCCTCGACCAAAAACCTGGTCGGGATGACGCCAGAACAGCGTGAGATTGTCTTTCGAGATGCGCGAAAGCACTCGCTGAAGTACTACTACCATCTGCAACAGCGGTTTCCGAAATTCCACCGGATGGCGCTCAGCGACGAGTTTGGCACAACGGATCAACTCCCCCCCAAGCCGTACATCCGCGAGAGTCTCCGGCTAGTAGCACAGCACATTCTACGTGAACCTGAAGTGCTTGGGTTCGGCAGCCGTTCGAACTACGCCACCACCATGTTTCCTGACGCGGTGTTCTCATGGCAGTTCGAAATGGACTTTCACCCCACCCAGCGGACTTGGACCACCGATCAAAAGGATCAGGGGCCATGGGAGGCGACGTTTCGAGGAAACCGACGATTCGGTCGCGGGGGCACCGGTCGCTGTGTGTTCCCGCTCCGTTCGCTCGTGCCGGCGGGTATCGAAGGGCTGCTCGCCGCTCAGAAGAACTTGGGTTACACCAGCATCGTAGGTTCTTCTTGCCGGTTGCATGATCAGTCCATTCATGCCGGACAAGCCAGCGGTGCTGTAGCCGCCGTGAGCCTCAAACATGACGAATCCCCTTCGGCGTTCTATCTTCGCAAGGATCGGATTGCCGAAGTTTGGGCCGGCTTGCTCGAGCCATCGTCTGGTGCGCCGCTAGCCATTTGGCCGTTCGCCGATGTTGATCCCCTGGACTCCGGCTTTGTGGCAATCCAGCAACTCGCGTTGCGACGAACCCTACCGCTGATGGCTTCAGATACGTCGTTTCGTCCCGACCAGCCAGCTACCGCAACCTGGCTGAGTGACCTCACCACCGCGATTCGCCAAGCGGGCTATGAGCCAGCAACCGCCAATGTAGCTCAAGCTGCCTCGCGGCGAGAGGTCGCCATCCGTACGTGGGACCACCTCAAGACTCAAGCGATGCCGGAGTCGAAACGCAAGAGTCCTCTCGACGCTGACGGTGACGGCGTGGCGGATGCAAAAGATCCGTTGCCGTTCACGCCTGGCTGGGTTTCGTGGAAGCGGGATCCTCAGCGAGATGGTGTGCCGGATCTTGCCCTTCCGTTTGACCAAGGGGTACGTGCCTTCAACTTTACCACTGCGCAAGGCCCCAAGACCGTAGGGTTCGAGAATGATTGGGGGGCACCATTTAGCAAACCATCTGGCTTCGGGTGGAAGCGTGACCTCCGCAGCAACACGCGGCTTCGCCAACAGGACGACGAACCGCTCAGCGATGGTTTCGTCTTTACGCGGAAGCAGGACGTTTGGGAGTGCGACGTACCCAACGGTGCCTGGAAAGTTCATGTTTGCCTGGGAGACGCTGCCCATGAACAACCTGGCCAACACCTGATGATTGAAGAGGTCGTTGTTGCCAAAGGTATCGAAACCCACGCAGGGCAGTTTCATGAGAGCCTGACTGAAGTCACCGTGCGCGACGGACGCCTGACCCTGACGCTCGGCACTCCTGCCGGAGGTAGCAATACGTGCATCAATTGGGTGATTCTCGCCAAGTAGTTTCCGTACAGGAGATACCGTTCAATCTGAGTCAAGTCTTAGTGTGGCGCCATGCCTTTGCTTGCGTGGGCATGCCGAACTGCTGGTTGATTGTCTACTTGCACCACGAGGGCATGATCTATGGCACCCGCTCCGATGCAAGAAACCGCTGGGCTCACTTGATGCGTGTCGCGCGGTTCCTAGGTGAGATGGACGGCTTATTGCAGTAAGATGCAGCAGTCGCGCCAAGCGGGCGACCAACCGGACCTTCTCAATATTCTTATCCCAGGAAATCTCCAATGGCCAAAACGTATCGCGTGGCGGTGATCGGTAGCACAGGGCGTGGTAACTATGGGCATGGGCTGGATACCACCTGGCTGGATTGCGAACGGACTGAGATTGTTGGTATCGCTGATCCGGACAAGCAAGGGTTGGCGGACGCTGCTCGGCGATTGAAGGTTGAGCAGACCTTCCCCGATTACCGCGAGATGCTGGACAAAGTGCAGCCTGAGATTGTGGCGGTTGCGTCTCGTTGGGTGGACCAGCATCATGTGATTGCCCAGGATGCGGCGGAGCGCGGGATCCATATCTACATGGAGAAACCGTTCTGCCAGACGCTCGAGCAAGCCGACCAGATTGCGGATATTTGCCAGCGCACGCACACGCTGCTGGCCTTGGCGTTGCCGACTCATTACAGCCCCACGCTGGCCACGGTGAAACGACTGATCGGCGAAGGGGCTATTGGACAGGTACTCGAGTATCGGGCGCGCGGTAAAGAAGATCGACGAGGCGGAGCCGAAGACCTCTGGGTGTTGGGCACCCACGTCCTTGATATGGTTCGCGTGCTGGGAGGACATCCGTTGGCCTGCTATGCCCAGGTGCTTGCAGAACAACGCCCCGTCACCAAGCGGGACGTGGTGGAGGGAGCCGAGGGTCTCGGTCCCTTGGCGGGTGACTCCATCTCTGCCATGTACACCATGCCGCAGGGAGCCGTTGCCCACTTCCAATCAGTGCGCAATGCCGCTGGCAAGCCGAGCCGCTATGGCCTGATGGTTTATGGTTCGCGGGGCGTGTTCGAAATCCTCGAAGGGACCCTGCCCAGCGTCAAATACTTGGGAGACCCCAGTTGGTCGCCAGGTCGCAGTGGAGCCAACTGGCAAGATGTCTCCTCTGCCGGAATCGGCAAACCAGAACCGCTGACAGGCACCCACGCGAATCACCGGCATTTGCTGGCGATCGACGACTTGCTGGATGCCATTGAGAATAACAGGCAGCCAAAGTGCAACATCGAACAAGCCATTGGCGTGACCGAAATGATCATGGGGGTCTTCGAATCCCATCGGCTTCGGCAACCGGTGACCCTGCCGCTCAAGAACCGGCGTCACCCGTTGAGCATGCTGTAGAAGGTGCCGATTGAAACGACCAGGCTGTTGCAGGTTTGACGTCGGCCTGCGCGTCAACGAAAATAGCCCACTTGGGTACGTTTTCCATTCCCGCTGGCAATGCCCGGCGTTTGACCGTTCAGAGACTGCAAGGTTTGCTCCATGTCCACTGGTTTGAGAGTCCGCACGTTGGTGCGTTTGAGCTGCCTGGCGGTGACGCTGGGTTACATGGTAGTAACCATGTCTCATGCCCAAGAATCGTTCATTCCCCGTCGGCAAGACAAGCTGCCTGGTCCTCCCCTTTCGCCGGCCCAGGCTCAGGCCAAGATGACGGTGCCAGAGGGTTTTGCGGTGGAACTCGTGGCGAGTGAACCAGACATTGTGAACCCCGTGGCGATGACGTTCGACGAGCGTGGGCGGATCTGGATCACCGAGAGCTTCGAATACCCTCGCCGTTCGCCTGGCCCCGGCCGTGACCGGATCAAGGTGCTCGAAGATACCACCGGTGATGGCAAAGCGGACAAAGTCACCATCTTCGCCGAAGGACTCAACATCCCTTCCGGAATCGCCGTCGGTCATGGTGGAGTCTGGGTGGCCAACGCTCCGGATATTCTCTTCCTGCAAGACACCAACGGAGATGGAAAAGCGGACAAACAGGAGGTCGTTGTTACCGGGTTTGGCAGGCAGGACACCCACGAACTTCCCAACTCGCTCACCTGGGGGCCAGATGGCTGGCTCTACGGACTCAACGGTGTCTTCAATCCAGCGCATGTCGAGTATCGCGGCAAGACGTACGATTTCACCTGCACGCTGTTTCGCATCCATCCCAAAACGCGAGATTTCGAACTCTTTTGCGAAGGCACCAGCAATCCCTGGGGCGTGGCCTTCGATCGCGAAGGAAGTGCGTTTATTAGTGCCTGCGTGATTGACCACCTGTGGCATCTGACCGAGTCAGGCTACTACCATCGCCAAGGTGGTCCGTACCCTCCCTTCACTTGGAAGCTCGAGTCCATTGTTAAACACAAGCACCAACTGGCCGCTTACTGCGGACTGACCTACTTTGATAGCGATGCCTATCCGGAGCAGTACCGGCAAGTTCTCTACATGGGCAACATCCACGGCAATTGCATCAACGCGGATCGGCTGCAGCGCCATGGAGCAACCTACAAGGCCACGCCTGAGGCAGACTTCCTCACAGCCAATGACGTCTGGTTCATGCCGGTCGTGCAGAAGACGGGACCTGACGGATGCCTGTACGTGCTGGACTGGTACGATCGCTACCATTGTTATCAAGACGCCAATCGTGATCCGGCCGGCATTGATCGGCTGCATGGCCGCTTGTGGCGAGTCCGCTATCAGAATTCCCCGCTGGCCAAGCCATTCGACTTGGGGAAGGAAACCAGCGCGCAGTTGGTGGCCCGGTTGGATAGTCCCAACATTTACTACCGCGAGATGGCGCAGCGGGTTTTGAGCGAACGCAACGATGCAAGCATTCGTCCAGCCCTGCACGACCTTGTGCTATCGGCAGACACGTCGCAACGTCAACGGATGCACGCGCTCTGGTCACTGTTGGGCATGGCCGACCTTCAGGAAGAATTCAACCTGTCTCTGCTCAATCACGAGCTGCCAGAACTGCGCGCCTGGGGCGTGCGGGCCGCTGGCAATGCGGGGCAAGTTGCCCAGCCCATCGCCGAACGCGTCGCAGCGCTCGCGGCAGACCCCGCGCCGACAGTCCGACTGCAAGTAGCCATTGCCGCCCGCAAGATCCCAGCGCTGGATCCACTCAAAGTGTTGGCCGCGGTATTGGTCCACCATGCCAATGACCCGGTGATTCCCCACATCGTTTGGCAAAATGTTCATCCTCTGCTAGACGAGCAGGGCGAAGAATTCTTACGGCTCGTCCATGCGGGGGCGAAGCAGCGGTTGCCGGTTCTCCGTGACATGACGCCGCTGCTGGTAGAACGATTGCTTGCGAACAAGCGAAAGGGGTTCAGCGGCATCGCCGCGCTGTTGGATCTGTTCCTCTTCGGAACGCAAGCGGATCAACGGAGCGCCGAAGCCTGCCTGGCCGCCATTGCGCAGAAGATTCAAACACGCGAGATCCAGCAACAACAACTGGCCGCCTTGCGTCAGAAGCTGGAACCTGTCATCGGGCGAATTCGCGAGGCAGGGAGCAAACATCCGCTGTACCTGGATGCTACGCTGCTGGCCGTCAGTTGGCACGACAAAGAGAGCCTGGCCGCGGTGCGCGAACTCTTTGTCGACAAGACACAGACCACCGCTTTGCGAAGACAAGCCCTGGATGCTTTGGTGGCCGCTGGCGACTCGCAACTATTGCCGGCGGTGGCCGTTGTGCTCAACGACGCCAAGCAGCCCACCGAGGTAGTGAGCAACGTGCTGGCTTCGCTCGCTCGTCGTAGCGATGACGAAGTGGCCCCCCTGGTCCTGGACGCCTACGCACGCTTGGATGGTTCGCTCAAACCGCCCGCGGTCGAACTTCTCACGCAGCGTCCTGTCTGGGCCAAGCAGCTACTGCTGGCGATCTCCGAGAAGCGGCTTCCGGCTGCTGCGCTCAATGTCAATCAGGTGCGGCGTTTGCTCGCTTCGCAAGACAAGGAACTTGTGGCGGCTGTCCAGAAACACTGGGGAACCATTCGTACCGAGCGCAGTCCCCAGCGCGAAACGGTGATTGCCGAGATGCGTTTGCTCCTGCGCGAAACACCCGGCGATGCACATCGGGGACTGAAGGTTTACGACAAGCTATGTGGACAGTGCCACCAGTTGTTTGGCAGGGGGCAGCAAGTGGGCCCTGACATCAGCAAGAATGGCCGCAGCAATGTGGAGCAACTTCTCTCGAACGTCTTCGACCCGAGCCTGGTGATAGGCACCTCGTATCAGGCTTATACGATTGCGACCGACGAGGGACGAGTGCTGACCGGCCTGCTGGTGGAAGGCAGCCCTCAGCGGGTGATGCTCAAGATGCAGGGGGGGAAGCAAGAGATCATTCCCCGTGCTTCCATCGAGATCATGGAAAAGAGCAAACTCTCGATGATGCCAGAGGGGGTTGAGAAGCAGTTGAAGCCGCAGGAGTTGGCTGACTTGTTTGCATTGCTTTCCCTCGACCGACTGCCTGACCAACCGGGCGCTGCCCAAATTTTGGACGTGACCGGCTGGCAACCGGAGCAAACCACCGATGCCGCGCAGTTCGGGCGTTTGGTCACGCAGGTAGCGCCAGGGTTTACCACGTCCGCGGTCGGCCAGGGAGGCGTGGCCTTGCTCAAACACCAAGGTCGCAATGCGGTGCTGCGGACGCACCCCGTGGGCCGAGATCAGCCTTGCGTGCTGGCGGCGAACGTCGAAATTCCCTTGGAGAAACCCCGTTTGGAACTGGACGTTTCTCCCGACACCCAGGGAGATTGGCAACTCATCGTTGAGGTTGATGGTAAGCGTGTGCATGCCAGTGACGTCAGCAAGACAAGCGCGGATGCGAACGGCTGGAAACGTGTGACCGTGGACTTGACCCCTTGGGCTGGTCAGCAAGTACCGCTAAAGTTGGAGAATAAGGCCTCCGGTTGGTCGTACGAGTATGGCTACTGGGGGCGCGTGCGAGTCGTCGGGGAGACCGATGCTGCCGAACCATCGGTTGGCGAGGGGCGTTGATTCGCTGTCTCCATACATTTTTACTGCTGGGAGAGTATTTATGAGCGTCGCATCTGGCACCTTAGGCAAGATGTATATTGGCGGCCAGTGGTGTGAAGCCGACGGGGGTGGCACGCTGGACGTGATCAATCCGGCCACTGAAGAAGTGGTGTCTGCCGTGGCCTTTGGCGGACGGAGCGAAGCAGCCCGAGCGGTGGAAGCCGCTGCTAAAGCGATGCCAGCCTGGATGAAGCAGTCAGCCTGGGACCGTGCCAAGGTGCTCAAGCGAACAGCCGACTTGATGCGTGAGCGAGCGGACGAGATTGCCAAGACTCTCACCCTGGAGCAAGGCAAACCGCTGGCCGAATCCAAAGGGGAGATCCTGCACTCGGCCGACACATTCGAGTGGTTCGCCGAAGAAGGAAAACGAGCTTACGGCCAGGTCATCCCGCATGCCCAGCCAGGCAAGCGTTACATTACGCTCAAGCATCCGGTCGGGGTGGTGGCAGCCATCAGCCCTTGGAACTTCCCGATCACGTTGCAATCTCGCAAGATTGCCCCGGCCCTGGCTGCCGGATGTACGGTGGTCAGCCGACCTGCGAGCCAAACCCCGTTGTGTCTGATCCAACTGTTCGAGTGCCTGGTTGACGCCGGCTTGCCTGCCGGAGTGGCCAACCTGGTGATTGGTTCGGCTGGCGAGATGGCTGACGAATTCTTGCAGAATCGCAAGTGCCGTAAGATCAGTTTCACCGGCAGCACGGAGGTCGGCAAGCAGCTCATGCGTGGCTGTGCCGATCAGATGAAACGGGTCAGTTTGGAACTCGGAGGGCATGCGCCGTTCATCGTCTTTCCCGACGCTGACCCTGCGGACGTGGCCAAGATTGCCGTGATCGGCAAGTTCCGCAACAACGGTCAAGTGTGCATTTCGCCAACACGATTCTACGTTCACCGAGACGTTTCTGATTCGTTCGGAGAAGCGGTGATTGAGAGCGTGAAGAATCTCAAGATCGGCAACGGTCTGGACCCCGGCGTTGAAATCGGGCCGATGTTCGAACAGAAAGCGATGGACAAAACCACCGCGCTGATTGATGACGCCAAGAAGCATGGGGCTCGTATCCTCACCGGCGGTCAGCGGAGTGAGGCCTTCGAGAAGGGCTACTTCTTCGAGCCGACCGTGCTGACCAACATGTCCCCTGAGATGAAGATCTCTACCGAAGAACCCTTTGCGCCGGTGATGCCGCTGCTGGATTTTGAGAATCTGGACGAAGTCATTGCCGCGGCCAACAACACCCAATACGGTTTGGCCGCCTATGTCTTTACCAACGATCTTTCCACCGCCTGGAAAATGGCCGAAGGACTCGAGGCTGGGATCATTGGCATGAACGAACCTGTCCCAGCCACGCCGCAGTGTCCTTTCGGCGGGATGAAAGAGAGTGGTTTGGGAAGAGAACTGGGACACGAAGGTCTCGAAGCCTATCTGGAAACCAAGTTCGTCGCCATCAAACTCCGCGAGTAGTGCGGTGCCAGAGTTATCGGCGGTTGAGTTGACCACTTTGCTCCGCGAAGAGGCGCAACAACTCGGTTTCAATCTGGCTGGCGTTTGCCCCGCCGTGACGCCTGCCGGCATTGATCACTTCCACCGTTGGCTTGCTGCTGGCCATGCCGGGCAGATGCACTACCTGGAAGATCGACGGCTTGCGTACGCACACCCGCAAGGGGTGCTCGCTGGCGTGCGCAGCCTGTTGGTACTCACCATGGACTACCGCGCCGCGGACCCGAATCCCGCCCCGGGGCAAGGGAGAATCGCCGCCTACGCAGCAGGCGAGGATTACCACGACGTTGCCCATCGCCGCTTGAAGGCACTGCGCCGCCGTCACCAGGCGTTACTTCCTAACGTGCCGGTGCGCGGCGTGATTGATACTGCACCGCTGCTCGAACGGGACTTCGCGCAGCTGGCCGGACTCGGCTGGATTGGCAAGAACACACTGCTTATCAACAAGCATCGCGGCAGCTATTTCTTTCTGGCAGTGCTGCTGAGCGGAGTCGAACTCGACTACGATGCACCGCACCAGGCCGATCATTGTGGCACGTGCACCGCCTGCCTGGACGCCTGTCCTACCGAGGCGTTTGTCGCCGCTCATCAACTCGATGCCCGCAAGTGCATCAGTTATTTGACGATCGAATTGCAGGAAGCGATCCCCCGCGAACTCAGGGCAGGTATCGGAGACTGGGTTTTCGGTTGCGACGTTTGCCAGAGCGTATGTCCGTGGAACCGGCACAACGCACCGGTGTCAGAACCCGCCGAGGTTGAAGAACCCCCAGCGCTGCTGGACCTGCCAGAGTTGTTCGAACTGGACGACGAGGCATTCAGGGCCCGATTCCGGCACACGCCGCTGTGGCGTCCCCGGCGGCGCGGAATCCTTCGCAACGCCGCCATCGTACTGGGAAATTGCCGCTCACCTGCAGGGATGCGAGCTCTCCAGCTTGGCCTCCACGACTGTGAGCCACTGGTGCGGGGTGCCAGCGCTTGGGCACTCGGTAACTACCAAGACCCGCAAGCGACGGCCGCCCTACGTCAACAGCAGGCAATCGAAAACGACCCGGAAGTCTTGGCAGAAATTGATGCGGCTTTGGACCAGCAACGGGCTTGAACAGTTGCTACGATCCGGCGAGTTGCAATCGAAGCAGGTCCAACCCCGTGGGTTCGTGAACCTTGTCTTGCACGTGCACAAACCCGTAGCGCTCGTAGAAAGCGCGACCGATCTGATTGGCGGCAAACACTTCGACATCCAGTTTCCCGCGAAGTTCTCGGGCCTTGTCCATCAGTGCCTTGCCAACCCCTTGTCGTTGATGGCTGGGACGGACGAAGATGGCTCCCACTTCGTTTCCAATCAAGGCCACGAATCCAACGACTCTTTCTCCATCTTCGTACACCCAAGTTTCGGCATGCGGGAGATACACGTTGGGAATATTCTCTCGTTCGGCAGCCATGAACTGCGGCGAGAGAAAGGGGTGGGCGATCTCAGAGGCCGCTTCCCAGGTGTCCAGCAGGTCGTTCAGATCAGCCTGTTCGAATTTGCGAATCACGTTTGAATCCTTTCAAAGTTTCTAACTAAGCACCGGCTTTTTCGGTCGTACCCAGGGTCAAGCAAGATCGTCCTGCTTGGGCAGCTCTCGGTACAACCGCTCGAGATCAACGGCCCCTTCGCGATTCTCTTCTTCCAGCAGTTTGAGGCGAGCTTCCATCCGTTCGACCTTCCGCATCAGGAGAGCTGCAATATCTCTCGTTTGATCGGGCGGTTTGGGGCGTGGGACTTCAGGATACCGCAGATGCCGCTGCAGGGCCGAGAACAAAAAGAGCGGGTCTTTGCGGCGGTTGGCCAGCGCGATTCGCCCTTCTTTCTCGCCAAACAAGACCGGTTCGGCAGGTTCGAAGGTTCCCTTTCGCCGGCGCTGGTCAATCACGTACTGCTCACTCCGCACGTACATCAGATCGGCAACGCCGACCAGTCCCAGCCGAAATCTCAGTGAGCGAATCCATTCTTGCCAGGCGGGGCTGTAGATGGGGTCTTTGGCCATGGCGAGAAGCCCGCTGTCGTAACCGAGCCGGTTTCGCGAGATGACTTCGAACTGGAACACGAAGCCCCCTTGAGGGGTCATGCCTTCGGCCCGATAGAGGGCTTCGCGGCGGAGCACCTCCGTGGCTACGAGGAAGTCAAACCGCGAATGTTCGTTCTCAGCCTCAGACACCAGGAAGGTTTGAAATGCGGTGAAGTAGTGTGGAAGCCGGGCCATGGCCGATCCGAAGCCGCCCGTCAGCCGAAGTTCGGCAGCCATGAAGGCGATGGCCATCGGCAATTTGGTCGTGGCCAGCACTTCATCTTCGAGCGAGACCAGCAGATCTTGAGCAGAAACCTGATCGGCAATCCGCCGGCCCATGCTATGGAAGAAGTGGGCCTGTTCAATGTATTCGTCGCTCGGAAGTAGCGCTGGTTGGGGTGCCACTTACTCCCCTTCCCGCGCGCTTTGATCGGTCAGAAATCCAATCGCCTGGCGCAACGCCTCGGGGTGATACATCGCCTTGAGATGTCCCGAGCGGCTGAGTAGTTGGACACGGGCAGGCACGCCACACTCGGTCATGGCGGTGACCATTCGCTCCCCTCCGCTCGCCGGAACCAGTGAGTCCTGGTCTCCATAGAAAAACAGGGCCGGCGAATCGTCAGGCGAGACATAAGCGGCCGGGCTCGCCTGGCGGTACACATCAGGAACCTTGGCCCTGGTATCGCCTAGCCAGAAGTTCATGCTGGGAGAGTGCTTGGGATGTGCCCGGAAATCGCACGGGGCACCCCCCGCTACGAAGGCTTGAATCCGCATCGGTGATTTCTCATGCAGGGCAACAGCGGTTTCAGGCTGGGCCGTGAGTGACTCAACCGGGGCCGTGCCGAGCAGGGCCACAAGATGACCTCCGGCCGAATAGCCAAAGGCACCAATCCACTGTGGGTCAATCGCAAACCGTTTTCCCTCAGTGCGCATCCAGCGGACGGCTTCTCGGCAGTCTTCCCATTGAGCGGGAAACAAATGCTTGGGCGCCAGGCGATAGTTGATGCAGACCGCCACAAATCCGGCGCGTGCCAACCCGGCGGCCACGAATGACAGTTGAGATTTGCTACCGATGACCCAGCCGCCGCCATGCACGACCAGCACACCAGGCCAAGGTCCATTGCCTGCGGTCGGTTGGTAGACATCTGCCAGCAGCGGCACAGCCTCGCGGGTGGCGTACGTGACATCTAAAGTTTTGCGATAGCCGTTCCACTCCGTACTTTCTTTTTCTTCTGCCGAGGCTGAGGAAGCCATCGCCGCGCTCAAGACCCCCATCCCCAGCAGGGCTAGGAGCAGCCAACGGGGCTTGGAGTTGGTGGTTTGGGGCAAGAAACGGACCTGCATCGAATTCTCCAGCAAGAAATGGGGGGGTACTCAGCCGTTCTCATCCCAGGCAACGGGTGGTTGCCGGCCGTCCCCTTCCTATAATAGAGAAGTCCAGCGGTGTCGGCTATGCAAACCACTTGGTTGCAGCTTGCCACCGGTACAAATCGCGCGGCAACTCCATCCGGGGCGCACGCGAATTCGAAAGGAATGACCGTTGACGGGTAGTTTTTCCAGCATCGAGGCGGCCGTCGCGGCCATCGCTGACGGCAAAGTTGTCATTGTGGTCGATGCCGAAGACCGTGAGAACGAAGGGGACTTCATCTGCGCGCAGCGGAGAAGGCGACGCCTGAGATTATCATAGGCTATTGGCGATGCTATATAGTCTTGTTCAGCTTTCGGTAACGTGCCCCGATGGTGCTTTCGTCATTGAGCGACAATCACAATTGTGGCACAAATACTATACAGTGACACGTCTTCACTTGTGCTAAAGTAATTTTCATGAAAATTCTTCACCTTTTTCAGCGAGACCTCTTCGTACCAGTCGCTATCACCATTGAGCGCTTCAAGGACGGGACCGTTTAGAAAATCCAGCAATGCCGCCTGTTGGGCACCGGTGGCAATATCGTAGGTAAGGCAGAAAGCACGATCACTTTCAGCGGTGATGAGGTGCCAGGTATCCGTTGTTAAGTTGTGAAGATTCAGAAAAAAAAGCATTTTCGCCATTTGTTGGCCTTCAACAAAAGGATCTTCGGGGCAGGTTTGGCATGTTACTCCCTCCACCAATTTGTAATAGATGGTCAGCTGCCCTTTGGATTTGTCACCCTGGGCGCTGCTATCAATCGGCCAGTCTTCTAGCCCTTGGCCGGCCAACACGGTGGGAGGGGTTGCAAGGACGGTAATGATAGCCAGGGTCAGGGCCCAGGCGATGTATCTCGAGATTTTCATGCTCAACTCCTTTCTGGGTCAAATGACTATTGGTAAAAAATAGTTTCGTGAGCCTCCATTTTTGCCATCGTTATGGGCTTACGAAGGACCAGTTCGCCCGTGTCGTCGGTGATGTAACCGCCGGGATAAAATATAGGGCTTTCCCCGTTTTTTTTAAGCTTCCAGACGATGGCCGGTGTCATGATGTAATCACCACTTGTAAGGTGATGGCTGTAAACATCCGCCAGATTGTTTTCCAGAGTGACCAGGACGTGCAGAATTTCGTGAATGGCGGTATTCTTGAAATGCAGGCATTCCAAGCAGTCATCTTCAAAGGGCGCTGCATCGGGCTCGCAGGAGGTTGATCTGCTATATTTTTCAATGACCGTGTGGGTGCTAGATTCCAGTCGCGCTTCCTCGATATTGTTGACGATAGTCTGGGTGTAGATCGCCGCTCGGCCTTTACCCGGAAGGCTGATGGTGCCGTATTCCGAAAAGCCGGTGATAGAGGTGGCGGTGCTTAGGCTCTCGATGAGGACGACTGCCCGTGCCTCTGAGCCGTCAGTGAAGATGCGATCAACCGAGATGAAGTTGGGCTTCTCCCGTAAGACCCAGATATTGAATCCCAGCCCGCCCTGGTCCATTGATTTGGAGCCAAACTCAAAAATGTCGCAAAAGGCTAAATCGATATTAGTTGGCTCTGCTTCGCGCCAGATGACAAAAAGATCCGGCCTGGTGGTGCTCAAGCCGCCGTCGTCTTCCCCTGGGATTGGAATTTGATCTTCCATATTCCACTCACGAGCTTCCGGGTCCCAAAGGTCAAACCCGTTTATCAATACAATTCCCTCCCTTTCCAAAGATTCGTCCAACCCGTCACCGTCCGTATCGGCGGCCCACATGTATGCCGGTGCGCAGAGGATGATCAGGCACGTCAATACGATAATGCCTAACGTCCAATTAGCCTTATATTTTATATTCATGATGAAATATCCTCCCGTTGAAAAGATCTACGCAAAATGGTTGCCAAATTATTTTAAGCACCAACGTATCAGCCTTATTGAGTCGCTTCCGGCCACCGATATGCCAGGTTGGTCGTCTGTGGAGAAGGTTTCGCCGTAGAGTTGGGCCGATGTGTCGCCCAAGTCAAGTTCCATGCTCCGGATTTCGATACCGACGAGCAAGTCGTGCAAACCATCGCGATTGATATCCCAACAAGCGGCCTTGGATTGGTTGCAAATGCCCCAAACGCCGACGCGGGCGTTGGCCAGCGTAATGGTGGTCGGATCAAGGCTGCAGGCGTCAAAACCTTCTTCACTGAATATGGCTACAGGTACGTCCAATGGTGATTTAGGACAGATCAGGTTTAAGCTGCTCCAGGGTCTGATATCGATCTCAACGGTTCTGTTTTTTACCGTAAAGAGGTCCGAGGTCACGGCATATCTTTTAAGCTCCACACACTCGTCTTGATTGACCTGGATGGGATCGCCATTATCGTCTTCATCCCAGCAGACGCCCGTCTCTGGGTCGATGTCGGGGTCGACAATCACGTTCTGCTGCGTGGCCGTGCAGGTCAGTTCGCCGGCATTCTGCAGGTCTTCCGGGCTGAAATACTTGGCCGGGTCGATATAGACGCAGATCGTTTCAGGCGGATCGATTTTGACGACATCGCCTCCCCAGTCACCGGTATCCGGGTCCCATTTAATGCTGACATCACGTTCGGTGTAGATGGGGGTCAACACATTCTCATCTTCGTCGAAACAGGACAGGACAACAAAAAGATTCGGATCAACGGTATAGAATGCATCGGTGTCAGTGTCGGGCTGTCCTTCATGGGTCACACAAACATATACGAGGTTGCCCTGGTCTAAAACGGCTGCCGATTCGGCGTTGTCACAGGCATCGCCCAGGCTGTCGCCGTCGTCATCCGATTGGCCTTCATTGGACACATCCGGGCAATTGTCGCAGGCGTCGCCCACGCCATCGCCGTCACTGTCGATCTGGTCGTCATTGGCAATGTCTGGACAGTTGTCAGCGTCATCCGGCACGGTGTCGCTGTCCTGGTCCGCCGCGACAGATCCTGCACAGGTCCGGAACGCAAAGTCAAATGTCTCAGAATCACCGAGACCGATGTGGGCTGCGCCTGAGGGATAAGGATTGAGAGATTCGAGCATCCAGTTCAGATCATCCTCTGGGTCACCGCCATACCACTTGATTAGATATGGGTTGCCGGGAGTCAGATTTAGCGGGGTCGGGAATTCAAACCGGAGCCATACCTCTTCCTCGGAAGTGCCGGTAAAAGAGGGGATAACCGCTGCGGCCTGGGAGGGGTCGGGACTCTCTACCGGTTCATTTCCCGGAATAATGTCAATATAGGTGACAAAGTTTCCGAATTTCGGGAACTTTTGAGAGCCCAACCGCATTCTTAACAACACGGCATTCAAAACAGGTTGCGTCGGGACAAAGCTCTGCCATGCATCATAAGGACTCCCACCCATACTCATCCAGGCACTACTGTCCTCCTGGACTTGGTCCGCTAAGCAATGGGGAGGAACGCTTGACAGATTGTAGATAGTGAGGTCGTCCAGGCCGTAAGCTGCTCCAATACCACTTACATCCGACACGACTTCGGTTGTGGTAAATCCGAAGAAGCCGAGTTCCCTGTATGCACCGGGCAGGAAAGGTCGGTTTTGCAACACACACTCCGTATCCCAAGTGCCAGGCTCGTTAAGATACAGTTCGTATTGATCATTATCCAGATCGATTTTGACAAGGAATAGCTTTAATACGGCATTGACTTGTCCTCCAATGGCTTCATACACTCCGTACGGAGTACCGGCTATATCTGTAATTTGTTCATAGCCATCGGTGTCTCCGTCTTTATACAACAGCTCCACAAAAGGGCCGAAAACGATCTCGAAAAGCTTATTGCCCGTACTATCGGCAACGTAGAAACCACCCGTTCGATCTGTCTGGTAGGCGAATCCTTTCCAGGCGATTTCATAAACCCCATCGCTGGGGGCCGCACCGCCTTCCGGCCTGGCGCGAATTTCCGGGAATTGGGCTTCATTTGATATCGACAGTTCTTTCGCGATTACAAGGACATTGGAGAGCGTCACAGTCTGGCCGCCGGTAACGTATAATGCACTGATGCCTGCTGCGTCCGGCGACGGCACATTCAATTCGATTTCTCCAGGCACTGCATAGCTGGCGTCGCGTATGGCCGGTGGTGATAGTGGATCGGGTGGATACATGACGACATCATCTTCAAAATCGGCTGAGAACAATAACCCATCCAAATTTCCATCGCCAATGCCACTATGCGCCTTCTGGACAGTAGCCGGCCCGGCGACCAAAACAAGGATCGCCAAAACAAACCAGAGTGTCTTCCATAGAATCGAATATCGATTCTTTCCAACTAAAAAGCAGTTCTTGTCAGCCATCTCGCTACCTCCCTTTAAAACTGGTGATGATAAAATATACGTTTTGAATCGGCAATCCGTCGATCGGATCCGGATCTTCGCGCGGGTGCCATTTACCGAGGAAGATCGAATTGACAGGGACGGTTTTCCAGAACCACAAAGAGCACACAGTCCACGTTTTTGAATAATGCCGCTTGCTGACTCAATTATGCATCCATGCCATCAGGCATTTCAGCGATATCAAGGAAAGACGTGCTTAAAGAGGTCGGGACCGATCGAGAACCGGTTGAAAAGTGTGGTAGCAGAGAGGGCGCATGGTACCAGGATGCAGATTCGCTGTCGGCCGAAGGTTCGGTGTTTTCGCAACTCAACGGGAGATGCGTTTTCCCTATGTCTTAACACTATGGTTTTTCGCTTGCGCTCACGCCGATGCTGAACGCAAGGCGAATCGTTTGCATATGGGAAGGCAACATGCCGAAGCATGCAATTTGGGAACGAAAACAGCACCAAACTGAAGGGTGTGTTAAACCAAAAAGAATGCAGCTACATCGAAACCAAAGGGTTCGCTGCCATCTTGGCGCTATGTCATATTGACTGGCAGTAATTCCTGAGATGCGAATTACCGTGTTCGCAGGAAGAAAAGAATCATGTCATACCGATGCTGCACGTATGAATATAATTCAAACTTAATAAAGCAAAATCTGTACCGAACAACTTTTTTAGCGACCGCCATGCGCTTCAAGGCCAGCATTAACGGGCGCTCCGCTTTCCATTCAACATCCCCTGTTTTTTGTTCGTCCTATTGTTATTAATTGAAAATTCCAGGCGCCATTTTCTGAATGGCGGTCAAAGTGTCTCACGCCAAAATATTTTAAGGTGTATCATAAACCGCTTGAAATTTTATGGAAACCAAGCTTTTTCGTATTGAAATGCATTTATTTCTATAGAAAAATTTTCCTATTAGAGACACTCTTGCATCATATACGGTTAAAATCCGCCGTCGCTGATTCGAATGTGGTGTCTATTCGATTATTGTTCGTTGATATGGACGCCGGCCGATCATAATCAGGTGGTTTCCTAATCTAAAAAATAATTTATATTCATTTTTTACAGTAGCATATAATTGGCACACTGTCGTTGTCGATTGCAAGAAAAAAATAAAACAAATTGAGATTGTTATCTATTATTCTCCAATTTTCGGGCACAATCGAAAAACCAACCAAGCGGCCGTTCGGAAAAAAACCATTAATTCAAGGACTCAGAAACGATGGCGAAAATGGGTTGCATCGGTGCAATTTATTTATGGGCACTAACAGGGAATAGGGAAGGCAACATCATTTTTTGCGGATGTGACGGGTTTAGGACTTCGATGAAAAACTATATGTCGCTGAAATCGGCCGCCTTGAGG
>CALOEH010000175.1:0-71922 GCA_942492195.1 uncultured Planctomycetia bacterium | reverse complement strand
TGATAACACGCGAGTCGGTTGGCTACTTCTCCGGATCCTGCAAGGAGACTTCGAGTACTCCGTAGACGCGAATCGTGGGGACCGTGAACTTGACTTGATTGCCGACGACTTCAAACGGAATCGACTCTGGTTCTTTGACCTCGGGAGCATGGAGCGAAATGCGAGTGACCGTTTGCGAGCGACGGCGCTGCAGATTGACCGAGATATTTTCTTCCGGAATGGGAACTTCGGCCGCGGGGCCACGCAATGTCTTGGGGCCATTTTCGGCACGGTTGTAGTTGACCAGATGAAGCAAGAACTTGCCCGGCTGTTGATAGGCACTGGCTCGAACCGTCCAAGGGCTGTCGACTTGCACGCACCCTTGCCGTTTAAGATGGGCCACGACTCTGCCAGCGAGAATATCTGCCGGAATCGCCGCCGTCCCAATCTCACTGGCACCGGCAAGTTTGACCTCCGCCCGAGGATCGCCATGTTCGTCGATGGTGCCGACATCTCCTACCACTAAAACCTTGCCGCCGTGCTGCGCGTAGGTGCTGAGTGCGGCGAGTTGGCTGTCCGAAAGCGAAACGGCATCCGGCAAAATCACCGCGGGATACTCGGCCAGTCGTTCACTGGTAATCCTTTGATCTGCCAGCACGTCGATCAACACTTGATCTTCGACCAACGCCTGCCCAAGCGAACGAAACGTGCTGAGTGACTCGCCATGGCGGTTGAGTACGCTCTGCCGGGGAAGCACGAGCGCGATGTCCGAATAGGGGGTGGCCTGTTCGTAGAGATTCCGATGTTGGTGCATGAAGTTGAGGTACTGTACCAGCACATCGTAGCCAACCGGGTCTTCGAAACGCATGTATCGCCCCATCCCGAGGCCACCGGTGGCGTATCCTTCGGCCATGCTGGCTTCGAGGCGGATCCCATCGTACTTGCCCATCACAAACGGCTTGCGTCCGCTCAATTCTCGCGTGTACAGGCAACTTAGCCAGGCGTCTCCAGCCTTGTGTTCGCTGAGATTCAGATTCTTTCCAACAAACGACGCTCCGCCCGAGT
Organism: uncultured Planctomycetia bacterium; assembly: GCA_942492195.1. Taxonomy (GTDB): domain Bacteria; phylum Planctomycetota; class Planctomycetia; order Pirellulales; family S012-138; genus CALOEH01. The sequence goes on along the minus strand of CALOEH010000175.1, from coordinate 70,878 downwards.
ACCAGAAGTAGTCTTCACCCTGGGACCAGGACTCGATGGGGGTGAACGCCCGCTCTTCGGAGATGCTGACGTGTCCCAAATGGTTCCACTGGCCAACGATCAGGTCCTTGTTCAACGTGCGACCGTAGTCGATGAAGATCTCGTCGAACATCTGTTTGAAGTGTTCGGCTCCCCAGCGTTTGGCGGCCCAGTCCAACTCGGTAGCCTCGGCCGGGTCTGGGTAGCCTGGGATGTTGGCCGGCAAGGTTTCGAAGGTGTGCTTGTCAAGATTCTGGATCCCGAGCTTCGCCTGAAGTTGCTGGGGACTGTAATGTTGCTGCAGCCAACCTTTGAAGGCAGTTTGGCAATGCGGACAGGCGCAAGCAAACCGGTAGTTGAAATTGGTCATTACCCCATCGACACCGTTGTCCACGGCCACCTTGAGCATGGCCTTGAACATCTGCCGCGCATAAGGGCTCGATACGCAGAAGCCCAACTGAGACTGATTGTATCGCCCTAGTTGAATCGGCTCTCCGTCAGCGGTGCGTTGCAGCAGTTCGCGCAGGTCGGCATGAGGGCGGGGGCCGAGCAGATCTTCGGGCCACTGCTTGTTGTAGTACTCGACAAACCCGGTTTGCTCCTTCCAGTTGCCCATGGCCTTGATCAAGCGGAAGTGGCCGACGGCAGTGAGTCCCAGGTCATGCACCGCTTCGTTCAGGGTGCGCTGGAACTTGAGGGCTGCTCGTTCGCCAGCAACCGGCAGGTTCATGGGCCAACCGGTCGACTTCTCATGGTTGGCATAACCATGAAACATGGCCCCATAGTTGCCGACCTGAACGATCTCTGGGCGTGCCTCGCGGAGGAACGGCAGCAAACGCTCGTGCGCCAGCGAACGGGTGACAAAGAAGGTTCGGAAGTCGTGACCTTGCGCAGAAGTCGGCGGTTCGGCTAGGGCAGGCTGTTGCTCAGCGGCCAGCAGGAGCGCCAACGCCACACCGCAGGCGCAGAGAGAAATTCGAGAAAGATGGCGTTTCATAAGGTGGAGACTCATTTCGCGAGCAGGCAAGTGGTGCGGCATGGTTGGCGTTACGGTTGAGCGGTGTCGGCTTTTTCGGCGTGGAATGTGAACTTGACGGCAGTGGACTGGGTGCGGATCTCGAGTTCGTGCTTGACCGGATCTGCCAAGAACTGCACGTAGGCGGCGGAGGTGGCAATCTCTTCTTCATGCACGATGGCACCGGTGCGAATATCAAGACATTTGACGGCACTGTACGAACGCCGCCGGTTGTTCTTGATGGGTTCGTAGATGCGGCAGGCGAACGTGAAAATCGGCAGTTCGTGAGGTTGGTCCAGCAGCAGACCTTGCCGGTCGACCACCGTTTTCCAAACCTGGGTCCCACGCTGGCGGTCCAGTCCGTAAACCACGGCGTTCAGCGGAGGGCTGGCGAAATGCCCTAGGGCGTTGACGTTCATCACGTTCAAGTCATGTCGGTGGGGGCGATTTGCAAGCACCACGTAATGCTGGGCCGAACGAAATACGAACAGATGCGTCAAGTCTGGTTCGGCGTCGAGCTGCGCTTCGAGACGAGGTTGGCCATCGAGGATTCCTCGGACACAAAAGGTGCCATCTCGCTGCAAGATGGCGAGCTCATCGTGGGCACATCGCCAGAACTGAGCGTTGGAATCGTACGTTGCCTGCCAAACGTTTTCGCGCCGGAGTGGATCGAACAGGATGAGTTGACCTTGGTCCTTTTCTGGTTCCCAAGTCAACACAAACCGCCCGATGGTGGTAACCAGGTTCTCAGCACCACGATTCTCAACCTCGTGCAGGATGCTTCCATCATCTGGATGAAGCACCAGGCTGTTGGGCCCCACCCAAGGCTGGACCACAATACATTCACGGTCTCCATACAGGTCAGCCCCTTCGGGCATGCCGTTGCGGATCCATTGTGGTTTGCCAGTACGCGCGTCGATGTACTGAATCTTGCGACCCGACTGCACGGCGATATGTCCATTGACAACCGCCCCCATATCTCCGATGGCGTTGCCGGTTCGATCGTACAGACGCAGTTGCGGCAGTCCGCCGATCCGGGGCGATGGTCTTCCTCCAACGTGTCGCTGAACTTGTTCGCCTGGAAAGACCTCGAGCAGGTCACGCGACCAGAGGGACTTGCCGGAGAGGGCGTCGAGGCCAAAGAGAAACGTACCTTGCCGGGCAACAATCAGATGCCCTTCGTATTCCAACTGGGTCATGGCACGGTTGATGGGAGACTTATCGGCGTTGGGAAGGTTGGGCAGCGTAGCGGTCCACTGCTGGCGTCCCCAAACATCACTGGCAGCGAGCTTCTGTTGCTGTGGGTCAATCAGGATCTGCAGATCTCCTAAGAGTCCAGCCCCAGACGTATAGGGACCGGCCGCCTTGCTCACGGCCGGATAATACTGGCGCCCTTGGGCGCGCGGACCCTTGAGTTTTTCGACCTCGATCTTGCCGGTGGGCCAGGCTTGGGCACCAGCGGCCAAAGCGCGTACGGGGTCGTTGTCCGGCAACGCGGCAATGCGCTCGCTCCCAAGCTGACCGTTGTGAACCACTTTGTCAGCAAACGGACCGGCGAGTGGAGCCAGGCAGGTGGCCGCTTCGGCCAGACGTTTCTGATTACGAAGATGTGTCGAAAGCTGATACCAGGCCCAGCCCTGCGTCTCGGCCAACTCTTCCGACGTATGGTCGGTATCCAGAACCAGTTGGCTGGGCTGAACATCACCATCATTGAGCAACGCCCACAGTACCAATTCGCGATCGAGCGGCGAGGTGTCGCTCGGCAAGTGGTCCCACAAACGTCGCCGTGCCGCACGCCCCCAAGTCCCTTGTGGAAAGACGCGCAGGAAGCGGCGCAATTGCTCTGGCTCGTTGGAATCCATGGCCGTGGCTAGCCACTGACGGATTTCCCCATCCATCTTGGCCCGGTGAGCAGGCTCGGCCGTTTCGAGCAGTTCACGGAGTTCGGACGTCACGCGCTTGCGAAGGGTGAATCCAGTTGTCTCCCGCGGCAATCATGGCTTCGTCATCAGCGGCGATTTTCCCCGGTAGGTTCTGCCCTAGGTTCAAAAGCCGTGAGAAGGCCAGTTCGTGATCGCCACTGCGGCGGGCGAACGATGCCAGCGCCCATTGCAACTGTCGCTGCTGCTCAGGAGACTTGAACCACGATCCATACTCGGTCGCCAACTCGGCCACACGTTGATCATCCTGGGCGAATCCGGCAAGCACCGCTTGACGCAGGTCGGCGGTGACCGCTTCGCTGGGCTGTTGTTGGTGGGCAGTCCGAAGGTGATTCAGTGCTTCCCAGACCTCGCCCTGGTTCAGAAGCAACTGCCCCAGGCGTGCATGCTGTGCGACGGTAACTTTGTTGCCAGCAGCGTTCACTTCCGTGCGTGCCACCTGCAAGGCATCTGGCAGGGAACCGAAAGCTGCAAGTCGGGCGGTATTTTGGGCGAAGATACCGGCAGCCGATGCCACCAGGTTTCCGAACGGCACGCCGTTTCGAACTCCCAGCGAACGCTGCGCGATCTCCCCGGTCACGGCGTTGACTCCCAACACTTCGCCATTGGAAAGAGGGAAGAAGCAAACCGCATCATGGCGGTAGCCGCGTCCACTGACCGTTCCGCCACCATCCCACGACGTCTGCCAAACCGTTTCGCCACTTGCCAAACTGACGCCCAAAATCTCGCTCGGACCAGCCAGCACAACGTATGCGGTAGCCGGCTCAATCCCACCGATGCCTTGTGCGTGATTGAGCACGGCGGCAATGTATAGCGAGTCGCCACGTGGGCGTCGCCAAAGCAGATCGCCAGATTCCAAATCGAAGCATAGCAACTCCCCAGAATCCGTTCCGAACAAAACGCGGTTCTCAGCGGCCACGACTTCGCACTCGGCCCAGCTCTTACCCCGTTCGTAGACATTGCGCTGCAACCCGCCAAAGAAACGGTTGAGCAGCACAGCTTGCCCCTGGTTGCCGTCCATGGCAGGATCGCCAAAAGCCCAGCGAGGCACCAACGTCTCCATGTCCAAGGTCATGATCGAATCCAATCCAACCGGGCAGATCAACATGCCGTTGGCATACCCAGGCGTGATGCCAGCCAACCGCCGCGGCATGCGTGCCAAAATTCCATACTGACGCTGATAGCCTTGGAGGAGTCTATCGTTGCTGGCCATTGTCAAAAGCTGCGACTGCAGTAAGGTTCCGTCTTCGGCATCAAGCACCAGCAGGCGGATCTCTTCCTCCACTTCAGCAATGCAGTACAACCGTCCGGCGAGCGGCAACGGAGCCCCCAGGAAATAGGTCCCGGCCTGGTCAAGCGTTTGATCGATGGGAGGCCCCCCCATTTCCCAACAGAGCTTGCCGGTTTGCACGTCGTAAGCTGTGAGTCGATTGAAGTCGGTGGGCCAGCCTGAGTCGAGACGACGGCGGCCATCTGGCATGACCACCAATCGAGTGCTGGTCAGACCGGCAGAAACGCCCAGGTCTTCGAGCCCATAGACCCGTTGGCCATCGCTGGACATTTCTGAAAAGGTCCGGTCGCGATACAAACGATCTTCGATGGCCTGAACCACGTTGTCCGAATCGGCAAAGGAATGGATGCCCGCGTCCGCGAACAGCGAATCCAGAGAGTCTCGGAACGTGGACTTCCACAGCATGGTTCCGGACGTTGCGTCGAATGCTACTAGAGCACTGGTCGTTCGCGTCACCACCCGATCTCCCAAGACCAGCGGCTTGCTGGCAGGTAGGGCAGGAATGCCTTGCCGTTGATAGGCAAGTTGCAATTGGCCGTGCACCTTGAGCATCTGCTGCTGGTACTTGGCTGGCGAGAGGTCCCCGCTTGCCGAGAGTTCGGAACCCGAAAAATTGGATACTTCCCAGCGAGGCTCGAGCCAGGGGGCTCCTGAATCCACCACAGGGTTGTGCGCCGGGTTGTGCCCATCCAGGGCCCAATCGTCCGCTGCTGCGGATGATGCTGGCTGCGCGGCACCAGCCAGATGTTCGTTCATCCACGCGGCCACCGCCGGTTCGTTGGGTAGTTGAAGAACCTCGCCTGCAAGTTGCACGCGCACCGGCGTTGGAGTTCGCCAGTTGTCGATGGCCCGCCGCAGGTCTTGTCTTGAGGCGGACTGTAGCCAACAGTGAGCCAACTTGAGCGAAAGCTCGGGCTCATACTCACTCTTCCAGGGAGAATCATCCCGCAGTCGCTGGTAGCCCAATGCTGCCTGAATCCACTTTCCTTGGCGAAGTTGCTCATCACACCACAGCAGCCAGGCTTCGCTACCGGGGCGAGTATGAAAGAACCGCTCGCCAACGCTTTGCAACGCTTCCCACTGGCCGGACTCCAGGGCCAGATCCAACTGCCGCTGAGCGTGTGGTTCGAAAAACAGACGATACGCCTCAATCCCGGCGGGTGGAAGTTGCCGCAGGTATCGGGCAGCCGTGAATCGCAAACTTTGATGCAGTGACACACCTGGGTGAGGTTCGAAAGAACGGTCGGCGTCCGAACTCAGGAGTTCGTCCAGCAACCGCACGACGAGCGCGAACTGCCGATCCCGCACCAGCGGCTCAATCTGCATGACCTGCAGTGCGGCACCCCGATTCGACAGAAAGAAATTGGCGATCCGTTCGTCTTCGTCCGGTACGCGAATACTGAGTGGATTGACGCCTACCGGACCACCAGGAAGCTTTTGGGTTGGCAGGGCCAACTGCTTCTCAGTGACAGGATGATTCTTTCGCCAATCGGCCCAGCGCTCGAGCGCTTTCTTGCGCTGTTCTGCGTCATCAAACCCCAACGTATTGGTGGTGAACAAGGTCTGGGCGTTCTTACTGATTCTCGAAAATCCATACTGCTTGTGGTCCTGTCCGGTGAGATGTATCAACACGGCCAGTACGACATCGCGAAGTTCCGTGGTCACGATGATACGCTTCTTGTCAATGGTGACGGATTGCCGCGTGCAGACGGTTTCGTCGGTCAGTTGAGACTCCAGCACTTGCAGATGCGTCCGATCACCCACCATGCCCACCATCAGCACGCCATGCTGCCGGTGCACGGCGTTCTGCTTCTTGTCCACCAGCATCATCACGGCAGGCCCCAGGGCAGGCTTCAGTTGAAACTGCATCGCGAGCCGGAGGTTACCGTAAGTCACGGCGGCCGGAGCGGGTCTGGCTACCCAGGTCCCTAGGACCGCTCGCGTGACCTCTTTCTGCTTGCCGTTGCGAAGTTCGTTCAAGAATTGCTGCGAGTTCAGCAGTGGAAAGATCTGAACCAGATTGGCGTCGTTAAACTCCAAGGTCTGATCCGAAGCGACGAACAGCACGCTGCAGACGGTCTCCGGGGAGATGGAGCCCCGGCGTTTTGGGTCACGGTCCCGGAGTACCTGTTGCAACTGCTGCACGCGCATTTCCAGAGTCTGCGAGGCCAGGCTTCCTCCCAAAGCGCCGGTGATCAACAGGCCAGACTCAGCCTTGTGCATTTGGTAGAAGAGTTCGCGCGCGGCAGGACTGCTGCCAACCGTCTCGCGAAAGCGAGCCCATCCTTCCAGGTCGTGGTCGTCACGCCCGGCAGTATCCGCATGGAAGCGAGCCAAGCGCGCTTCGTAATCGATGGCCAACAGGCGGTTGAGCGCCAGTCGGGCACGTCGCCGGACTTCGGCATCTGCATGCTTCAAAGCTTCTTGCAGCGGCACTTGAGCCTCGAGTCCCGCATGCATCAATTGGTCGGTGGCGCGCTGACGCACCTGATAGTCCAAGTCTCCCATCTGCTCAATCAGACGCGCGAGTTCCGCTTGTTCCAGGGCGCGCGCAGGCTGAACCTCACCACGACCCACCTGGGGAGCAACGGGTGTCTGATCCTGCCCAGCCGATGGCCGGGGGACGTTGATAAGTGTTCCAGCGACGGTCACTATCACGAACAACGCCGTATGAGACCAAGGGCGGACTCGAACACAAACTGGCTTTGGAATGCCCAATGCACTCGCTCCCTGTAAGGGATGGGAGTAGTTGATCTAGCAATCAAAATGGCCAAACGCCGGACAACCCCAAGGCTGCACGACAGGCAGTTATCACTTCTGAGTTCTACTTGGTTCCGAGCGACATCAAATGGGAAAAAGTGCGAAAGAACATCTGTCCACGAGCAATGGCCGGAGTTGCATGTGTTCCTTCGCCCAAGGGACTCTTGCCAACTTCCTTGAACTCGGCAGTTGCGGCCAGCACGACGACGTCGCCTTGGGTGCTGGCGCAGTAAATGTGGGTGCCCGTTGAAACCGGCGACGCGTAATAGGTGCCACCGATCCGCTGCTGCCAGTGTACCTGCCCCGTGCGGGCATCGACACAAGTTCCGATCCCTTCGTCACTGATTAAGAACATCAGGTTGCCCACGACAATCGGCGTGGTGCACAGCGGCATTCGGCGTTCGAACTGAAACGCCACCTCGGCAGGGCGGTCCTTCTCCGGTGCCCGCAGGGCTACAATTCGCTTCTCGCGCGTCAGCCATCCGGCCGCGCCCACGACCATGTTGCCATAGACAATAGGGGAGCCGATGGCCGTTTCGGTCTGTTCGGGGCCAAAAACTTTTTGCTCCCAGCGGGTTTGACCATTGGCCGGATCGATCGCCGTGATGCCGTGTTGCCAGTTGGTAAAGATCAGCGAGTCGGGCTCGTCGGGCTGGCTCAACACGCAAGGGGTGGAGTAGGTAACCTTGCTGCTACGTGGCACCTTCCATTGAATCTTGCCAGTTGAGACATCCAAGGCAACCAGCGTGCTGTCCCCTTCTTGCTCATTGGGCACAACCAGCAGTTCGCCATACACAATCGGACTGGTGCCGAATCCATGCCCTGCCTTGAACCCGCCCAGGTCCGTTTGCCATTGCAGTTGCCCCTGGTGGGAGAGGGCAACCACGGCGAACTGGTCCGGCGTCGCCCAGCACACATAGATCCGTTTGGCATCGACCGCCGGGGTTGCCGAGGCAAAACTGTTCAAGGCGTGCTTGCCGTGACTGACCGCTGGAAAACTCTTGGACCAAAGCTGCTTGCCGGAGTCCGCGTCAAAGCAAAGAACGATTCGTTCGCCGGACTGATCGTTCCCTGACGTGACAAACAGTCGGTCCTCCCAGAGCACTGGGCAGCTATGCCCTTGTCCTGGCAGTTCGACCCGCCAATTGAAATCGTCTGCGTTCCATTGGGTCGGAATCTGGTCGGTCCGAACCACGCCCGAACCGTTGGGCCCGCGGAACCGGTTCCACGGTTCTTCTCCCCAGAGCATCGCAGGTAGCAGCAATCCCAGGGCTGCGCAGCAGTACGACATCCGACGCATCACAGTGTGAGTCTCCCTCAGGTTCACGGAACGCAGGCACTTCGCCGGAAAGTTTCATCCAACCGATCGAACTACCATGATGGGTTCCATTCTATCGACCGAGACGGAAGGAACCAAATGCCCGCTGATTGAGGGAGGCGAATTCTTTGGCAAACCTGGGCTATTTGGCCTCGGCCGGCATCTGCTCGATCCAGGCTTTGAGAAGCTCAATGGCCTGTTGATCCAGTTGGTTGGAAGCCAGCGGCGGCATCTGTCCTCGTCCGCGACGCGAGACGCGCAGCAGCAGGGCCGAGTGCAGGGGGTCTTGCGGTTTGACCAGCAGTCCCCGGTCAAGGTCTGGCAACTTGTGCAACGCCGGGAAATTGATCAGCTTCATTTTCTCTGGCTCAATGGCAAAGTTAATGTCGAACTGCGCGTTGCCACCTCCGGCCCTAATGTGGCAATTCGCACAGTTGGCATGCAGATAGCTCCTGGCCCGCAGGTTCAGATCCGCTTTGGGATCATAAGGATCGACCAACCGGGGAAGTTCCTCAACCGCCACTTTGGAAGGTTTGTCGAAGACGCCTAATTGCTCCAGCAGTTCGATTTGATTGATGGTCTCGTCACCGTACTGGTGGTCACGATTCATCTGCAGGGTGCTGGGACCCAGCACGTAATTGGCAGCCCGGCTGTGGCAAACCATGCACTCCGCCCGACTGGGAAAGTGCCATTTGAGCAGCTTGGTTCCCTGGTCCGCGACGGTTTCTGGAATGACAAAGGTGTGGTCCAGCCCTGCTTTGTCAACGAGGGCAGCATCCGTTTGCTCGTCATTCCAGCGGTACGAATAACCTTGCCACTCCCCTTGCTGCCTGGTGAACAGGCGGGTTTCAATCCGCCGCATGGCCGGTTCACCCTGCGCCGTAGGAATGGAGAATGTTTTGACCAGCACCGCACCATCTGGAAAATTCCAGCCAAAGGTCTCGCGGAGTTTGATGGTTTCCAGGTTCGGTAGCGCGATGAATCGCTCTTTCTGAGAGCCGTCTGACCAAAGCGGGGCGTTCACCGAATAAGGAATCAGCGCCGGTTGAGGACGATGCTCCGGCACCGACGCAAACAACCCAGTCTCGCTCAAGAGCCTGGGGAAGGGGGGCGGCGAGGAGGTCTCTTCAGGCCTCGGCTCCAGCCGATACAGAGCTCCACCATAATCAACGACCAGCAACTCACCCGCGGCATCGGTGCCGAATCCGGTGATCTGCAAATTGGTATCGGCCAGCTCTTGCTGCCAGGTGACTTTGCCGCGTTTGTGGCGAATTCCCCAGATCTTACCCGTGGAGTAGTCACCGTAGATATAGGCCCCTTGTAGCTTAGGCAGTTTCTGGCCGTGATAGACAACGCCGCCGGTCAGCGATCGGGCTTCGGCGTGGGGATGGTCAGCAATCGGTTTGGAAAACGGCGTCGGCCCCTGCTCGCGGTCCAAGTAGAACGGGTGCCCTCCTTCCATGACGCTCCAACCGTAGTTGGCTCCCCGCTTGACCAGATAGACCTGCTCCCACAGGTCCTGGCCATTATTGCCGATCCAGAGATCACCACTCTTGGGATCAATATGCAGACGCCAGGGATTTCGAAATCCATAGGCCCAGGTCTCTGGGCGGATTCCCTCTTGGCCGACAAAAGGGTTGTCTTTTGGGACGCGGTACGCCTGGTCTTCGGCTGGCTGCTCGACGTCAATTCGCAGGACCTTGGCCAAGAGATGGGTCAAGTTCTGACCGGCCAGGTTCGTGTCAGAGTCTGAAGTCCCATCACCGGAAGATATGTAGAGCATCCCATCGGCACCAAACGCCAGATCCCCTCCGTTGTGGCCATCGGAAAGCCACTCGATGATTACCTTCCCTGACTTGGGATCGCAGGCGAACGGCGCTTGTCGGTCAACCGTAAACCGCGTCACGCGTGTCTTTTTTTCGGGCTTTTCAACTTTTTCATCACCCTCGGATTCCGCCTCGTCGTTGACCTGGGGACCGTTGCTTCCGACAAACAGATAACCGTTCTGCTCGAAGTCGGGATGCAGCGCAATGCCGTAAATCACATCGTCCAGCTTAAGCAGCACATCCCGTTGCGGATTCTCTTCGTCACCGCGAACTCGCACGATCTGCCCCCCTTTGCTGAGATGCTCAATCAGCAGCAAGTGACGGGTACCGACTTCATGCGAAATGGCAAGTGGCCGCTTGGTTTCGAGTGCGGTATACGCCTGGCGAACCTGATACGGAAGCGGTGGCTCAGGCGAACCAATCACGCGCGACGTTGTCAGCGCAACCCGCTCCTTCGTATTGAAGCTGCTGGGAACCTCATCCGCCCGTACGGCTTCTCCGACCGCCGTGGCACACAACACAATCAACGCAATCCAGATTCGCATAACAATCTCGCAGGCGGGTGACTGCCCACCACTTCGGAAGGAATTTGGGAGGAAGGAACTGTTGGTAGGTCGCTTTTTCTCAAAATGACCAGGTCGACTCGGTGTTCTAAGCGACACGGTTTGGATCACGACGGAGCCGTGATGACTACGCTCCATCGTGGCCTCTCGCTAATTGGCTGCGCGGGGAGTTCGTACTTGAAGTTGCTTCTTGTCCCAGTTTAGTCGTTCCACCAAGTCTTGCGGATACTCCCAACCAGGTTTTTGGTCCTGGTACAAACGCACTTGCGTTTTCTCTGCCGCCAGCGCGACCGCCTGAGGCATGTCGAGTACTCGCAGCACGTTCAAAAACTGAGGACGGTCATGATGCGACTTTGGCAGACGATGCAAGTCAATCCGGTGCACGTCCGGCGTAAACAGCGAGGCATACAACGCCACGCCGGCCATCTTGTCTTCACCCTGCATCCACAGTTGCGTGCCCGGCATGTTGGGGGTTTCTCGCAGTGCAGCGACCGCCCGGGTCGCGTCCCAGACCTGCATGCCATCGAGCGTTTGCCCTAGCAGCATGAACCGCCTGCGATTGTGCGTCACGTTGCGCTCTTTGTCATCCCAGGCTGTCGGACCAACGCCGCGTGGGGGAACGTACGCCATGGCCCAAGCAAAGGATTTGAACATGCCTTGCAGTTGCTTGAATGCTGCACCGTCAGCGTTCTCGTCCCCTTCGTTGGCGATGCCCAACTTTGCTTGAAACCCAGCAGCGTAACTCTGCTGAAATTCCTTCCAACCTGCTTCGTCCAAAACGTTAAGCACCACAAGATCGAACTTCTTAAGACCAGCGCGATGTGCTACGTACAGCGGCAATCGGTAAGGGCTCTGGCTCGCAAACTCGTACTTGCTGAGGGTGATCCCGCCGTTGTCCGCGGTGAAGCATTGCTTGACGTCTAGCGACTCTGGCTCGCTGGGCCATCCGCGGAACGACTTCTCCTTGAGACCTTGCAACCAACCGTCACGCATCTGATTCCAACTGCTGGCGTCCTCCGGAACCTTAGCCTTCGCCAGAGTGACAAACGTCTGGTCGATCTCCGTGTTCTTCTGATCCGCAGGCAGTTCCTCAAACACGCGCAGTACGCGCCGTTCGTCGAGCGGCACCGCCACTTTCTCAATCAACGAACGATCGTTCTTGAGAAACCGGTTGAACCAATGGAATGCGTGCACCCTGAGTTCTTGGGTGTCCAAGTGCGGGCCTTCGGTAATTTGCAAACCAAGGTTGCCGGCCTTGCCGTACAGGCGGTAGATCTTTCGAACTTTGGCATGCAAACGAACCACGCCTTCGAGCGGAAAGATCCGGTCTTTGTCCGTATTCGAAATCAGCAGGGGGCGCGGCGCTACCAATGCCGCCACTTGGGCGTAGTCCCACCGATAGGTGTTGACCATGTACATGCAGTCGCAGTGACCAGTGACGCAACCATCCACCACATGGTTTTCCAGATCGGTAATGCCAGCCACCGGTACCGCGCAGGCGATCCGCTGGTCCAGAGCCGCAATCCACCAACTGTAGGCCCCTCCGCCTGAACGCCCGGTCACGCCGAACCGCTTGGCATCCACTTCGGGGCGAGTCTCCAGATAGTCCAACGCTCGAATGCAGTTCCAGGCTTCGACCCCCGCTGGCGTATAACCGTGCGAGTTCCACCACCAACGATGGATGAAATCTCCGCCGCTGCGAATCCCATAGGTGCCGTGATGGATGCCTTCGATCTCGCCGAGCTGCAGGGTGTCAATCGTCAAACAGACGTAGCCATTGCGGGCAAACCATGCACCGTGATGCCGGTAGTGAGTCTTGTTGCCCAGGCTAACTCCCCCTTCACGTTCTCCCCCATGTCCACAGACGTAGAGAATGGCAGGAAGCGGGTCGGACTGTTGTCGCGGACGATACAAATTGCCGGTCACGTACAAACCGGGCCGCGATTGAAAGTGCAGGCGTTCTACTACGTAATCGTCGTGCTCAACGATTCCAGTAACCACCGGCTTGAGGTCCGTCTTGGGAGGCTGCGGGTCCAAGCCCAGCATCTCGAACAACTGCCGACGCGCTTGCTTCTGCTCGCCTTCCCACTCCTCCAGCGAGTTGACGTTGCGCAGGCTTTGCTCAGCCAACCGAGCCGTTTCCTGGCGAAAGTATTGATGCACCAGCGCGTCGCCTGAGGGGGGCGTTTCGGCACACGCCGGCTCGGTATTCTCCGCAGCACAGACCGCTGGGCTACCGCTGCTCAAAGGTGGCGCGAACAAGCAAACGAAGACCACAGACAACAGGCGAGCAGGTCGCCAGGACAAGAGCTGCTGTAGAGACGGCATGGTGCAAAATTCCCAAGGGAGGTTCGATTCGGTTGAAAGCATCAGCCGATGAACCGCACTCGAGCGACTGATGCTAAGACCAGTCGTAAGCGGCAACGCCGGAGCGTGCAAGCAGAAAGAAGAAATCCACGAGAAGCGGGGGGCCGTACGAGCCCGCCATGCAGAAAGCTACATTCACAAACTCGAGGATCGGTGGCCGCGAATAGGGAGACTACCGATCGAGATGCGATTCGACCTGTCGCGCCTTGCGGCTGATGCCAGCTTCGGTGGATTGAGCGCGGGGACGGAGATCAGGAATGGAGAATTTTCGATCCGGATTGAGCGAACTCCAACGCGCACAGCCACCGGCTATCGACGCGATCATGAGCACGACCAACCAAACTGCCCAAGGGGAGTAAGGATGGTGGTTCGCGAGTCTTTTTCGACGTTGGAACATTGCGAGCCGCACTCGTGAATCGTTGGAATCTCTTGCACAGGGAGGCGCCGCCACAATGGTGCTACCAATCCCAGAACCGACAATGATCGTTCTTTCCAAATCACAAAGGAGCGGGAGTGTGTCAAACCGGTGGCCACGCGTCCAGACCAGTTGTTTGGTTTTTTAGAGATTGTCCCTGCCGGAGGAGTTTCGCCTAGGCATGGCGACCCATGCCGACCCGTAAGTCATTTGAAAAAAGTAACTTAGTGGCGAAGCGCGGAGAGACTGCGCGCGGCATGTGCGGTGCTTGCGAAAGTGGGCCACGCCGTTGGCGTTGTCCATGGCAAGATGTCGAGGTCCAGGCAGCCTGGCCCCGTTTCGAGAATTCGCGAGGTGATGACAAACTTGAACTAGAAATCCGGATCAGTGGCCATGGTCCGATACAATGGCAAGTATCGGTAGTAGACTTCCAGCGTCAGCAAGGCGAGCGAAGTTCCTAAGAGTCGGCCGCCAACATCGCAGCGACCGCCAGCAAAGTACCAACTGCCGGACTCATGGCCTCGTGAGGCTTGCGTGCGGACCAACATTTCACGCATCTGGTGATTCCAGGGATCCCAGTTCGGCCCTCCTGTGTGATGCAGGACTTGGGTGGCGTAGTAGTTGAAGTACATGTTGTCTTCTGACGGTCCATCTTCGCTGATGTGGCTGACTCCCCGAATCATCGCGGGGCGTTCATCGGTCCACCCGCCATACAAGCGTAATAGCAAACCTACAGACGAAGTGGTTGGTTCGCTCCCTGGTCCCTGGTATCCATACATGGCACCTCCATCTGCTTGGACGGAAGTGAGGAACCGCCCGACCCCCTCGAGCGTGCCCTGAGGGACTTTGAGATATGCCATCTGACCGCTCTTGAGAGCCATGACCTGCCAACCGGTGACAGTGGTATCGCCAGGCTGACCGGGTGCATAACGCCAACCTCCCGCCGCATGCTGAGCTCGGACAATGAAGTCCAAAGCCGCTTGGGCAGGCTCTTTGAGGCGGGCGTCTTGAGTCAAACCGTATGCTTCGCACAAGGCCATGGTCGCCAGTCCTTGGGCGTACATGGTTCCTTCTTGTAGATCCACGCCCAGCGGTGTGGTCAACGCCCGACTCGTGAGATAGTCGAGCCCCCTCTGCACTACCGACTGGTACTCGCCTGAGAATTGCGTGTAGCCAGCCCCCAAGAACGGCAGCAGTCCCAAGGCCGTGGAAGCCGTCGAGGCGGAGGCCGAGCCAGGGTTGCGGCACTGACCTTGGCAAAGCCCTGTGTGATGGTTGAACCGCCAACTACCGTCGCGGAGCTGATGGGCAGCCAGCCATCGCAGGCCACGTTCGACCGCTGCTTCACTCTCTCGCGTGCCACCTCCGTGCAGCGCCGCCTGCATCCGCCGGTTGGGAGACCTTCCGTCCCAAGCATGTCCTCCCCGTCCTCCAACACGGCGCATCAACTCATGCGGCAGGGCCGCTTCGAATCCTAGGGAATTGGTCGCCACTACGGTTTGCTGTTCCGCTGGCTCACCAGGGTATTGCACTGAGAGTGATGCCATCTGCTCGGCCACCGGCAGGGCCATCATGGCTGAGTTCTCCATCTGCACTGCGGCATCCAGCATTTGCAAAGGCGTGTCGTCGTCGCCTGGCGTTTCAAACGAAGCCACGATCACCGGTGGCTGAGACTCTGGCTCGCTCCAGGGGATCATCAAACCCAAGGCGATGATCATCAGCATGTGAACGATCAAACTGCTTCCCCAGCCGGGAATCTGATACTCGGCCAGCGAGGTAGCCTCGGCGTCAGATGTCGCCAGCGGCAGCAGTCCGGCAGCCGGAGCCGTGGAGCCTGTCGAGGGAGTTCTCCCCACGGGAATCGATGTCGGCACCCCCTGTCTCGGGTTCGCTCCCCCATCACCACCAGGCAGCAGAGGAGGACCATCGATCGGAGGTGGAAGAGACATGGACGAAGTATCCAAGGCCATGCGGATTTCGCTTTTTGTTCTCGAAACGTGTCGAATACAAACCAAGCACGGGGCTACTTGATTATAAGGTGCACAGAATAGCTAAAATCGGAAGCCTGGGTCACAGGTGGCCTTTTCGGCCAGAATTCGCTTCGCTTTCTCAGCGAGAGATGCCAGAAACTCTCCTGGCAGGTGGCTTATGGAGTCACCGGAAACGCCGCAATCATTGACTGCAGAACAGTTTGCGTTCTATCCGTCGGCCAGGGGTGCGAACGCCCGATGGCATTGGTCGGCCTAGCCCGATGAGCGAACCGGCGTTGAGAAAAACTCCCGGTTCAGTGGACACCACGTGGACATCTGCACCAAACAGCCATCGTTTGATGCCGAGTCTCTTTGTCCGTTCGTGCCGCCGATCGGTACAACCACTACAATCAGCGGACGAAACTCAGGTTGAGATTTACATCAGGTCGAAACACTGGCAGACAACCTGATTGCCACCCTAATTTTGAGGTGTGACGGCGGACTAGGGGGCAAACGTTTCGGGTAGACTGCAGCGGAACCGTTGGGACAACCGCTGCATTTTGATGTGGTCCGATCCAACTCAAGACCCATCGCCTGCCATCAATCACGATCCATTGAAAACGACCGCATGGTTCGCTTCACATTGTCTTTCACAAAAACGACAATCTGGTCCTCAATCAGCGCTCGCTGGTACTGTTCCGTCAGAACTCTTTGCGACCGTTCGTTCAGTTCGGCTCGAAAATCGAGATAAGGAAAGGCATAAATTCGTTTTTTCTGGACGTCGAACAGCATGATAGGGCGCTTCTCCTCGTACAACTCGTACATCATTAAGATTGCGTCGTACTGTTCGAGGGCAATGCTCAACAATTCCTCTCTGGATGCGGCACCGGATGCGGCATCGTTCGCTGTTTTCCGTTTTTTCTTTCCCACGAGAAGCCTCCTGCATGACGAGAGCCGATCAGACCCACCGCCATTCTACCTGGCTTAGCCGATTTCGGAAATTATTGGCGCGTTGAGCGTTGAGTCAGGCCGCATGTGGCATGTGGCAACCCGTGCAACTATGTGGTGCCTGGGGTTTTCGGTTGGTATACTGAGTGCTTGAAGCGACTCCCCCCCGCGGCTCAACCCTGCGCGACGTCTGCAGGCTTGCCGCGAACCAGGCATTCCTTACTTAACCCGGAGGTATCTCGATCGTGACTCAATCGAACCAACCGAAGCCGGAAGCGACTCGCCGCGACTTTCTCAAGACGTCCGGCATCGTCGGAGGCTCTCTCGTCGGCGGTGCTTTGAGTGGAACACTGTTCGCCCCAGGTCGCGTGCACGCAGCGGGTGACGATACGCTCAAGATTGGGCTCATTGGGTGTGGTGGGCGAGGAAGCGGAGCGGCCCATCAGGCGCTCAACGCAGATCCCAACGTCAAGCTGGTTGCCATGGCGGACGCTTTTGAAGATCGCCTGAACGCCAGTCGGCAGAACTTGGAGAAGGTGGCCGGCGACAAGGTGGCCGTGGATGATGATCACTGCTTCGTCGGATTCGATGGCTACAAGAAGGTGCTCGATAGCGATGTGGATGTCGTGCTGTTGGCAACCCCGCCCCACTTCCGGCCTGCACAACTTCGGGCGGCAGTCGAAGCTGGCAAACATATCTTCTGCGAAAAGCCAGTGGCTGTGGATGCCCCTGGCGTGCGGAGCGTGATTGAGACTTCTAAACTGGCCGAAGAGAAGGGACTCTCCCTTGTCTCTGGCTTGTGCTGGCGTTACGACTCCGGCGTTCGCGAAACCATGAAGCGAATCCTGGATGGTGAAATCGGCGACATCATCAGCATTCAAGAGAATTACCTGACCGGCACACTTTGGCACCGTGGCAACGACCCAGGCTGGAGTGAGATGGAGCAGCAGCTCCGCAACTGGTTGTACTACACCTGGCTCTCTGGTGACCACAACGTGGAGCAACATGTCCATAGCTTGGACAAGTCGGCCTGGGTGTTGGGAGACGCTTCACCGGTATCTGCCACGGGTTTGGGAGGTCGGCAAGTTCGTACCGATCCCAAGTGGGGACACATTTTCGACCACCACGCCGTGATCTACGAATACGCCAACGGCGTCAACGTGCACTCGTACACGCGGCAAATGGACGGTTGTTCGCGAGACGTCGAAGATTACGTGCTGGGAACCAAGGGACGTGCCCGAATCCTCAAGCACAGCATTGAGTCTTACAACGGCGAAACCACTTGGCGGTATCGTGGGGCGAAGCCTAGCATGTACCAGGTGGAGCACAACGAGTTGTTCGCCAGCATTCGCAACGGCAAGCCGATCAACAACGGCCACTACATGGCCAACAGCACCATGATCGCCATCATGGGCCGGATGGCCACGTACTCCGGTCAGAAGGTAACTTGGGATCAGGCCATCAACAGCCAAGAAGATCTTTCGCCCAAGAGCTACACGTTCGGACCGATCGAAACTCCCCAGGTAGCCCTGCCTGGGATCACGCAATTGGCCTGATGCGGGGGCACCGACTCCATTGAGTCGAGTTCCCGGAAATCAAGGATCGTACGAATCGTAGGGTGAGATCGCCGTCTTGCCCTACGATTCTTTTTTGATGCGGCCCCATTCCACCACATTCACACATGTTGAACAGGGCAGGATCTTGAGTCGTGTCGAGCATTGACGAGAGCCCAACTGGGGCGGCCCCGCGCCGTCGCACCAACTGGTGGACCTTGCTCTTCAAGGTGGCGTTGGCAGCACTCGTACTTTGGGCGGTGCGGGGAACGCTCACTTCGGCCATTGCTCAGTTACGGAAGCACGAACTCTCGCTTAAGTACCCCTGGCTGCTGGCCAGCGGATGCTTGTACCTGATTGGCTTGCTTCCCTCTGCCTGGTTCTGGCGTCGGGTACTTCTCACGCTAGGGCAAAGCCCACACTGGGGTGAACTGCTCCGCGCGTACTACATAGGGCATTTGGGAAAGTACGTGCCTGGCAAGGCGTTGGTGATCATCTTGCGGACCAGTTTGATACGCAGCCAGCGGGTGCAAACGTCGGTCGCGGCGCTGAGCGTACTGTATGAAACCTTGACCATGATGGCCGTGGGTGCGTTTCTTGCCTGCGGCGTGCTGGTCATCTACTTCCGCCATCAGCAGTTCTTGTGGATGGTAGCCGCCGGGTTGATGTTGGCCGCTGGCGTGCCGACCATCCCTGCGGTGTTTCGCCGGTTGGCTGGCCTGCTCAAAGTGGGGCGCAATGCTCCGGAGTTGGCCCAGCGGCTGGCAACTTTCTCGGTACGGACGTTGGCTCTTGGTTGGGTGGGCATTGCCGGTGGTTGGTGTTTGATGGCGCTTAGCCTGTGGGGGGTACTGCGGGGCATGGGAGCAACCGACGCGGGACCGCTCGAGAATTTTACTTTGATGTTGGCCGCCGTTTCACTCTCGATGGTGGCCGGATTCCTCTCGTTGATCCCTGGCGGCGCGTTGGTTCGAGAGTCCGTACTATTGGAATTGCTGGAACGTCCCTACGGCGAAGGCAACGCGTTGGCCGCTGCGGTGCTGCTCCGTTTGGTCTGGTTGCTGTCAGAGCTGATCATATCGGGTATCATGTATGCTTGCCGTCAACGGAGCGATCGGGCTCTTCCCACAGACAACCCTTAGCCGGCGGCGGCAAAACACTCCCCAACCTCCCCAAGACAAGTTGGTCAGGCAGGCAGACCTGACAACACGGACTGGTTCCTTTGGTCCGCATGGATGCAGCCCTGCCAAGTTGGTTTACCCTTCCGTTTGCATCCACGTTCGAACTTTGGAGACCTGATGTTCATCTCCGCTGTGATTCCGGTTTACAATGAAGTCGAAAGCCTGGAGAAATTGCATCAAGAGATTGATGCGGTTGCCACCGCCGAAGGCTATGAGCTGCAGATCGTCTTTGTAGATGATGGCTCCCGTGACGGATCTTGGGATGTGATTCGTCGCCTGGCTGAGCAAGATCCCCGGGTGCGGGGGATTCGCTTCCGTCGCAACTTTGGCAAAGCGGCGGCACTGACTGCTGGATTCGATGTCGCCAAGGGGGATTTCATCTTTACGCTGGATGCCGACCTGCAAGATGATCCCAAAGAGATGCCCCGCTTCTTGACCGAGATGGGAACGGAGTTTGATCTGGTCAGCGGTTGGAAGCGGCGCCGTCACGACCCGTGGCACAAGGTGTTTCCCTCGCGCGTGTTCAACCGTATGGTGAGCTGGTTAACCGGCGTCAAGCTGCATGATCACAACTGCGGGATGAAGTGTTACCGCCGTGACGTGCTGGGTGAGGTTCGCATTTACGGTGAGATGCACCGCTTTGTGCCGGTGCTGGCCGCCGCGAGAGGGTTCCGCATCGGGGAGATTGCCATCGCCCACCGGGCCAGACAGTTCGGCCATTCCAAATACGGCGTCAAGCGGTTCATCAAAGGGTTTTTGGATCTGCTGACGGTGAAATTCCTTACCGGTTATGGGCAGCGTCCTCAGCACATCCTTGGTGTCATCGGGCTGATGATGTTCACGATCGGCGGCTTGGCACTGAGCGGTTTGGCCGGGTGGTGGGTGCTGTCCAGAACCATCACAGCTTTGGGTCCGCCAGTTCACCTGCACGAAAGGGCTGTGTTCTTCTACTCACTGGGGGCACTGCTCTTGGGAGGGCAGTTTGTCTCGGTCGGTCTGTTGGCCGAAATGGTGACCGCCTTCATGGGACGCGAAGCCGATACTTATTCCATTTCTGAAGAAACCGACCCTTGCCAACAAAAATCAACCCATGAACGAACCGCTTGAGCAGAACCGCTCGCTTCGCTGGAGCATCTATGGGCTGCTGATTGCGGTATCGGTGGGAGCCACGGTGGGGCGGATCTTTGCGGTCAATGACGATATCAACCATCGCCCCTTCCTGAGCGGCAACGACCGCAGTCGGTGGTGCACCATCCGGGCCCTCGTCGAAGAGGGAACGTACGAAATTGATACCATCGTCCGGGAGCCTGGCTGGGATACCATTGATATGGTCCAGCACCGCAACTCGCAGGGCCAAGTACGGCTTTACTCCAGCAAGCCGCCGCTGATGCCAACCTTGATGGCAGGCTTGTATTGGCCGATCCATCGCCTTACGGGAGCCACGCTCGGCAAGCATCCGTACGACATTGGCCGGGCTATGCTGATTGTGGTCAACGTGCTGCCGCTGATCTTATACTTCGTTACCATTGGCTGGTTGGTCGAACGGCTAGGGACTACCGATTGGGGGCGGATCTTTGCGATGGCCGTGGCCACGCTGGCCACGTTTCTCAACACGTTTGCCATCGTGCTCAACAACCACTTGCCGGCCGCCATCTGCGTGGCGATCACCATGTACGCGGTGGTGAAGATCCGTTTTGATGAAGACCGCCGGGGAGGCCTGTTCTTTCTGGCTGGGTTGGCGGCCGCCTTCACCGCAGCCAACGAATTGCCGGCGTTGTCGTTCTTGGTAGCGGTGGCGGTTGGGCTCACCTACGTGGCTCCCTGGAAAACCTTGGTGGCGTTCACCCTAGGCGTGGCGGTGGTGGTCGCTGCATTCTTTGGGACCAACTACTTGGCTCACGACACCTGGCGGCCTCCCTACTCCTTCCGCAGCAAGACCGATCCCGCACAAAACTGGTACGTGTACAAGTTCGAGGATCGGCTTGGCCGGCTGCGCGAAAGCTACTGGACTCCTGGCAATCAGATCGGCATTGACAACGGTGAACCTTGCCGAGGTCGATACGCCTTTCACGTCCTGCTAGGGCATCATGGCGTTTTCTCGCTCACGCCTGTCTGGTTGCTCAGCGTGGTGGGTCTCGGCATCTGGTTCCGCCGAGGTCCGCGTCCCTATCAAGAAGTGGCGCTGCTGATCCTTTCGCTCACGGTGGTCTGCCTGTTGTTCTACATTTTCAGGCCGGAGATTGATCGCAACTACGGCGGTGTCTGCGCCGGGTTTCGCTGGATGTTTTGGTTCATCCCACTTTGGGTCTTGGCGCTGATCCCTACGGCAGACGCGTTGGCCAGTGGTCGGGCGCTCTGGCGCTGGGGAGCCCTTGGCCTGTTAGGGATGAGCGTGCTGTCCGTGAACTACGCCTTCCACAACCCTTGGATCCATCCCTGGATCTATCAGTTCATGGAGAACACCGGGACGTTGTGAGTGCCGGTGCCCGGTGGTTTCTCGCGAACCGCTCGCCTTGCATGTTCACCCTGGGGTTGGCAAACTTGTCCAGGGACCCAATGGGCCGAAGCAGCTAAGAGTGACTCGACGCAACCATTCAAGAACATCGAGGTGTAGCATGACATCCAGGGCGCTCATGGGTATGTTGTTGGCGCTGTGCTTGCTCGCCTGCGGTTCGACACAAGGGGCCGAACCGGCGGAATCTGCTCGGCCCAACATCGTTTGGATCATTCCGGACGACATGTCTGCCAACTTCTCTTGCTACGGGGAAACGTCGATCGAGACCCCCAATGTTGATCGGCTCGCGGCGCGCGGTTTGAAGTTCAACAATGCGTACGTCACCGCCCCGGTTTGTTCGACCTGCCGTTCGGCGTTCATCACTGGAATGTATCAAACCAGCATCGGCGCGCACCACCACCGGAGCGGGCGGGGCGAGTTGAAGATCGAACTTCCCGAAGATGTGGAGCTTGTGCCTAAACTCTTTCAACAGGCTGGGTACTTCACCACCATCAGCGGTTGGCCCGTTGGTAAGAAGCTCGGCAAGACCGACTACAACTTTGAGTGGGACCCGGCCGTCTACGATGGCAGCGACTGGGCCGAGCGAAAGCCAGGCCAGCCGTTCTTCGCCCAAATCCAAACACCCGGGGGCAAGCTGCGCGGCAAAGATGCGCAGGGTTGGGAGAAGATTGGCAGCGCTGCGGAAAGAAAATTGGGCAGCCGCACCACGACCGATGTGGTTGAGCTTCCCCCGTATTATCCGCAGCATCCGGACATTATCCAAGATTGGGCTGCCTATCTGGATTCGGTGCGCATGACGGACGTCATGGTGGGCGAAGTGCTTGCCAGGCTGCAGGAAGAAGGAGTCTTGGAGAACACCCTGGTGCTGTTCATGACCGACCATGGCATCAGCCACGCGCGCGGCAAGCAGTTTCTGTATGACGAGGGGTTGCATGTTCCGCTGGTCATGGCTGGCCCAGGTATCGAACCCGCGACGGTGCGAGATGACCTGGTGGAGCACATTGACATCGCCGCGTTATCACTGGCCGCGGCGGGGATCAAGATTCCTGCCAACATGCAGGCCAGGGATATACTTTCGCCTGAATACGAACCGCGCGAAGCAGTCTTTGCCGCCCGAGATCGTTGCGACGAAACCGTGGACCTGATCCGGTCGGTGCGGACGAAGAGGTTCAAGTACATCCGCAACTTCCTGCCCGGCCGTCCTTATCTGCAACCTTGTGCCTACAAAGACGCCAAGGCCATCTTGATTGCATTGCGGAAGTACCACGTGGCAGAGAAGTTGAACGACGTGCAGGAACTATTGTTCCGCGACACGCGACCTGCCGAAGAGTTGTACGACCTTGATGCCGATCCCAACGAGATCAACAACCTGGCGGACAATCCCGAGTTCTCCGCCACGCTGTTGTCGCTGCGACAGCAACTCGGTGACTGGATGTTCGAAACTAAGGACCAGGGTCGAACTCCTGAGTCTGCCGAGATGTACGACAGTGACATGGCGGTTTATCTCAACAAATTGCAAAAGTCCAACCCTGCGCACGCCAAGGGGATCGAAGAGAATATCAGATTGATGAAACGTTGGGCGGCCGAAGAATCCTCGACCGGACTGACCCCCATTGATTGGGTCATCATTTTTCTGTACGCCACATGCACCATTGGGCTGGGATGGTACTTCAGCCGGCGGCAGACGAGCACGCGAGAGTACTTCATTGGCACCGGGAATATGAATCCGATCCTGATCGGCGTATCCCTTTTCGCCACATTGTTGAGTACCATCAGCTATCTCTCACTGCCGGGCGAATCGTTGGGTAAAGGGCCTGTGTACCTGGCCTCTCTGCTCTCCATTCCCGCCGTTTATTTGGTGGTGGGTTATATTTTGCTCCCCGTCTACATGCGTCAACGGGTCACCAGTGCGTACGAGTTGCTGGAAGCAAAGCTTGGCATCAGCATTCGCTTGCTGGGGGCCACCATGTTCATCGCACTCCGCCTGGTGTGGATGTCCCTGCTGGTTTTTCTCACAGCCAAGGCGATGGTCACCATGTTGGGTGTCGGCGATGACTGGATTCCTTACATCGCCTTGGCGACAGGATTCATTGCGGTCGTCTACACATCGCTCGGCGGTTTGCAGGCAAGTGGTGATTACGGACTCTTGCAAACCACCCTTCTCGCTGGCGGGGGGCACTGTTGGTACTCATCACCATCAGCGTCAAAGAAGGAGGAGTTGGTTGGATTCCCACCGGGTGGCAGAGCAATTGGGACACCCAACCGCTGTTCGACTTCGATCGGCAACCCGAGTGACGTTGTTCGGGACGATGCTGGGATATTTCATTTGGCAAGTCTGCACGGCTGGCGGCGATCAGACCTCGGTCCAGCGGTTTATGTCCACGCGCGATGCTCAAGCCGCGCGGCGTGCCTACGGCATGCAACTTGCCGTGAATACCACAGTCGGCATTACGTTGGCCCTCGTCGGATTCGCGCTGCTGAGCTACTTCCAACATCACCCAGGCGAACTTCCGGCCAACTTGGAGTTGAAGCATACGGCCGACAAGATCTTCCCCCACTACATTTCGTTCCACCTGCCGGTGGGAGTCTCAGGGCTCGTGGTTTCTGCGATGTTTGCCGCAGCCATGAGCAGCGTGGACTCAGGCGTAAACTCCATCACCGCGGTGGTGATGACCGACTTCCTGGATCGATTCGGCAAGAAGCCTCAGACAGAACGAGGGCACCTGATTCTGGCCAAATGCCTGGCGTTTACCATCGGTGCAATTGCCATCCTTGGGAGCTCGTACATCGGAGCCATCCCCGGCAACATCACCGAGGTCACCCAAAAGACTTCGAACCTGCTCACCACCCCGATTTTTTGCCTGTTCTTCTTTGCGCTGTTCGTGCCATTCGCCACCACACTTGGAGTTTGGGCTGGTGCCATCGCGGGAATAACCACCGCCGTGCTAATCGCGTTCTCGCAGTTTTTCTTCGGGCCTCATGAGTCAGGCGGTGACCCGATTAGTTTTCAATGGGTACCGATCATAGCCATCGCAGCGAATCTGACCGTGGGTCTCACCGCCAGTTGGATTACCAGCAGTGTTCAATCCAGAACCGGCGATTAGACACCCGCTGAGGGGCAAGAGAGGGGGTGCTTGTTGAAGGTGGGAGGAGACGAAGCTAGGCTTTGTCACGGCAAAGTTTTCGGGTGTCATACTCTCGCTTGCGTGGGCATGTTCGGATGCAAGTGGCGATTCTGATTCCACTTCAACATGGCACCCAACCCGAGATTGACGTAAGGTCAAAACAAAGCTGCCCGTGCTACCCGAATTGTCAGGAGTGACCGTGCACTAGTCGTCGGATTCGGAACCGTCACCACGTGCTTTGAGCATGGTCACTCGGTTCCCTCGATCGTTGAATTCGACCGTGGACATGAAGTTGCGCATCAACATCAGGCCCCGTCCGCAAGGGCACTCGAGGTTGTCGGGGTCGGTCGGGTCTGGAACGCGGCCAGGCTCGAATCCATCTCCTTCGTCGGCAATGTCAATCCGCAGATGCTCGGCGCTGAGTTCGCATTTGAAGTGAACCTGTTTGGATTCGTCGTGCCGATTCCCATGCTTGATGGCATTGACAAAGGCTTCCTCCAGCGCGAGATGCACGCCAAACACATCACTCGTTGGCCACTGCTGATGTTCCAATTGCTTGAGGACTGCGTCGAGCAGAGGCCGAGCGCAATCGGACCGACTCGGAATGACCTCGTGCAGTTTCCAAGCACCGTTGGAATCGGTGGATTCAGATGCAGGGCCTGAAGAAGGCGAAGATTTGGCAGATTCGTCGGGCACGCACGAATTCCTTATGCAGTTGAATCAGCGACAGCCGAGGTTGTTGATTCGCTCCTCGGCCTTCACACGCCATACCCCAATTGGTTTGACCCGGCTCAGTAGCCAGGGTAACTACCCAGCATTGACATCACACCAAGCGGCCCTGAACGATTGATGCGAACACGGCTTAACGTAACGAACTCAAAAACTGGCCCAACTAGTTCAACCATACCATACCAAGCTAACCGATTGTCACTCTGTCGTCGGATAATTGACCCACAGCGTACCTCTTATTGCACTCTGCGTACAACCAACCTTTTCGCGGAATTCACATTCTGAGGATAAGCAGTGGTTGCCTGCAATCGTGTGACGCAGAACAACTGGGCATCATGCCAAGCTTCTTCCCTGCTGAAACCTGAAGGGTATGGATGGGATCAAGCAAACGCAGCCAACGCATCGGCCTCGTCGTCTTTGATATCGAAGACGCGGTCGAGACGGGTAATCATGAAGACTTCGAGGATATCTGGGCGGATGTTACTCAGCTTCAGCCCCCCCCCGTTGGCCTTGACCTTCTTGTCAAGGACAATCAACTTTCCCAACGCCGCACTCGAGAGAAAATCGACGGTCGAGAAGTTCAGCAAGAGTTTTTCGCGCTGCTGGGCTTCAACCAAGTCGAACAGTTCCGTTCCAATCTCCTGGATGTTTCCCTCATCAAGGATTCTCCGGTCGACAAACCGAACGACCGTCACATCGCCGACTTCGGAGACCTCCAAACGCCGATGACCGGGCATGCAAGCGGACTCCTGAATAAAAGTGAAAACGAGCGGCCCTGGATGCCGCATAGCACCGGAAACGAGCCCTGACCAACCATGCTAGCAGATCCGGGTTCGTGAGACGCTTGTCAGTTTACCGAATTCGCAACATCTTTAGTGGTATAATATTCGGTCAAGAATAGGTGGTCAAGTCAACGTAACCCCGGTGGCAGCTCCCAATTTGCGGCTCAAGCCGATTGCCACGGATGCCGAAGATGCACCGGCGAGATACTCATGCGCGGCCAAGCCCGCTGAATGGAGCCACCCGATCGGTGGACCAAACTTGGCTTCCGTGAGAGACGCCGAAACCTCAGTCAACTACCAGTATTTCTTACCGTTCGCAGCGAATAGCCTGATTACGCTGGCTAAATTGCTGCGATAACAGAGAACATACCCAGACCGGCGACGATGCGGCAACGGTTTTATCCTGGGATTTATCGCAGGAGAGCAAGCCAGATAGGTTGGAGCAATCCACCAGTAACCTAAAATTGCAACGTGCATTTTACAGGAACCTAAAGCCAAGAACGATGCAGATCCGGTGGCTTCCTACGGGAACACCAACCGACCTCATCCAGAATCGGCTTTGTCACACCGTCCATTGAAAGTGGGCCGCATGGTCTTGACCCACCCCATTCTCGATTTTACCCATATCCTTCCCTATGGGGCCGTGCTCCGCGAAGACGGCGTGCAGTTTGTCGTCTTCAGCCGTGGAGCCGTTGGGCTGCGCGTCCTGCTCTACGATCGGGTCGGTGATCTCGAACCGTCCGAGATTGTCGAACTGGATCGCGATACCGACCGCTGGGGAGATATCTGGAGTGTCTTTGTCCCCGGAGTCGGGGCTGGGCAACTCTACCACCTCCAGGCAGATGGCCCCTTTGCGCCCGAACGGGGAGATCGGTTCGACGGCCGCGCTCGGCTCATCGACCCGTACGCAAAAGCCCTGGCCGGAGATTTTTTGCCGAGCGAAGACGGAATCCTTCGCCCCCCTAAGTGCGTCGTGATCGATGACCACTTCGATTGGCAAGGAGATCGGCATCTGCGCCGCAAGCTCTCTGAGACCATCATCTACGAGATGCACGTGCGCGGGTTCACGCAATCTCGCACCGCCAAAATTAAGAACCCTGGCACCTACTTGGGCGTGGTCGAAAAGATCCCCTATCTCAAGTCGCTGGGAGTCACCGCAGTCGAACTCATGCCGGTCCACGAGTACCCCATCCTGGATTGGAGCGGCGAGAAGAAACAGATCCACAACTACTGGGGCTACGACCCACTCTCGTTCTTTGCGCCCCATCGAGGGTATGCTGCCGGCAAAGAACCTGGTGCCCAGGTCAATGAGTTCAAGCAAATGGTCCGAGCCCTGCATCAGGCAGGCATCGAAGTCATCCTGGATGTGGTCTTCAACCATACCTGCGAAGGAAACGAACTCGGGCCCACCCTGAGTTTCAAAGGTCTGGAGAACCAGGTCTATTACATGCTGGAAGATGGCGGACGCCATTACCGCAACTTCACCGGATGCGGCAACACCATCAACGGCAATCACCCGATTGTCCGCGAGATGATCTTCCTCTGTCTCCGGCACTGGGTCCACAACTACCATGTAGATGGGTTCCGGTTTGATCTCGCCTCGATCCTCAGCCGTGACCGGGGTGGCCATATTCTCCCCTTTCAATCCGCCGGTGGTCGAAGCCATTGCCGAAGACCCGCTCCTGGCGGACACCAAGATCATTGCCGAAGCCTGGGATGCCGCCGGGGCGTATCAGGTAGGGTCGTTCGCTACCGCACGTTGGGCAGAATGGAACGGCCGCTACCGGGATGACATCCGCCGATTTTGGCGAGGGGATCCTGGCATGATTGGTCCCACCGCCACGCGTCTGGCAGGTTCCAGCGACCTGTACGAAGCGACCGGCCGCAAGCCGTACCACAGCATCAACTTTATCACATCGCATGACGGCTTCACGCTCAATGATCTGAGCAGCTACAACCACAAGCACAATCATGCCAATGGCGAAGACAATCGCGATGGGGACAACAACAACTACAGCTACAACTGGGGTTACGAAGGTGCCACTCGAAGACGCAACATCAATCGCGTCCGCCGGAAGATCGTCAAGAACAAACTCACCACGCTGATGCTCAGCCAGGGCGTGCCGATGTTGCTCAGCGGGGACGAATGCCACCGTACCCAACGCGGCAACAACAACGCCTATTGCCAGGACAACAGCACCAGCTACTTCGACTGGCGTCTGGTCAAACGGCACCAAGAGCTACTCCGGTTCACCCAAGCGCTCATTCGCTTCCGGCGGCAAGAACCTGCCGTGCGACGCGAACATTTCCTCAGTGGCGAACTCCGCCCTGGGGCACCTCTGCCGGAGGTGAGTTGGTACGCGCACACCGGAACCTACGTGGATTGGCATCGGGATGATCATAGCCTGATCTGCGTGCTGGCCGCCGTTCGACCAGATTCGCTCGTGCTGCCCGACGTAGCGGATGAAGATGCAGAACCGCCAAGTCGCAACGTGATGATGATGCTGCATGCCGGAAACAAGCCACGCGAGTTCGTCGTCCCCGAGGCTTGCCGGCAGTTCCGTTGGCGGCGTTTCGTCGATACCGCGGCCGACTCCCCCAAGGACATCTACCCAGACCTGGACGGTCCTCGCCTGGCCGGCGAAGTGGTCTGGCTAGACGCTCATTCCACCATGATCTTCGTGTCTGAAATCGCCAAGTAACGCAGCCACCCTCCTCAGTAGATCCTTCGCCCGTGATGAATTCATCCGAGTTCATCCGAGGCGGGGTGGCCAGGGGGCTTGCGCGGTCATGCGATGGGGTGGCGCTGGCAACTTGATGCCAGTGATTCGCTCACTACGATTCTCCCCTGAACTGCCGGTCGCATGCGCGGCAACTTGGTCGTTCCATTCGTACCAATTCCGGCCATTCGGTCTCAGGTGATTCTACGGAGTCCACCGGCACAACCATCGCCGTAATGTCGAAACACAGCTTTTGGTCGAATGCACGCGTAGGCAAGCTACGTCGGAAGCAACCGAATTGGGGCGATCCGCTTAAGTACCACGGCAAGTTCGGCGAGGACTTCGAGGTTCTTCGCCCTGCCCAGTGCGCGAATGCCTCCTGTAAACCCCGGTTGCGAGCAACCTGGGCGACCCTGTTATGCGACTCTGCATCATTCTCGCCCTGCGGGAGCGCTGCAGGGGCTTCACAAGCACCTCGAACTGCAAGAGACGCGGTTTGGGGCCCGAGTGATCGCCTGACGCGAGCGATCCGGGAGTAGATGGCCAGCGTCGAAAAAAATATTCGCCCTCCAGGCCGAAAAGGGTCTTGAATCCGCATCTTGTACCTAGGGAAGATACCACCTTGCGAATATACTCGGCTTGCGGGTGCCCTGCGGACAAAACCGTGGGTTGCCCTCAACTTTAAACTTGGGCTATACATGAGCATCCAACTAGGTTCCTTGTTTTCTTCTAAACATCGTCACTCACGTCGCAACGAAGCACGTTCGATGCCTCGTGCGCGTCTTGCCTACGATTTCGCGTTGCATCGTTTTTGTCCTCAGCTTGAAGCTTTGGAAGCCCGTCTCATGTTGGACGGCCAGGGCTTCGGATTTGACGTGCCGGCGTATGACGTAGGAACTGCCCCGCTGGCGATCGTTTCGGCTGATTTCAATGGGGATGGGCATGCGGATGTGGTCACGGCAAGCAACGATTCCGGGACGGTTTCGTTGTTGCGGAACCTGGGCGATGGCACGTTCGCGGCCCAGGTAACGTACGCCGTCGGGAGCGAACCGCGCTCCGTTCATGTCGCAGATTTCGACGCGGATGGTCATTTAGACCTCGTCGTCGCCAATTCTGGCTCAGACACTGTCTCGATCTTGCGGAATCAGGGGGACGGCACCTTTGCAGCCCAGGTGACTTATGCGGTGGGAAGTCAGCCGCGGGTTGTTGTCGCGGCAGATGTTGATGGGGATGGCCATGCGGATATAGCCACCGTCAACCGAACTAGTGGCGACGTTTCGGTGTTACGAAACCAGGGCGATGGCACGTTTGCCGACGGGGTGAACTACGCAGCCGGGGGCAGTCCATTCTCGATTGTGGCGGGCGATTTCGATGGGGACGGTCATCTTGATCTAGTTGCAGCCAATAGCGGCGACCTTTTGTTGTTGCGAAATCAGGGGGACGGCACCTTTGCCGCTCAGGTGGCCTACGACTTGGAGTCGACTGCCTCCTCGCTTAGCGCGGCGGACTTCGATGGAGACGGCCGAATGGACTTGGTCATTACGGATGATCCTGTCGATTCCGACATCCGATCCAGAGTCTCAGTGTTGCGAAATCAGGGAGACGGAACTTTTGCAAATCTGGTCAATTACGGCGTCCAGTTATACCCAGATTTTGTCATGACCACAGATATCGATGGGGATGGGTATACAGATATTGTTGTCTTGAGCTACAACTGGTTTTCTATCTACAGTGACGGACCACCCGCCCCAGTCTCCGTTGACGTATACGATGGTGAGGTTTCCATCCTTCGAAATCAGCAGAACGGCACTTTCGCAGACCCCGTAAGCTATGGGACGGTGAATGATATCCGCTCCGTTACTGCCGGGGATTTTGACGGAGATGGGCACGTGGACCTAGCCACCGGCCAACGGAGCCAAGCGGGAGCTACCGTCTCAGTCTTGCGCAACCGGGGAAACGGCACGTTGGCCGCTCGGATGATCGCGGAACATGGTGGTAGCGGATGGAGTTTCACGACCGGGGATTTTGACGGAGACGGGTATCTCGATCTCGCAACGCCGATTCATAACGCAGTCGCGATACAGTACGGCCAAGGCGATGGAACTTTCGCGCGGCAGCAAATCTACCAGACGCCAGGCCTCCCGATAGATCTCAAAGCCGCGGATTTTGATAACGATGGTCGTCTGGATCTCGTCTATGTAAATGATCCAGGGCAGAATCCGTTCGACGGTTCGATTTTTGTCATGCGGAACCTGGGGAATGGCACGTTCGCGTCGGGGGTGTCTTATCTAACGGGAACTACACCATTGGAAATTGTCACGGCGGATCTCAATGGAGATAACTACCCTGATCTGGTCGTCTCAGTTCGTAACGGAATTTCAGTCCACTGGAACGACGGCGAGGGTGGGTTCTCATCGGGATATTTTTACCTTTTTCCGGGCAGCGGGGGAGAGATCACTGCCGGAGATTTTGACGGAGATGGCGACATCGATGTCATTAGCTCGAATAACGATAGTTCTTTATCGATGTTTCGCAACTCAGGGAGTGCGCTTGACCCGTATTCGACAATACCTTTGACGACGACTAATTCATTCGGCGGCTTTACCTTCGCGGACCTGAATCAAGACGGTCGTCTGGACCTGATCGTAGCGGGTGAGGGCGTGGAGGGAGTTACGGTGCTGCTCAACCAGGGGAATGATACGTTCGGCACCGAAATCAGCTATGGTGAAGGGTTCTATCCCTACTCTGTCGCGGCGGCTGACTTCAATGCCGATGGCCAACTGGATCTTGTCACCACAAACTACTGGTCCAATACGATCTCAATCCTTGCAGGCCTAGGGGACGGCACGTTCGCGCCACAGGTTGAGTACGCCGCGGGACGATATCCGCATGGCGTCACGCCTGGCGATTTCGATGGGGACGGACACCTGGATCTAGCTGCGATCAACTTGAGTGCGCAAACGGGTTTTAGTACCGTCTCGGTGTTCCTGAATCGGCGTCGCCAGTTGGAGGATGTGGACGACAACCAGAGAATTGAAATTGTCGACGCGCTGCTGTTGATCCACGAACTTCTTACCAATGGTCAGCGTGGTTTGAATGAACCTGCCACCTCCGGACCTTACTTCGACGTGGATAACAATGGCAGAGTCGAAGTATTAGACGCAATTCTGGTGATCAACGCGCTCGTGAATGGAGCACGCGCCGCTCCATCGACACGGGAAGTACCTGACATCGCTGCGAACTCCACTCAAGGGAGCGGTTTTTCTGCTATTCGTTCTAACCTGGAGAGCGAGGCTTTCCAAGACTGGGACGTCTTGGCGGTTTCGACCGCGATGGACGAAACTGCAAGAAAGGTTCGGGCAACGGACGCCGTATTTCTCGCGGTTGCAGACGACATCTGAACTGGTGTGGGTTTACAAGAGGCGTCCCAAACGAGCGTCGCGGATGTCGGGAACGCCAGATGGTACTCAAGGTGCTGCCAGTGATTTTTGCCTTGGACGTCGCAAGCGCATTGCTTCTTGATAAGTTTCACGTTCGAACCCACGCGAACTACAAGAGTGCGTCCGGACTGGCTAATCGCCGACCAGAATGGATGGCCCACAGACGCTGCATCGCCTACGATGCGTGCGTTTGATGGAAGCTGATCGAGCATGTCAAGCACCATGGCCATCACCCAGTGATGCCAGAGGTTCCTCCGACAAATGAAACCAACGTCCGAGTGAGTACTCAATGGCCTTCAAACCACCAGGAGGGGAACTGACCGTCTGGTCTGCGATCTGGATTATTTTCGGTGTTGTGGCGACGATCGCTGCGGCGACGATGGGCATCACTGGCTACTACATTTTGGCCACATGTGTCGGCTTGCCCGCGTTGGGAATGTGGTTCGAGCAACGGTGGTGTGGTTACGTTTTTGCCGCATTGATGGCGATTACCATACCGCTTGCACTGTTGGCAATCGTGACGATCGACGACACCTTGATCGAACGCGCTTATCGAGGCATCCGCATAGCGATGGCAGGATACTTCGCATTCATCACTTTTCGATGGGCACAAGACGGTTGAAGCTTGTGACACACACAACTGGGACGAACCACACGCACGTGCGTCACCGAGTTGAGTTAATTGATGCGGTCAATCGCTCGCTACGATTCTCCCCTGAACTGCCGGTCGCATGCGCTGCATCTTGGTCGTTCCACTCGTACCAATTCCGGCCATTCGGTCTCAGGCGATTCTACGGAGTCGTCCACCGGCACAACCATCGCCGTAGTGTCGAAACACAGCTTTTGGTCGAAAGCACGCGCTGACAAGCTACGACTGAAACAACCGAATTGGGGCGATCCATTTAAGTACCACGGCAAGTTCGGCGAGGACTTCGAGGTTCTTCGCCCTGCCCAGTGCGCGAATGCCTCCTGTAAACCCAGGTTGCGAGCAACCTGGGCGACCCCGCTTGGTGGCCGTTCCCTCATGGACCTCAATCATGATCGCCATGGATCGAACATCTTGCCGCAGCTGTACGAGCGAGTCGCTTAGACGCTCACTTTGGACTTCGCAGGGATGCGTGTAGAGCCCACCCCAGGCCCGGACTGGGGTGGGCTTGACTATATGCTATGCGTGACATAGTATACGTGACATGACTCAATCGACGTTTTCGGCGGAACTGATGCGCAGCGGCGCAGACTTGGTGATCCTGACCTTGCTCCGTGAGGAGCCGATGTACGGATATCAGGTGCTCGTGTCGCTGGCGGAGCGGGGCAACGGACAGTTTCAATTCAAGCAAGGTACGCTGTATCCGCTGCTGTATCGCCTGGAACGAGAAGGGCTGATTCGCGCGAAGTGGGTGACGCCCTCTTCGGGAAAGAAGCGTAAGGTTTATTCGTTGACCGCGGACGGCCGGCGCGCCCAGCAATCGCGAGTCGACGAGTGGCAGCGGTTTACAACCAGTGTCAACGCGATCCTGCGAGAGTGCGAAAATGAGTGACAAACCGTATCGAGCCGTCGAAGATTTCCTTGCCCGCATGCGAGCCGCGCTGAGGCTGACCGGGCCGCAGGCCGAGGAGATCGCCGCCGAAATGCGCGGCAACATTTACGACTACATCGAGCTTCTGCGCAGTCAGGGCCGCACGGAAGACGACGCGGTGGCGATGGCGCTTGAGGAAATGGGCAACCCGTACGAAGTCGCTCACCACGTCCGCAACGTGGTGGCGCTCTGGAGCCATCCGGCCGTGGAAATCTGCCGCTACGTTCTCGCCAGCGGCATCATCCTGTGGGCGATTTTCATCACCTGGTGCCGGGCGTGGGACTATGGATTCACGGCATCGGCCTACATCGTCGG
This sequence comes from uncultured Planctomycetia bacterium, assembly GCA_942492195.1. Lineage (GTDB taxonomy): Bacteria > Planctomycetota > Planctomycetia > Pirellulales > S012-138 > CALOEH01. The sequence goes on along the minus strand of CALOEH010000175.1, from coordinate 36,510 downwards.
CATCGGATTTCATTTACCGATGATACTGATCATTTGGCCGCGCATCGTCTGGCGAAAGAATTGGCTGTTCGGAATCGTGCCGGCCGCCCTGTGCGCCGCGGCCGTGCTGGCCGTTGCCGCTTTAGGAACCCAAGCAGGGATAGGCGAGGCGGGGCGCTACGCCATGCTAGCCTGTATTGTGGCACTTGCGATCTATGTCGTGACGATGATGCAGCAGCCGGCGCAACGCCGGTTTGTGTTGCTGGCTGTGTTGGCAGCAGCTCTGCTGGTGAGAATTGACAAGGCTCTGCCGTTTCCTGCGTATGTATGAAAAGATCCTCCCCGAGGAAGGCCCCGTGGGGTCAGGGAGGATCTAGCATGAAAGACTGGCGTAGCCAAGCCCACGTGAAGTGGGAGTGCAAGTACCATGTGGTAATTGTTCCAAAGTACAGGAGTAAGAAAACGTTTGGAAGAGTTCGCGGAGAGATCGGTGAGATCTTGAAGCAGCTCTGCCGTCAAAAAGGAGTCGAGTTGGTGGAAGGGAAGGCGGCAAGTGACCACGTTCACATGCTGCTGAGCGTTCCACCGAAGTACAGCATTGCGATGATGATCGGATTCCTGAAAGGCAAGAGTACGATCCGGGTTCATCGCGAGTTGCTGAAAACGCAAGGAACTTTGTTTGGACGAGCGTTCTGGTCACGCGGTTATTGTGTCAGCACGGTGGGGTTGGATGAAGCGATGATCAAGCAGTACATCCAGGACCAGGAGAAACACGAGCGTGAACAGGAACGCGGACTGTTCGAGTAACGTTTAACACAACATGGCCCCTTTTAGGGGCCTTCCTCATACCACCTGCTCTGCAGCCCCCCCCCGGGCCCCCCCCCCCCCCCCCCCCTGACCCGAGCCTTCCTCGCACCGGTGCGGCTCTTACATCGCCCACCGCGCTCGCCCTCACGTCACGCCCGCATCACTTCAAATTCATCCAACGATCAAGGTACCTCGTTCGCTCAGGCTTCTCGCAGTTTCTGCACACCACATTCCCCATTTTCTATTTTCCATTCACCACTATCTTATCCTCTATTCCCACTATGTTCCATGGCAAGATTGCCATCGCGGACACTAGAGTCCTTAGCTCCTGCATAGATGTACGCCAGAAGGACGTGAGATGTAACCGGAATTTCGACGTTCCAGCGAACTTCGGTCAGCGACTTCAGAGACGCAATGGATCGATGCCATCGGTCTAAGCTAAGATCGACGAGGGAGTAGGCCCTATATAAATAATTACCTCGCTCTGTTTGAAACCAGATGCCCAAGTCGTGATCAGCGTCGATGTAATCTCCATTCCGATAGTGGGCCTTTGCACGTTCCCAGCGAGCATCAACCGACTTTGGATTAGCAGTTAGAATTCGAGAAAGATCCTCGATCGCTTCTTCATGCTTCTTCAAGACAATGTATACTCGAGCACGCTGGAGCAAGGCGGTTTCCGAATCCGGGTCGAGTGCCAGTGCCTTGTTGATTGCAGCCAAACTTTCATCCAGCTGTGCAGCCATGAACTTGCGTTCTGCTTCATCCGCTAATTCGGCTACCGTCTGAGACTTCTCCACCGCAGGTTGAGCCTGTCTTGCTGCTGACGGGGCTTCACTCTTTTCACATCCCAGCGGTACACACAGCATCGAGTGTAAGATTGCGTGCTTTAGAATGCGACGACCTGACACTGTTAGGCCCTCCACTGGAACAGGTTCCCTTGCTCGAAGTCCAACAGCCACCGTGCTAGGGTCGAAGTGGCTCAATGACATTCTGAGTATCAGCCAGTTCCCCCAAGGTGGCAATCTCTCTCGCGAAGGTTTGCGCTCGTAGACGCACCTGCACTAAAAACCAAATCCTTGTGCAAGCTCTCGTCCTGGTGCACGAATGGGGCGACCGGACTTGTACAACGCGAGCCACTCTTCAACTTGATTCAGCTCGATTTCATGCGCCATCGTCTTCGCCTTCTCTTGCCACGCAACCGCCTCTTCAAAATTGCCGAGTTCGGCGTTTGCCATGGCGAGCGCGGAGCAAACGATCGAGGTATTTCGTTCGCTCAGGAGTCTCGCGGTTTCTGCATGGTCCATGGCAAGTTTGCCATCGCGCACACGAGAGTCCATAGCTCCTGCATAGACGTACGCCAGAAGGACGTGAGATGTAACCGGAATCTCGGCGTTCCCACGAACTTCGGTCAGCAACATCAGAGACGCAATGGATCGATGCCATCGGTCTAAGCAAAGATCGACAAGAGAGTAAGCCCTATATGCAGACACGCCTTGCTCCGTTTGAACCGAGACGCTCAAGTCGTATTCAGCGTCGATGTAATCACCATTCTCATAATAAGCCTTTGCACGTTCCCAGCGAGCATCAACCGACTTTGGATTAGAAGTTAGAATTTGAGAAAGATCCTCGATCGCTTCTTCATGCTTCCTTAAGGCAATGTACACTCTAGCACGCCAGAGCAGGGGGATTTCCGAATCCGGGTCGAGTGCCAGTGCCTTGTTGATTGCAGCCAAACTTTCATCCAGCTGTGCAGCCATGAACTTGCGTTCTGCTTCATCCGCTAATTCGGCTACAGTCTGAGACTTCTCCACCGCAGGTTGAGTCTGTCCTGCTGCTGACGGGGCTTCACTCTTTTCACATCCCAACGGCACACACAGCATCGAGAGTAAGATTGCATACTTTAGAATGCGACAACCTGACACTGTTACGCCCTCCACTGCAACAGGTTCCTTGTTCGAGGCCCAATAGGTACTGCGCTACTGTCGAAGTGGTTCGATGACTTTGTTGAATTGCTGACGAGCTTTTAGGAAAGTTGCAGACTTTTCCCTCCTTTTCCAGGGCAAGCTTCTAATGCCCCGAATACGTGCATCTCACGACTTGCCGGCTCTCCACTTTTTGGAGTCGGGGCGCCATGCTCTCGCTTGCGTGGGCATGCGGTTCAGAGCGGCGATCAATGAATCAACCCCGATGCTGGCCATCCAACAAACGGACTGGCGAATATTGGCAATCAGTCAAGCAGGCCCACGCTACGCGAGGGAATGGCACCTATGGCACTCCGGTCGGTCACGTCGAGCTGAGACCTGTCGTGCATCCACAGCCCTCAGTAGATCAGTCGCGCGTGATGAATTCATCCGTGTTCATCAGCGTCCGTCCTACCAAAGTCCAGCCGGCCAATTGAGCGTCACTGATGCCCTCTGGTTTCGCTTGCGAACCGATCATCTCGGCGGCCGCCTTCGGGTTGGCAATGCCGAACTTCAGCCCTTCGTCGTAGAGTCCTGCCACGGCGGACAGTTCCGCCTGGTCAGGTTCACGTCCCAGGCAGATTAGAAAAGCGCGGCGGACCGCATCGTCCACGTTGGCTGAAGAGGCCGCACGTTGCGCGGTCAGGTACTCGCCAATCCGGCGAGCAAAGCCTTGGGCGCACTCGACAAACACCGGGTCATTTTGCAATGTCAATGCCGAGATGGGAGTGTTGGAACTCTCACGACGCGAGCAAGTAACATTGGAGTCCGGGGCGTCAAAGTCCAGCAACATGGGGTACGGGACCGTGCGCTGGAAGAACGTGTAGAGCCCCCGGCGATATCGATCGGTGCCGGTGCTGGTTTGCCACTTCACGCTGTTGGCATACCCAAGGCTGGCAATTCCATCTGGCTGCGGGGGACGCACGCTCGGACCACCAATCTGCTGATGCAGCAATCCGGCGGCATGCAGAGCGACATCGCGGACAATCTCCGCTTCCACCCGACGCCGGCTCTGCCGGGCCAGCAGTTCGTTGTACGGATCATCGACCAGCAACTCAGGGCGAACTTGCGCCGATTGCTGGTACGTGGCCGATGTCACGATCTGCCGGATCAACTGCTTCATGCTCCAGCCACCCCCCATGAACTCGCTGGCCAGATGGTCCAACAACTGGGGATGCGTCGGTTCCCGTCCTTGAGTGCCGAAGTCATGACTCGTCACCACGAGACCTTGACCAAAGAGACGTTGCCAGAACCGGTTGACCGTCACCCGCGCGGTCAGCGGATTCTCAGGGCTGACCAGCCAGCGAGCCAGATCCAATCGGTTGGCTGGACGGTCCAGCTCAGGCAGGTCCGGCAATACCTCCAGCACGGCCGGCTTGACCTCGGCACCAGGTCGGAGAAAATCTCCCCGCGTAAGAATGTGCGTAGTCCGGGGCGAAGGCAGCTCAACCAACGTTTGAGCCATGCTCTTGTCTTTACGCTGTGGCTCGGCCTGAGCAGCAAGCCTGGCCGTCCAGGCAGTCGCCTCGGCATCCAGAGTTCGATAGTGATCCAGCAGCACCTTCTGCTGCTCGGCGGTCCGCGTTGCTGCGGGTGTCTTGAGAACCGCCAACACTTGCGGCGGCAGCAATTCCAAGGGAACCGGGCGGGGAGCACCGGTCACCGAGATGCGAAACTTGCCCAGCGTGTGCTGCATGCCGTACTGCTGGCTGAGCGTGACGATCAATCGTGTGGGGCCTTCGGCCGTGAGGTCCTTTTCGAGCTCCAGGACCGCTGTGTGATCCTTGCCAAACTGCGGACTGATCGCCCAACCAGTGGCCGGATCGTTGTCCACGGTGGCTGAAGCTGGCCAGCCGGCTTTGTCCTTAGTGCCCGCCTGTTCGAAATCCGCTTTGGCCGCGGCCAAGGCAACGGGTTCGGGTTCTAAAAAGTTAGCATTCCCGCCCGGACCCGCTTTCAGGGCAACTTCGCTCAGGACAAAGTTTCCATGCTTCACCCGACCTGGTCCTTTGGCCGGCAAGCTGGGGTCTGACAGCGCTTCGATCCGCAGGGCCGTGATCCGTGTCAAATTCACTTCGGCTTCGATTGTATAAACATCGCTAGCCGGATTGGGGCCCGAGGCCAGCACCGAGGCATCTTTCTGAACGGTCAGTTTGGCACCGCCGGACGAAGTGACCTTGCTCGGCGTCAACGGTTGCCAGGCAGGTGCGGCGGAGAGATCAAGCTTGGATTCCCAGGCTGCCAGACGGCTGGGGAGTTGCTCTTTCTCGAACCTGGCCAACTGCTGCTGAAGTTCGGCGTGCTCCTGGTCGTACTTCTTCTTTTGCTCTTGGTACTCCGAATCATCGCCAGAAAGCGGCGCCGGCAGGTCTTTCTCCTGCAAACTGTCGAAGAACGAATACAGCTGGTAATAGTCTCGATGCGAAATTGGATCGTACTTGTGCGAATGGCATTGGGCACAGCCGATGGTCAGCCCTAGCCAGGTGGTGCCGGTGGTGTTGGTCCGGTCGACGGTTTGTTTCACCCGGTCTTCTTCTTTGTCCGCGCCCCCTTCGGTATTGGTGAGCGTGTTGCGGTGAAACCCAGTTGCCACCAATTGTTCGAGCGTGGGGTCAGGCAGCAGATCGCCGGCCAACTGCTCAAGGGTGAACTGGTCGAACGGCAAATCGCGATTGAAAGCGTTGATCACCCAATGTCGGTAACGCCATGCGTGAGGCCGGATCCGATCTTTCTCAAACCCGTCGCTGTCGGCATATCGGGCCAGGTCCAACCAATGCCGGGCCCAACGTTCGCCATATTGGGGAGAGTCCAGCAACCGGTCCACCACGCGCTCAAACGCTTGGGGCGATTCGTCCGCCAGGAAGTTTTTCACTTCGTCAGGAGTCGGCAATAGCCCAGTCAGGTCTAGCGTGACGCGGCGCAGCAGTGTGGCCTTGTCCGCGGCAGGCGAAGGGGCAAGGTTGAGCGACTCGAGTTTTGCCAGCACAAAGCGGTCGATGGCATTCTGCACCCAATCCGCCTGGTTAACCGCAGGGAGTTGCGGTCGCTGGACTTTTTGAAACGCCCAATGATCGCTGGTCAGGACCTCGCCGGCAACACTGTCCGGCCAGGGAGAGCCCTGGTCAATCCACTTCCGTAAGATGGCAATCTCTGCGACGGCGAGCGGCTTGCCATCGTCCGGTGGCATGATGGTGTTCTCTTCGTTGAGGCCGCTGACAAACTGAATCAATCGGCTTTCGGCACTCTTGCCATTTACCCAAGCAGGCCCTGAGTCACCGCCGGCCAGCGCGTCCGTTCGCCGATGGAGTCGCAGCCCTCCCTCTTGAGCCTCGGCGCCATGGCAGGAGAAGCAGCTACGCTGCAAGATAGGCCGGACATCTTTGACAAAGTCCACATCGCGTTCCGCTGGTTCCGGAAGTGCAGCGAGCCGGCCAGCAGGTTTCTTCGGCAAATCGCCCGCTCTCGTTCCATCGGCAACCAACGCAGCCAGGGTACAGAGGGCGAAGGAAACAATCTTGCAAACGCGACACTTCATGGTGACCAGGCTCCACGAAACCGCGGGAATGGAAACTACGGAAGGAATGTTTGGAGGGTAGAACAAGGCCGTGCGAGACGCTCCCTTGTTCTTCAACCATTAAACCGCGCTGCCGTGGCCATGTCTAGCGCGCCATGCCCTCATGCCCTCATGATGTCGAGGGGGTCTCGGGCACTTCCCCTTCGACCACGTCGGCGCTGTGTGCCTGTTCGATCATCTTGTCGGTACTCTCCGGGTCAATACCGCGGCAGCTTTCGGTAACCTGGTCTGCCAGTTGTTTCAGTTCGGCCTGCCACGCAGCAGGCTCCCAGCCATCAGGGCAGACGGCTTCGAACTCGCCACATAGCAAAATCAAGCGAAGCAGGTGACGAAACACAATTCCTTCCTGCTTGATCAGATCACGAGTCTTGACCAGTTTGTCAAAGTTGCCATCAAAGTTGAGCAGCAGGTCACCAGCTGCCCAAATTGGATGGGCAATCACAACTCCCATGCCAGGGTAGGTTGCACCCGCGTGCATCCTTAGCTTGGCCGCCAGCGTCATGGCAGGCGGCGGATCCCAAGGAACGTCCGGGTCGCGCTGCGGCCGTAGTTCGTCCACGGTGACCAGTCCCATGGCGATGAGATCCAGGTCCAATCGCTCCATCTGCAATGGACCGGGGGGAAGCTCATCAGGGCCGGGCGGGGCAACATGCTTGAGCATCGGACGGGGCATTCCCAGCACACTCTCTAAAGCCATCAATCGCTCGTTGGCATCAGCCAGTGCGAACTGCTCGACCAGGTAAGCGCCGTACACCGGATTGATACTCCGAAACGCCAACAGCCGATCGAGCTTCGGGGTTGGCTGAGCCTTGTGAGGACGATACTTGGGAATCTCTTCTTCGTCTGGCTTCTTGCTGTCAGGGGGGCCGCCTGTGGGAACCGATTTTGCTTTCGACTCCTTCGGCGTTTGGCTCGGCAAGAGCGCTTGTCCAACAGCCCAGGCAGCGTCGGATGATCAGGTGAGCGACTGGTTCGGCGATGCGACATTGAATCCCTCCCAAAATCTCGCTGACGCCCTGGCTGTGGCGAAATCGTTGGCGGGCTCGACGGGGTGGTTCGATCTTGACGTACCCACCTGCGTGTAGGGTCGGCAGCATCTTGTCGGACTCGCTTCGATGCACTGCACGCTGCCCCCCGACGGCATCAGACGCAGCTCGACAAATGCTCGCAGCCTGTCCACATCGGGCGGGAGTTCGCAGCAGGTAGGCGAGCAGTCGCCAAGGGATCGCGCCTCGACTCACCAGGTTGTTGGCGGGGCAGCTTCACTCACTTCTGAAACTGTTCGCCCATGTTCCAGTACTTCTGATTGTCGGCCTTGTGGGACGCTTCTTCTTGAGCTGCTTCTTGGCCTTGCGCAAACCGGGGTCTTTGGTGTCCTCTGGGATGGCGTCGTACTTTTCCTTCCAGCGAAGAATCCGCACGTCATCTTCGTGCGCCATGGCGAAGATGTATCCACGCGAGTCGAACTGGGGTCGCCCTGCCCGACCAAAGATCTGATGAGCCGTACTGGGGTCGAGCAGTTTCTTGCGGCCGAAGGGACCTTTCACCAAAGTCGTGAGCACGATACTTCGGGCGGGCAGGTTGATCCCGGCGGCCAGCGTCTCGGTGCAAACAGCCACCGAGAGCAACTTGCGCTGATAAAGAAACTCCACCACGCGGCGATACTTAGGCAGCAGCCCTGCATGATGGACTCCCACACCACGCAGCAACAGTTGCCGAAGTTTGCTGCCAGCCCCGCCGCTGAAATCAATTTTGTCCAGCTGTTCGTTGAGTCGTTGTCGCTGCCCCGGCCCCAACAGGTCTTTGCCCTTAAGTTGCTCGGCCACCGTCCAGCATTCTTCGCGTCGAAAGCAAAACAGCAAGGTGGGCGTGTAGCGGGTTTCGTCATCCCCTTGAGACATCAAGATCAACTGCTCGTTGAGCAACTGATCTGGCACCCATTGAAACGTGAGCGGCACCTTCCGCTCATCGGATTCCACCAGCTTGACTCCTTCCGCCCATGACAAGGCAATTGCAGCCATTGGAGGAACTCGAACGAGTTGCCGACGGTAGCGGAGAGCAGCAGCAAGCGAACGTTGGGAGGAAGCATGGCCAGCGAGAGTTCCCACACGATCCCCCGTTCCATGTCTGAGAAACTATGGAACTCGTCCATCACCACGGCGGAGACGGTGGAGAAATCGAACGCCTCACGGTGCAGGAGCCGATTGAGAAGGATCTCAGCTACCACCACCAACACTTTGGCCTGAGGGTTGACCCGGCGGTTGCCGGTGACCAGACCGACATCATCAGCCGAAAACCCCCAGCGAACGGCAGCTTCTTGCAGTTCGTCAAACTTCTGCTCCGTCAGGGCAATCAGCGGGGTGGTGTAGTAGGCGGTGGTGCCGGAGTGCAACGCCTCGAACATGGCCGCCTCGGCAATCAAGGTCTTGCCAGTGCCGGTGGGCGCACAGACCAAAATCCCCTGCTCCGCGTCGAACCAGGTGAGCACCGCATCTTCCTGAAACGGATACGGGGGATACGGGAGCGAGTCGAGATATTCGAGGGCCAGCTCATCGCGCGCAGGCGCTTGACTCATTAAGTCATTTCCCAACGCGCAAAATTATTGACGCCTGGCGGAAGCAAAGATCGGCGCGAACGACCACTCCCCGGCGTGTGCCGAGCCTGTCACCAGGCGGCACATTGTTCCCTTGGCTATTCAACCTGTGTCTACAACACCTGGGCCTCGGCGGCAACCATTGCCGAGAGTGAACAGGCGCGCTCCCTTCCGTATGGCATACTTCAAGAGCAAGCGTTCGCGGGACGGGAAATCTCAACGACATCGACGGTTGTCAGCAAATTCATGCGGAATTCGACCACTATTGCTTAAATCGTTGACAGGAAATGAGTTCGACGTTGCACTTCTCGATTTCAGTGGACGGCGTTTGATGGCACCGGTGCCAACGGTCGGCTAGAACTGACTCAAATTGAACGACTTCTCTCCCATCAGGGCAACGAGGCGAATCAAACCAAAGGGTTGAACTGGATGACGATACATACCACACGCTGGCTGGCGATCTCACTCGTTTTAATGCTAATCATCGCTACCAGCGTTCCGGCCGAAGAACCGGCGGCTGCCACTGATCCCCAGTCACCGCGCTACGAACAGGACGAGTTTGCACCGCTGCCGACTCCAGACTGGGTGCAAATGATTGACCAAGGGACGCTCAATCCTAGCCTGGCAGGGATCGAAACCCCCGAGGCATTGTCGTGGACGTGGTGGCTCAAGAACCGGCGGTGATCAATCCGGTAGGGCTTACCTTTTCCGCCTCAGGCGTTCCCCACGTCTTGGAGTGGACCTATCAAGAAGAGCGAGGCCGGCACCTTTCTTATGAGATCACGTTGAAAGATGGTTCGACCGTGACCGTCAATCGGATGCAGAAGGACGTTCGAGATCGTCTCAAAGTCCTGCAAGATGCCGATGGCAACGGCGTGTACGAGTCTGCCGAAGTCATCATGGATGATCTCGAAATCCCTTCCAGCCTGCTGCTGCATGACAACGCCTACTACCTCAGTTCGCTCGGTCATGTCATTCGTCGCCGGCGCGAGCAGGGGGGGTGGGTCGAACAGGAGATTGTCCGCGGCCTGTGCGGTTTTCATCATCATCAGGCATCCGGCTTGACGCTCTCACCAGATGGCTGGCTGTTTATCACGGCCGGGGATGACGACAACCACGGCGAAGGGAGTGACGGCTCCCGGGTGAACGTGCTGCGAACCGGCACTATCGTGCGGTGTCGCCCAGATGGCTCGCAACTGGCCGAGCACGCGCGCGGCTTTCGCAACCCCTACCGCGATGTCGTCTTCGACCACTACTACAACATGTTTCACGTCGACAACGATCAGGAGGATGGGTCGAAGTTTCAAGGCGTGCGGTTGATGCACGTGCTCGAAGGGGCCGATTACGGGTGGCGATTGCGAGAAGGCACGGTGTGCTGCCGCACCGATTTTGCCCGCGGTGCCGTGTTCGGCGAGGAGCCTGGCAAAATGCCTTCGATGCTTAAGACCGGACGGGGCTCCCCCGCCGGCCTGCTGATCTACCAAGGAATGCAGTTCCCTGACTTCTTCCGTGGCTTGCTGATCTACCCGGATGTCTACCGCAAGATGGTCAGAGCGTACCAGATCGAACGCCGAGGCAGCACGTTTGCCGTGACCGGCCAGTTTGTCCTGATGCGTTCTGAGCAGGCTTTGTTCCGTCCGTGCCAGGCGGTGGCTGGGCCAGATGGTGCTATCTACATTGTCGATTGGCGAACCGATAGCGGTGGTGCCGGCCAACTCTCTGGTGACGGCAAACATGGCCGGATCTATCGCTTGCGTTGGGGAGGAACGGACGGCGCTGCAGCCATCGCGCTGGCTCCGCGTACACGTTGGGCTGAACTCATTGCTGGCCCCGAGGCGACCCTTTGGGAAACACTCGACAGCCCTGATTTCGAACTCCGCCGGCGCGCTTTAGAAGAACTCACACGGCGGCCCGGTGTGAATCGCCAGCGGTTTGTGGAAATTGCCCTCGATACCAACCGGCCAGGACCAGCCAGGGCGGCCGCCTTGGGAGGAGCTTGCCGCAACTACAATCCCGTGGTCGAAGAAGCTCTCTGTTTCTTGCTCAGCGACCGGAGTCCCGAACTGCGCCGCCTGGCCGCGGAATTCCTGGGTCGTCAGGCACCCCCAAGTGCCGAGGTGCTGGCCTATCTCAAACCGGTGGTGCAGAGCGATCCCCACCCTGCCGTACGCCGCGCGGCGACGCTGACATTGGGCAGGCTGGCAGCCCGACTTCCTGACGAGTCTATTGGGTTCCAACAGGTGGCAGATCTACTGCTGGCCGGCCTGGTCAAAAGCGACGCCGCTGAGAATTTCGCCCAAGATCCCTACCTGCACGACGGCTATCTCCGGGGGCTCGAAGGCCTTGGCCAGGCGGGGATCGAGCGGATCACAGGACTTCTTGCCCAACCAGGCAAGCGGACGCACGAACTGGTGGTGCGTAGTTTGCTCGCCATGCGAACTCGCGCGGCGGCCGAAGTTGCGGACAAATTGCTCGATAGTGATCCGTCGGGTTTCAACCAAACGCAGATGGCACAGTTGCTGAGCGTGCATCGCAACATCCTGGTCGAGCCCGCCATCAAGGCAGACTCGGTAGCGCGCTGGATGCTGCGGCATCCCCAGGCGGAAACCATCGTACAAGTGGCCGGGTTGGAAACCTTGGGCCTGGTCGGCAGCAGTCAGGCTCAGGCAATGACGGACCTCGCCATTCGACTGTTGGACCACCAAGACGCCGAGACGCGCCAAGGAGTGATCCGAGCCATCGGCGACGCCTCGCTGGTGGCGGCCAGTGAACCGTTGGTCAAAGCTTTGGCAGACCCCAAGCGTGGCGTGGAAGAACGGCTGGCGATTGTCGAATCGCTCAGCCAACTCCGTTCGCGCGTGGCACCGTTCACCGCCGTCAAAAGCCCTCCCGGCGTAGAACTCGTGTTGAATCAGTTGGCAGCTATTTCCCGATCCCCCGAAGCAGGCCCGATCCGGGGCGATGTTTTGAGCCTGGTGGCTCAGCTCGATTTTGCCATGGCCGAGGGAATCGCTCGCGAACTGCTGGATTCGAAGGATGCTGAGCGGATGCTGGCGGCCATCGAAGTCCTTAGCGCCAAGCCGGAGCACGCCTTGGAGATTGGCCGACGGTTTGTCAAAGGTCAGATTGGCCGGGACCTGTTGCCACAGGTTGCCGCGGCGCTGCAACGTCACACAGCCAAGGATCCAGGGCAAACATTCACCAACTTGCTCACCGAAGTGTTTCGTGGCGGACTACTGGTCTCTTTGGAAAAGGAAGACATTCGCAGGGTGGAAGAACTGGTTGCCGAGCAAGGGAACCCCATCCGTGGCAGAGCAACCTATCTCAATCAGAAGACGCAGTGCGCCAAGTGCCACAAGCTCGAAGGACAAGGAGGACAGATTGGCCCAGACCTTTCTAAGGTGTGGCAAACCCATACCATTCCCAAGTTGCTCGAGACCTTGTTGGATCCCTCCAAGGAGATCAAAGAAGGCTACGGCACTTGGACGGTGACCACGGTTGGAGGCCAGGTCTACACGGGTCTCAAGATCATGCAAACCAAGCAGGAAGTGGTGATCCGCGAAGCCAGCGGGAAAGACATCCGTCTGGCCACAGGCGACATCGACGAAATGTTCGAGTCCAAAAAGAGCCTGATGCCAGAGGGAGTGGTTTCCCAGTTAAGCTTCGAGCAGTTTATTGATCTGGTCGCCTTTCTTAAAGATCGCGACGCGCAGCAATTCCTGCGTGACCAAGACGCCCCGATCGCGCCTCAGGCGCTGCCCAGAAAAGAGTAAGGCGAGTCCAGACACTTCAAGTTCATGACTTGCCTGCTTGCCAGCTGGTCGTCATGGGATCCCCCCACCCTTTCAGCACCACCGTTTCAGCGCCACCGCTTCAGCACGATTCGTTCCCTCCGAAACTCCGTTCGGTGGCAGAAGGGATTCCAGCTTGTCTCAACGTTTTGCTTTTCACTTGCCCTCCGAATGGGTAAGATCAAGGGGGGTTGATTCCTTCCAGAAATTGCGGACGGCTCGTCTGATGCTGCCGTCGCTCCCTCCACTCACACCCACCGAACACTTGCTTGGGTCATGCCATGAACGACCGCCGGTTGTGTAAACCGTGGGAACACCAAATCTCTCGCCGTCAGATCCTCGGGGGCATGGCCGCAGGTGCTGCCACTTTAGGCACCGGCGGCTTGGGAGGTCTGCTGCAGCCAGCGATGGCAGAGACTCTCAAAAAGAACGACAAGCAAGTGCTACTGGTCTGGCTTGATGGCGGAATGAGCCAGCTCGAAAGTTGGGACCCCAAGCCGCATACGCAGTTTGGCGGGCCGTACCGAGCCATCGAGACGTCAGTCCCCGGCCTGCATATCAGCGAGTTGCTGCCGCGAATGTCTCAGCTGATGCACCACATTTCGCTGGTGCGAAGCATGAAGACCGAAGACCCGAATCACTCGTCCGGCGTCGGTAAGATTCTGCGCGGACAGCCCAAAGATCGTGGCGTGGTCTATCCCTTCATGGGGTCGGCAGTCGCCAAACTGCTGGGCCCTTGTGACAGCGGTCTGCCCCCCTACGTTTGGGTCAAGCCTGGTAGTGGAGGGTTCATCTCCAAGTACGCAGGCTTTTTGGGGGCCAAGTATGGTGCGCTCGCCCTGGGAGATGGCAAGCCACCAGAGAACCTGGTCCGGCCAGATTCCATTACGGCCGAGCATGACCGAGCCCGGCAAGAGCTTCGTCAGCGCCTCACCGCTCGCTACGCCCAGCAACACCGCAAGGGCTGGAGTGAAGCCAACAGTTATGTCTTCGACGTGGCTCAGACGTTGATGAAGCATGAGGAATTGTTCGACGAGTCAACGCTGCCTGAGCGCGACAAGCAGCGCTACGGCAATCACGACTTGGGGCGGCATACCCTGCTAGGCCGGCGATTGATCGAAGCCGGAGTGCGTTTCGTCCAGGTGAGTTCGTTGGGCTGGGATACGCATGGTGACAACTTCAACGCGCATGCCAGTCGGATGCCCAAGGTGGACCAGACGCTCTCTGCCTTGGTGGAAGACATGGTTGAGCGAAACATGATGGACAACGTGCTGTTGATTGTAATGGCAGAGTTTGGCAGAACCCCGCGAATCAATGGGTCGGTAGGTCGCGATCATTGGCCCAATGCTTGGTCCTTGGCAACCGCAGGCTGCGGCATCAAGCCTGGCGTGGTGATCGGTAAGACCAAGGAGGACGGTTCTGACGTGGCCACCGAACCGTACGACATTGGATCTCTGTTCCACACCTGGTATCAGGCGTTGGGGATCGATTCTCATCAGGCCGAGTACATGAACGGGACGCAGCCGTTGCCGATTGCTCACGACGACCTCGGTCCGATCACCGATCTTCTGGCCTGAGTTCCTTCCGTTGGGCCATGCCCTGGACCGCTCCTACGCTTGAGAGTGAAGCACGATGGCGAAACCTGAGAAAACAACCACGCCCGACCAACAGCCGCTCAGCGAACCCAAACTGCTGCGCGAGATCGAAACGCCTCGGCAGATTTGCGTAACCCGATTCGCTGCAGACGGAAGATTGGTGACCGCCGGTCACGATGCCATTATCCATGTCTGGGACCTTACTGGCGAAGAACCAGCTGCCGTGGCGGCACTCGCAGGTCATCATGGTTGGTTGCAGAATATCGAGTTCGCCCCCGACGGCAAAACGCTGCTCTCGGCTGACTCCTGGGGCCAACTGGCTGCCTGGAACCTGGAACCGGAGCAACCCCAGCAACTTTGGAGCATTCCCGAAGCGCACGACGGCTGGATTCGCTCGCTCGCCGTCAGCGTTGACGGCCGACTGGTCGCCACCTGCGGCAATGATTTGCAGGTTCGCGTTCACCAGGTAAGCGATGGCAAACAGGTGGCCCAACTCACAGGGCATACCCAAGAAGTCTTCTGCGTCGGCATTCACCCCAGCGGCAAATCGGTGGTGTCTGGCGATTTGCTCGGCAACCTTAAAGAGTGGGATCTGGCTACCGGCAAGTGTGTGCGCGAAAAGCAACTCGATGACCTGCACTTCTACGACCGGATTCAGGATGTCGGCGGACTCAGGATTCTTAAGTTCCACGACGATGGCAAAACCCTGCTCTGTGCCGGACAGCAGCCCACCAGTACCGGTCGTTCCATTGGCATCCCCACCATTCACTTTCTCGATTGGGAATCGTGGGACATTGCCCACACGTATCAGGCCGCTGAGGGTGCCAAGGATGGGTTTGTCTTTGACATCACCTGGCATCCCGAGGGCTTCTTTGTGTTGGTCACCAGTGGGCAACCAGGAGCCGGCAAGTTCATGCTCCTCCGACCTGGGGAGAAAGAAGCGTTCTTCACCTACACCAAGATGACCAATTGCCACACGCTGGCGCTGCATCCTGCAGGCCGCAAGGTGGTCGCTGCGGCCACCAATCGCGGCAACCAAGGCAATGGTACCGTCAAGGACAAAGAGGGGAACTACCGCGGCAACTACTCCCCGCTCTACGAGTTCGAACTGCCTGACTACAAGGTCTAGCCCGAATGTTCATCGGTAAGTCGCCTTGCGAAAGACGGCTACTCACTTCTTCGCTTGGCGAAACCTGAAACTATGCCTGCTCCGGATAAACGCTCAAAACGTTCAGACATTCGTAAGACATTGATCGAATCGTCGGACACTTTTCCTGACAAGAAGCCAGAATCCCTGGCCAAAGACCCTTCGCCTTCGGCAGATCCTCCGGCGCTGCCGCCGCGAACCGTCGACCTGATGCCAGGGGCTGAGGTGGTTGAGCCTGTTGCGAAAGGGACCTCTCGTCAAACTTCGCCACCTCCTTCCACCAACAAGCCCACCAGCAGCAAGCCTGTCGAAAAATCCAACGTCGAAGAACCAGAGGCCAGCGACGGTGGTTCGCATGTGTTGGGTCCCTCGGATTCCATCCCGCTGGAGAGTTCTGACGAACGTTCGAGCGTTTCGGCCATTCAAGTCTCCATCTTCGACCAGGACGAAGACTCCCAATCTGCGGAAGTCGTTCCGCCGCAGCGAGGCAAGAGGTTTTATCCCACAACTCGTCCGCCGATGGCCCGGTTGCATGTGATGGACGACAACCAGTCCACCGGAGAGTGGTTTCGCATTCGGACCACGCCCTGCATCCTGGGCCGGGTCGAAGGGGACATCGTTGTGCCGCATGACAGCCAGATGTCCGGCTGCCATGCTCAGGTGACTCGTGACGAGACCGCACCTGGCGAGTATCGCTGGTATCTCGAAGACCTGAATAGCACCAATGGCGTATTTGTGGCGGTCGATCGAATTCGACTCAAGTCCGAGGACGAACTGCTCGTTGGCAGTCGCCGATTCCGCTTTCGCCAACCACCAGCGTCTGCTGGTCCGGCAACGCTGACTGAAATTCTCCCTCCCAATCGGGATGGAGAACGCATCGAATTGACGGAGCGCGAACATTGGATCGGCCGCGATCCTGAAGTCGCCGCAGCCTTCTTGCACGACGACGAACTACTGGACGCACGGCACGCCCGGCTCACCCAGCAAGCCGATGGCCGCTGGGTTGTGCAAGATTCGAATTCTCGCAACGGCGTTTGGTACCGCGTCCAGCGGATTCCGCTGGTAGACACCTGCCGGTTCCAATTGGGCGAGCAGCGTTTTCGGTTCTTACTGCATTGACGCTTCAGGTTGGGACTTCGCAAAACGCTACTGAGAGATCGGCCAACAAGTCGGCTATCAGCAATCGTCCTTCGCTCCAAGACAGTGTTTGACCAGTGAAAAGGTTTCGACACTGCCCGGCGGGTAGCTCGCTCAAGTCCAATGCGGTGTCATTCCAGTGATCGGCACCTAGTGGTGCAGGAGACAACTCGTCATCCCCTGCGGTCAGGCGGGCGATCCAGCGCGGGGCGAGTACAAGCACCCCCCGGGGCATGGACCCGGCAGCGGCACTGTCAGCAGCATTGTCAACCGCAGCGTCTTCGTCGCGAATCCACGCGAACGCGCAAACATGATCCGCCTGGGGACCCGTGGCTTTTAGCGGAACGTAGCGAGCTACACGGAAGAACTCCCGGTGTCGGCGTCGGAATTCCAACACCGTGGAGGTGATCAACAGTTTCGTCCGGTCATCGAACGGGTTTGCGGCCAGCGACTGGGCAAACCGTTGCAACCGCTCAGGATCGCTCGATTCATTGCGCACCTCGGCCAACAACCAACGGCGACGGTCAAAGTCCACCGGCCGACGATTGTCAGGGTCTACCAGGCTGAAATCCCAGAGTTCTTGCCCCTGATACACATCTGGGACGCCAGGCGATGCCAACCGCAACAAGGTTTGGGACATGGCGGTATAAAGACCCCAGCGAACAATCTTGTCGCGAAACTCACGCAACGCCAACAAGAAGCGGTTCTTGGGACTCAGCTCAAGTACGCCGGCGACAAACTTCTGCACGGCTGCATCGTACGCTTCGTTCGGGTTGATCCAACTGGTACGCTGCTTGGCTTCGCGCGTCGCCTTCTCCATATACTGCTGCAACCGCGCCACCACTTCCGCATGCCCCGCTTCGTCCGGGTCGGCACAGGGCCACATGCCGATCAGCGTCTGGTAGAACAAATACTGATCATTACGGCTAGGGGCGGGCAATCCATCAACCACCTGCACGTGCTTCCGATTCAGCCGCGCCCAGCGGTTCAAGATGCTTCTCCAGATCTGAGGAATGTCCGACAAGATATGGATCCTGGCTCGGACATCTTCCGTCCGCTTCGTATCGTGCGTCGTGCTGCAGATCATCGAAGCGGGGTGCTTGCTTGCCCGCACTAGATTCTCTTGGTGAAAGTCGTCCAGCGTTTTCAGACCATGGGCGTGTTCGCTTCCCACTTCGTTGAGTGACGCCAGGGGAAAGTGAATGTAGAACGCGGTGTCCTCCACCCCTTTAGCCATCACGGGGCTGGTAACTTGCTGGAACCGGCCCACAAACAGCGTCCGGTCCGTTTGTGCTTCTGGTGAAAGTTGCTCCGGCCAGCGGTAGAGAATGGTGTCGCGAATGAAGTCAAAGACCGAGACGTCTTCGGCCGCGGTTCGAGCCTTGGCGGTGGCCACAGCCTCAAGCAGGAATCGTTGATCTCGGGCTGAAATTTCTGCGTCGGTGATGTAAGTCCGATAGACTTCGAAGTCAGCCATGATCTCACGCAATGCACGCCGGAGCCGCGTTGAACGTGAAGTCTCGCGAAGAACGATGTTGTTCCGAAACTCGATTCAAGCGATGGGCCAACATGTGCAGTTCGCTGGACATCGAGGTGTCCAGAATCAACCGCTTTGCCCTATAGACCACGTCTCGAAGACGCACGGATTCGCCGGTAAAACGAGCGTAGAACTTGGTGAGATCGTGGAAACCATGATCGTAGACAAACGCCCCGCCCAGGGCATTGAGAAACTCGTAACCGGTTGTGCCGGCAACCGGCCAGCGGGAAGGGAGCGGTTCGTCAGCCCCTAGAATCTTTTCCACCAAAACATATAGCGGCGGAAGCTGCCAGTTCACCGGGCGGCGAACATCGGACGTCATGGCCAGGCGATCCGCCAAGGCTCGGCGCTGGGTTTCAAGACTTACCCCGTTGGTCACTGGCACGGCATGGTCAGTCGGGGCGTCACCGACAGCGGGGACCGGGTCCGTCTCGCTGGACTCTGCCAACTCGGTCAATTTCGGCGGCCAATTCAACTCCAACACATGGTCTGGCCGAACACCTCCAAGTTGTTGCCAAAGCTGCAGCAGCACCGGCAGTTCCAGTTCGTTCCAATCCCAGCGAGGGCCGATGCCTTCGCCGGAATGGTCGCCATGCGGAGGGTCCTCATGCCGGGGCAAAGTACCATCGCCCCCCGCGTCATGTTCGGCCTGAACGCTACCGGCAGTCACCGGCTCGGGCTGATGCGCGTCATGCGTGCGGTGTGCCAATTCGCGCAGGTAAGCCCATTGCAGGCACCAGAGGTAATGATCGGGATCGTACAGGCCATCGATATGGTCGATGCGCAAGCCTGACAGATCGCCCCGAGCCAACAGATCCAAGGCGAGTCGATGCGCGTCTTCGAACACGTTGGGATGTTCGACACACAGCGCCGCCAACTCGTTGATGTCAAAGAACCTTCGATAGTTGATTTCATCCGAAGCAGTTCGCCAGTGCGCCAGCCGATACACCTGGCGGCGAATCAACTCGTCCAATTGATCAAAACTACGAGGGTCACCGGCCGTCCCGTTGAACTCGTTGACATTCTCACGAATGAACGCGTCCACCTCAGGAGATTGAGCGGCCAAGGCTTCCAGTCGCCGGCGGATAACTTGCGTTTCGCGATGCCGTTCGTGCTTTCGCTGAGGATCCACCTCACTGCGATCCGGCAGGTATTCTAGCGAGTTCGTAATGCTCTCGTACTCCAGCATCTCGTCGGATTCGGTCCCGAGTCGCTGCCGGAGTTCGTCGATGCGATGGCGCAGGATAAGCTCGGCCGTGCTGGGTTCGATCGGCAACGTCTTCTCCCAGTACTGCAGGAGAAAGGTGCCGTCATCGAAGGCCAATTTAATATGCCCCGACTCCAACACCTGACCGTACTGATCTCCTAAGATAGGGAGCAGGACTTTGTTGCGAAGTTCGTCCTTGTTAGGAAACCAATCAATATCGAAGTAGTTGGCATAGGGCGAACTCGGCCCGTTCTCCAGCACATCACGCCACCACAGGTTCTCATCTGGGACAATCCCGGTATGGTTGGGGACCATGTCCAGCAAGTGAGACATCCCATGCTCTGACAGCGTTTGTACAAATCGCTGATGTCCTGCGGAGCCTCCTAGTTCGTCGTTGATGCGACCGTAGTCCACGACATCGTAACCGTGCGTGCTTCCACTTTGGGCTTGCAAATAGGGCGAAGCGTAGACGTGGCTCACCCCCAACTCTTTGAGGTAGGGGATGACAGCCGCCGCGGCATCGAAATCGAAACCGGCATGCAGTTGCAAACGATACGTTGAGACCGGCGGCGCGTTGCGCGCCGCGATGGTCTCCAACACTGCGGAGACAATGCGATTCACATGTTCTTGCTGGGCATCATCCAGGGGACTGGTTTCCATCATGTAGATTGACCCCATATTAAAACTTCGTACGGTTCTAAGGCATCCGGCACTTCGCCCGCGGTTCGGGTTCCGCCATATCGCTCGGACTCGGTCGAGGCCAATAGTGATCGGCCTGCGGGAGGTGTCTCCGGCAGCGGCGTTTGTTCGCCTGACACATTGAACCAGGCGACCAACGCCGCACCGGCTCCCCGTTCCAGCACAAGCACGCCACGATCGGTCTGCCCCAATGGTAGATCGTTGGCCGTGGCAGATGACGGAATCCAGCGGGCGGCCGTGTGTTGTTGATCTGCCAACGCAGGAGTTCGACGCATCGCGATCAGGTCCCGGTACAACTGGCGGATGCCTGCCGCAGTTGAGCCCTGCGGCCAACTCCAAGTCAACTTGGCAGATTCGAACGTGGACTCGGCCTGCGGGTCCGGGATTTCCTGCTGCCACTGGAAGTCCAGTCCGGCAAACTCGGCCCGCCGACCACGTCGGACGGCTTCAATCAATTCAGCGTCTCCGAACGAACAGAAGAAGGGAAACGGTCGTTGCTCGCCGTACTCTTCGCCCATGTAGAGCATCGGCGTGAACGGCGAGAGCAGCATCAAGGCTGCTGCCATCCGTTGAGCGGACGGCGGGAGCAAAACTCCAAACCGTTCGCCACACGCGCGATTCCCAATCTGATCGTGATTCTGCACACAGACAATCAAACGTGACCGATCCAGATCACCCGCCGGCGTGCCGTGGCGTCGGCGTCGATACGGACTGAACCCGCCATCGTAGACAAATCCATCGTTAAACACCTTGGCCAGTTGGTCACCTGTTCGAAACGCCGAGTAATAACCGTCTTGCTCGCCGGTCAACAAGGTGTGAACGATGTGATGGAAATCGTCACTCCACGAGGCATCCAGCCCATAGCCACCTTGTTCTGGCGGATTGAGCAATCGGACGTCGTTCTGATCACTTTCGGCAATGATATGAATGGCTCGATCTTGCCGTTGGGCAACCTGTTGCACTTCGGTCTGAAGTTCTTGGAGGAGATGCCGGGCCCCCATGTCGAAGATGGCATGCACGGCATCCAGACGAAGTCCATCCAGATGGTATTCGTCTGCCCACATCAAGACGTTATCAATCACGTATCGCCGCACCGGTTCGCAGTCGCGACCATCGTAGTTAATCGCTTGCCCCCACGGGGTGCCGTAGTGGTCGGTGAAGTATGGACCCAGCAAACCGAGGTAGTTCCCCTCCGGCCCAAGATGGTTGTAAACCACATCTAGCAGCACGGCCATTCCTTCTGCATGCGCGGCGTCTACCAAACGCTGAAAAGCTTCCGGACCGCCGTAGCTGTTTTGGGCTGCATATGGCTGAACGCCATCGTATCCCCAGTTCCGATGACCAGGAAACTGACTGATCGGCATCAGTTCGATGGCGGTAATCCCCAGCTGCTTGAGGTCCTTCAGGCGTTCTCTCACTCCGTCGAATGTGCCATTCTGCGTGAAGGTACCGACGTGCAGCTCGTACACCACCAGTTCGTTGAGCGGGACGCCTCGCCAGGCGTGATCATTCCATTCGAACTTGCCAGGGGTGTAGACTGCCGAAGGTTGATGCACACCGTCCGGTTGCCAGCGAGAGGCCGGGTCAGGAATCTCCATCTGCTGGGGCAACCGATACGCGTACCGCATGCCGTCCGCCACATCGGACTGTTGGTGCGTGCAGTAGCCCCACGCATCGGGCGTCAACTGGATGGTTCGCATCCCCTTCGGATCGAACAGCACCAGTTCTACCGACTCGCAATAGGGTGCCCAAATTCGCCATTGTACGCTTCCGTCCTCCAACCTTCGGGCACCTTGAGGTTGGAATTGCGGCTCAACCAAGTCTGGTGGAGTGGTCACTCGTTTCCTTTCTGATCGCCTCGACTTTTGTCATGACGAAGATGCAGGGTGCAAAACTCGTTCCGAACGTTCGCTGCAAGGTCGACTGGCAGGGAGTTTCCAGTACGCAGAAGTCTTCCCAGCCCAACGCAGTAGAACATTGTAAGAAAGTTTTCAACTTCTGCGCAAAAACAGGTCGCCGCGGTGCTAGATCCCCCGCTGATGGTGAGGCTTTGACGACTTTGTCGTCATAAACACGCCTCACAACACGAGCCAAGGCTCGTCAGGAGCGCCACACTTTTCGGCTGACCAGTAGCACCGCAAAGCGCTACGTTTTTCGTCTGCCGTTTACAGCGCGTTTCCACCGCGTGGCCAGCGGAGCGGCGTTCAATCCGCGGTTTGCGGTTGGCAGGACTTTGTTCAAAGCCTTTGAGAAGGCATGTCGAACTAGATGCATCGAGCCTGGTGAGCCACCGGGCCTGGTTGCTGCGCGCTCGAGGGAAACGATCCACTCCCACCTACGCGACAGGCCAGGGACGTCGCTGTGAAGAAACTCACGCCAGGCATCGATCGCAGCAAATTCCGATTCTGCCCTGCTTCGCGCGGTGGAAATCGCCTGAGGAGAGATTGAGAGAATGGTCAGCCAGCCGCGTTCACCGCATCTTCCTCGGCCTGCTACTCAGGCTTCTCTTCGTCTTGTGCCACCGCTTCAACCCGGTAGCTGGACGAATAGGACGAGTAGCTGTAGCTGCTAATCCCGTTGCGCTGCGTCCCCTGGTAGCTCTCCTGGCCAGGCATCATGGTGATTTTGACGATGCCGGTTTGTCCCTTGTCTAAGACCCCAGCGTGGACCGCGGCCGCGGCGAGTGTGGAATCGGACGTGTAGACGTCAGTGCCGTAGATCGAACCGGCGGTGGTTCCGGAAACTTGAAAGTGAAACGACTTGCCGATCCGGTTGCTGAACGAGGACATGCTGCCGGGGTCGGCGCTGGCCACGACCGAGGGCATTCGCAAGGCATTGATGAGATTGCGAACGGCAACGGCTTCGTCCAGCTTGCCTTGCTGGGTGAACTGGACCATCAGCACCTTAAGGTCCGCGATGGTCTCCTGCTTATGGAGCGCAATCTTGCGATTGGCTTCCGCGCGAATCTCGGCCGCTTGCGCCTGGAGCGACTCAAGAATCTCTTGGGCTGCCGGGGGGAGTTTTCCGCTGTCCCCTTCGGCCGCGGCGATCGCCATCCTCAACTCGTCCGCCGACAATCGGCCCGCGCGTGCCGTGGTCAACTCAATCAGCCGACGACGGAGCGTTTCTTCGTCCTCGTTCTCCTCAAATTCCAAACCGCTCACCGGGGAGGGAACCTCGCCGGCGGAGAGAATCGCAGGAGCAAGTGCTGGATTCGCCAAAGGGAGCAGGCAGGTGACAGCGACCAACAATACGGCTGCAAGCGCATGACATTTCACGGAACTTCCTCCGGCAAGTACTGAAGCGAAACAGTGACCCGAGTGACTTAGGGAAATGGGAATGGGAATTAGACGCCCGCGGTGGGCGGTTTGTTCCCGCGCGTAACTTCGGGATTCAACAAAATCCGTTGGGAGAGTCCACCCTCACCGAGACCCAGGCCACGCTTAATGACGCAACACGCTTACCTGCAATGACTTCCGTCATATTTAGCATTCGTGGATTGCCCCAGTTTATTGCCATCGGTAGCCGCTTGGCTTCCTGGTGAAACCGCTTGACGGCGGAATCGTCGGCCAACTGCCCGGCCAGAATCATCTTCAACTGCGACATTGCGGTTCAGACTCGCCTGTCGCGCTTTGTAGACGACGCCCATTCCGCCCCGGGCAATCTCGTCCAGAAGTTCGTAATCGCCGAAGTAACGAACGTGCGATCCAACTGCCCCGTCTGGCGAACGCTGCGCCATACCGACCGTGGACTCGTCCGCTGCCCGACGAAGCGGCTGCGCGACCCGTTCGAGCTCCGAGCGGTTTGCGAAGAACGAACGCAACTCGTCGGCCAAATGGGCGTGCTGTTGGACAAGTTGCTCTTGATCGAGCGGTTGTCCCTGCTCGACCGACCGTAGGTAATCCGCCAGTACGTTTTTGAGTGCTTCGGCGCTGCCGTCCGAGGATCCGCTGCTCATGGTTGTGTCGGCTCCTGTGAAGTAGAAGCTTCGGGCGTGTCCGATTTGTCGGCAGGGCGTTTCAGGACAATCACTCGCTGGCTTTCGTCTTTCCAAAGAATCTGGTCGCCAAGCGCTTTGACGATGTCGTCAGGATTGGCAACGGGGCCAACTGTGGCGATGCGATAGTCCTCTTCGTAGAAGTAGCTATACAAGATGGATACTTCGGCCTTCAACGTGGAGGCCAATTCCCCCAGCTGCGTGTCGATCGAACTGGCCCACGCGTCGTCATCGTGCGACCTTTGCGGATAGCCAACGATCATGGCATCTTCGGCAGCAAGTTTCTCGAAAGAGGTCTTGGCATCTTTCATGAACCCATCAGCCAGCTTGCGGCCTTTCCAACCGCGGATGGCGTCCGCACCTGGCCAGCCGGAATCTGGTCGAGGAGTTGCCGAAGCGTTGGCGTCGACCACCATCGTCCGCTGTTCGACATCCAGGCCGAGCACGGCCCCGAAACTGATTTTGGCAGCCGCCGCTTCCAAGTCGGCAATCGGGCTGACTTCCATGTTCATGCAGTTCTTGAAGCCCCCTTTGGTCATCACCTGCCAGTTGCCCAATCCTTTGTCGAGCAGCGTTTCGACGCTTTCCTGAATCTGGTCCGAGTGCTCTCGGTCTCGGATGCCATCGACCAGCAGAATCAACTTCCCCTTCTCCAGATCCACGGCCCGCTTGTCGAATTGCTCCGCCATTTGCTTGTTGATCTCACGGGCCAACTCCTCGCTGTCAATGTTGAGGGCAGGGACTGTGGCCGGAGTGTTGACAGCGTCTTTTCCGCAGCCGATGAAAAGACACGTGACGATGGCGACGAAGTTGATGGGCGAAGAGTACGTCATATTCATGTCCTCGTGTGGTGCAACGCGGAACGATCTACGTCCGCTAAAGTCCCAAGCGCCGCTGTGTCTAAAACAGAGCGCGGATTCTGGAAAATCGTTCGATCACCTCCGTTCGCACTGCTAGGGTTGGCGGCACCTCCAACGGCGAATCTGCTGCGCCCCCTCCCAAAACAGCAACGCCACGCCGCAGAACCAAATCCCCAACAGACCAATCACGTACCATTGGTCCCAAGTGTAGAATTCCCAGTTCTCGATCCGTCGAGAGTCGTACCAGTACCAGAGCAGGCCCGCGATCAGCGCGAAGACCACGGTCAGCAGCAACACTCCGCCGGCGCGATTCCACTGCTGTCGCCAGATGAATCGGACCAGGGAAATGGTAAGCATCAGCAGCGACAGTGCGATGGGCAAGACCCATCGGAATGTGACCCACAACGCCAGGCCGTTGAGATTCACGCAGATCATGAGAATAGCCAGTCCGCCAAAACCCAATACGGTGAGCGACAAGCGGCGCGTGCGACTACGGACCGCGCGTGGCACGGTCCAGACGGCCAGCGCCAGCGGAATCAGCGCCAGGCCGGTCAACGGCGCACTCGATCCTGCCAACCAAGCGTACAGTCCCCAACGACTCCGGCCGTTGTGCCAATCCGTCACCCACGGCAGACTGCGCGGAACGAACCCCGTTGGCTCGGCAGCAGTGGCTTGGCTGGTGGGAAGTTCGGAGGCCGCGGAAGCGGGCTTGAGCAGGATCCGACCATTACGCAAGACAGCCGGCAGAGTTTGGCGGCAGATCACGCCGCTGTAGTTCGTGCGGTGC
Source organism: uncultured Planctomycetia bacterium (assembly GCA_942492195.1). Classification (GTDB taxonomy): domain Bacteria; phylum Planctomycetota; class Planctomycetia; order Pirellulales; family S012-138; genus CALOEH01. The sequence continues at coordinate 10,839 of CALOEH010000175.1, read as the reverse complement.
TCGCGCGGATAAAGCACCGCCGGCGGCGCGGAGTGGTCGTGCGGACCGAGGATCGCGACGAAGGGCGCATCTGATCCGTCGCAGCACCAGATCGGTTGGCCGCTCGCACCGTCCAGGCCGATCAAACCATCGAAACGCGTCACGGCCACCGTGATCGGAACTCCGGAGTCCGCGCCGCCGAGGATCCTAATCCGGTATCCGTACTGATTGAGATGCTCGGTCGTCAGGGATTCGTCCAGGCGTTTAACCAGTTCCGCTCGGGTAACCTGCAGCGCGTCTCGCCAGCCAGCGATCGCCTCGGCCTGCTGTTTCGCGTCGCCCGGATACCGGTTTCGGGCATAATTCTCAGCTTCAGCGACGTGCCCTGCATCAGCGGCGCTTCCGAGTTCTTCGATGCGATCCGGATACGCCGCCAGCACTTGATCCTTGCTAAGCGGAAACCGCCACATCACCTGTTCCGGCTTGCTCAGATCCACCCCGCCCCGCATCGCAACCAGTTCTGAAGGGTACTGAATGAGCACTTCGTCATCGCCGACGCCGTCCAGGTTGACGCTCCACACATGCATCACGGAGTCTTCCTCGAAATACCTTGCTGCGGTGGCAGGATCCTCCGGATTGATGGGCTGCAGCAGTTGGCCGTCGGCGTCCCGCAGGACGGCGATGGAGCGCAGAAAGTCATCAAATTTTAGAAGCGTTGTCACCAGAACATGCGGGCGGTTGTGCAATCGAACGATTCGCGGCGCGGACGTTCCACGGTAGTAATTGGTATCGGGCGAATGCCAGTTCCAGAGCGTTTGGCCGTTGCGACCGTCGAGCGCCAAGACTTCAAACCGGTCTTTGATCGCGTCCGCAGCATCGCCGACCGCTGCCGCAGGCCGAAACGTCAGCAGCACATCCGGCACGCCGTCGCCGTTCAGATCACCCGCTTCGGGACGAGTTTCCGACAACACCGTGTCGCCGTTGTCGACAAAGGGGAGCGTGGCTCCGGCGGGGAGCGGCCATTTCCACAATATTCGCCCGTCACGGCCGCCGATTGCCACCAGCGCTGTTGCATCGCCGCCGGTGCGGGTTTCTTGGTGCATTTGCGAACTGGCTACGGACCAGAGGACAAAGTCAGGGAACGTATCGCCGTTCAGATCTCCGGTCCAAGCGGGCGAAGTGAAGGTGTCTGCCATTTCCTCGGCCATGGAAATCTTCCACAAGACGGAACCGTCTCGCGCGGATAGAACGATGAACCAACTTTGGAATACGATATCGGGACTGTCCGTCGAATCGTTCCAGCCGCGATCCGTGCGGACAGCGTACGTCAGGACAATCTCTGCCCTTCCGTCACCATCCACATCGACCATTTCGTGGGCTCGGTCGGCGATCCAAGATTCCTTTGAATTCGACGGCCGCAGTTCGCGTGTGGTCCACAACTGTTGTCCATCGCGACCAGAGATTGCGATCACGGGGCCATCATCGCGTCCGTTGATGATCGCCAGTAGATCGGGTGTGGCGTCGTCGTTGATATCGGCGCGGAGCGGAATGAAACGCGGATTGACCAACTGCATCAGCTTTGGCTCGAAGTGCCACAACGGCCGACCGTCAGCAGAAGAGATCGCGGCGTAGGGACGGCTGTTGCCACTGGAGTCCGGCGTGGCCATCGCCAGGCAATCGGCCATACCGTCGCCGTCGTAGTCGTCCCCTGCGTGGCAGGTGCCTATCCGCCGCCAACGCTCCAGCGGCGATCCACTGATGACTTGTGCGTCCTTGCCTGCAACAGGGCCAGACCGATCGGTGGGTTCCTTGCCAATGTCGCTCACGCCGTTGTAATCCGCATCGGTGATCGCCACATCGCGGATGCCGGGGATTGTTGACTGCAATTGTCCGCTGCCCGCCGACAGCAAGAATGTGCCGCCGCCCCCCTGCAAAAACTCTGGCACTGTGGTGGCTCCGCTGCAACTGACAACGAGTTGCGGCCAGCCGTCGATGCCGATCGGCCCCCAGCGCGGCGTGTCGAGTTCGACCGAGGCATTACGCGGTGGCCGCATGCAGCCAACGCCACAAGCTCCGCTCCGTCAGCTCCAGACAACGCTTCGGCGAACAACAGCGTCTGCTCAGACTGTGAATGTTCGTAGCGGGCAACCCGATAGAAGGTGAAAATCTCCCGGTGGCCGTCGCGATTGATATCTGGTCCCACGGTCAGCCGCAACGGTGCCGGATTCACCCGCGGGTTTTCCATGTTGAATTCGAACCGGACCGCGGAAAACAGCAATCCGTACTGGTTGGCGACGGTGTGGCGAAGCGGCCGAACCCCAGCGCTGACCCGTGGCCAAGTCGTGCACGGCCACGCCAACGTAGTTTCGGTCTCGACCGGATTCAATTCGGGCACGACGATTTCGGCTATCCCATCGCCGTCCAGATCTTCAACAAGCGGCCACTCTGGCTCGGTCGCGGTATATCCTTCCTGTGATCGCGGCCAGAAAGCGGCCAGCGGCTGTTGCCAGATCGTCTCGCCCGCAGCCAAGGACACGAGCAGCATCGTGACGTAGTCGTTCGCTTCGTGGCGCAGCAGCAAGACAGCATCCGGCGGCACGTCTTGGCGCGCCGGATCGGCGTGAGCTTTCCAGCGAGACCAAACGTGGTTCGGCGATGGGGGCAAACCCAAGCCTGTCAACACCCCTTGTAATGCGTCTTGAGGCGGTTTGCTTGCCGGTTCTTCTCGTATCGACCACGTGGAAACCGAGCGGCCCGTCGGGCATGCTGAGCCGTTCTCGCCAGTGCTCGGACGGCGAGGGGTAATTGATCACGTGGCACACGACGAAGGTGCGACGCGTCAGGTCGATCGGAGTTTTCAGCGTGGCGTGGGCACGCAAATAGAAGTCGTAGGTCTCGCTGGGCCGACCGGCGGTCGAAAGCCGCAATTGATACGCCCCTTCGCGCAGCGCGAGCGGATACTCGTTGGGAACGGTGAAGCTGGGAGCAGCCGGCGTGCCGCGTTCATCGAGCACTTCGGCCCGTAGGGCCAGGGTACTCGGTCGGTCCGCCGTGCCTGCCGTCAGTTGCAGAAAGCCGTTGAAAGACTTTTGATAGTACTCCCAGGCCACGATTCCGCGGCGCTCAACAACGCCACTGCCGCCACCGCGCCGGCAACAGCGACGACCGCGTGCGTGCTGCTGCTTGTGGACCCAGCCCATCGCGCGTTCGGCGACGTCCCGGCCGACGAGCGGCAATGTCGGCCGATTTTCGAGGTAGGCCTGTAGATCGTGAGCCAGTGTTTGGGCACTCGTGTAGCGTCGCGGCGACTCCTTGTTCAGGCACTTGAGAATGATCGTTTCCAAGTCACGACTGATCGCAGGATTCAGAACCTCGCGGCGGTGCCGGATCGACCGTGCGGACTTGCAGCAGTGTCTCCATCACGTTGGCCGCTTGAAACGGCGGGCGGCCTGTGAGCAGCGCGTAGAGAATCGCACCCAGCCCATAGACATCGGCCTGCGGCCCGACCGGCATGCCATCAACTTGTTCCGGCGGCATGTAGCCTGGCGTGCCGAGCATCTGTCCGGTGTCGGTCAACCCCTGTTCGCCTGAGGACAACTTCGCCAACCCGAAATCCGACACTCGCGGGCGACCTTGCTGAACGGGAGCGTATTACTGGCCGGGTTCAAATCTCGATGGATCACGCCTCGCTCGTGGGCGTACTGCACCGCGCGAGCCACCTGCTCCACCAACGCCGCTGCCTGACGCGGTGCCAGCAGCCCACCGATTAGCTTCGCCGCCAGGCTCTGCCCCTCGGACAAAACCCATGGAGAAATACTGCTGCCCGTCGTGTTCGCCGACCTCGAACACCGGTACGATATTCGGATGATCCAGATTTGCAGCTGCCCGCTTCTTGTCGACACTCTTCACTGCGGAATCATCCGCGAGTTGCCACCCACGCTAAGATCATCTTCCACAGCCACGATGCGATTCAGACTCGCCTGCCGAGCCTTGTACACGACTCCCATCCGCCTCGAGGCGATCTCGTCCAGAAGCTCGTAGTCGTCAAAGTAGCGAATTGCACCGGGCTCTAAGACTTTCGGTTCGCCGCCGCTGCTGCGCATCGAGGGTTAGTTCCAGGTCGACAGACCGCAGCGGCTCCGCCAAGCGGTCCAGCCGCATCGCGGTTGGCAAAGAAAGATTTCAACTCGTCCGCCAGGTCAGGGTGCCTGGCGAGTAACTTCTCTCGACTAAGAGGTTTGCCTGCTTCAACCGAATGCAGGTATTCGGCAAGTTTGCTCGAAAGAGTCGTCGCGAGATCCCGATGAATCGTTCATTCAATTGTCGCCTGGAGACTTGGGGCTTTCGGCTTCGCCAACGCCTATTGCAGATTCGCCGATTTCGTTCGTGTCTTTTATGGGCGATTGGCCGGCATCCCAAGTCAACCGTTCAACGGTCGCCGAGCGCCCGGCCATCGGGATGAAAGGCGAATTGCTTCACATCGCCGCCCGCAGACAATACGAACAGTTCGCGTGCCTTGGCGACGGTCCAGATGCGGACCATGTCGCGGCCAAGTGCCATGAACTCATTGTCTACTTACTGGAACTCTCGCCTTCCAAACGGACAGACTTGTCCAGTGACTCAACCCGATAGCTCTTCTCCCAATTTGTCCAGGAAAAACTGGTAACGCCGTGCCGAGTTGTGTTCGAGTAGTTGTCCTGGCCGATGGGCAACCGTGACTTTGACAACTTCGGACTCCCCGGCACGCACACTCCGGCGTGTACGGCGACTGTGGCCAAGCGTGAGTCCGACGTGTAGACGTCGCTTCATACAGATTGCCGAGATCGGTGCCCGTGACTTGGATTAGCAATACCGCGCACAACCTTCAATTCTTTGCTGTCGAGCGTTCCGGGGTCTGCTCGAATGCCGTCGATTTTCCAACCAGAATTGGCGGTCGAGATCGCGTTGGCCACGGTTGCCGAAGGGGCTCGCCACGCGGCTTGCAAGCTGCGGCGCAGTTCGCGAACCGTGAGAGCTACGTCCAGTTTCGCGGCTCGGGTACGAATCTTGCAGAGCTTGCAATCGTGCGAGCGCCTGCTCTCGCACGGCTTGCAATTCCAAGTCTGCCTTGCGGGCAATTTCGGTCGCCTTGGCTTCGTATTCACGGGAGACCTCTTCCACATCCGGCAAGGTTTCTGGTTCCCTTCCGCGGCCGTGTGGCAGATACGACGGAAGCAATCAGCAGGGCGATACACGACACATTGAGAAGGTACCTGGGACGGTAGGCGACCATGTGGAATTACTCCGAACAAGGAAAGAAAATAGTCACTGCACATTCACCTTACGCAGGGACAGATCAGCTCTTTCAGTTTGTGCAACCCGTGCTGCAGCAGGCCTGCCCGGTCAGGCCCACCCTGCAAACTGCTGAGGTGGGCATCCAGTGGACTACCCTCCTGCCATACCAAGCCGCTGCAGAAGCGGTTGTATGCGGAAAATCCCCCTTCGCTGCAAACCACGATGTCGTGTCAAGATTTAGAGCCTTCTCGAAGCTGTCTTCTGCAACGACCGATTGACCGGGTGCAAAAGTGAGTAGCCCGGAAACCGGGGCGACTGCCGAGGCAATATAGAGTCCGAGCAAAAATGGCTGAGACCATCGCCAATCGAACACCCAGTATTCGTCAGCCGGTGTTGCTTGCCACTGGATTGCGAACATCGCACCAGCTAATGCCGAAAGAACCACACCCCCAGGACTACCAGCCACAGGGCCGCGCGGCGTACACGGCCCGTGCGGATCCAACCGCCGATAAGCAGCCACGGAAACGCTGCGATCGGCAGCAGCAACAGCGACACGAGGAATCTCGCCTGCATGGTCGGCATCGGGGGCACGTGTGCTCGAGCGCCGGGAGTCGTGAGTGCGATCGTCAGCACCTACACGACCAGCGGCAACAGCACAGAATGCCAGTGTACCAGCGCCGCAGCCAGAGAATCGTGTAGAGCGTCCAAACCGGCAACACGATCAGCGCCGGCAGATACAAGCCGAATCCGAGTGCGAGCCAGGCAGGGGAGTTCGATGGCCAATCAAATTGGTTGACTTGCCACGGAAGTAGCCGCACAAACCGCGGATCGGGCGATGCCACGACGGGAGAGACGACTGCAACTCTTCGAAGGTTGAGCCGGTTGTGGGCTGGGCTTGTAGGCACACCGTGTCCCCCGCGGCCAACCGAACCTCGCACAGGAACGAGGGCGGAACGCAATCGTCTGAGGAGCCGAGCCGCCGGGCAAGATCGTAGTGGGCGGGTCTGCGGATTGAATTCGCGCGGCAAGCCGGCGCACGTCCACAGCGGATGGCCATTCGCACCTGACAGCCCCATCGCCGTGTGGCCTGCGAAGATCTCCACCACCGCAGGCGATGACTTGCCGGCACCGCGAATGGAGAGGATCGTCACGTAGGCCGACGGCGGGCACTCGTATCTCCAACGCCGTGTCCCGATTCGACAAGTCCAGCACTTCGACTCCGTCACGGTTGAACAGGACGAGTTCGTCGCTCCCGTCTCGATCGAGGTCTGCCGTCCAAACGCGAGGGCTGAAACGGTTTTTGCCGGCCGTCGCTGAGATCGCCAATGCTCGGTCCCGTCGGCGTCAGGACAACGACCTCGCCGCCAACTTCGCCCACGCCACTGGTTCTGTCCCAGTTCCAATAAACGACGCCGCGTTCCTGTTTGCTCAGCGAAACGGCCAGCGGCCGCGTACGGTCATGCCAGGGCCAATTGGCGCCCGCATGCTTGCCGCCGAGTTCGTGCGACCAACGAGATTGTACCGGTTGCGCCTTCGATCATCGTCAGACCCTGGTAGGCAGAATTGTCCAGGGACACGTAGTCGAGGCAGACCACTTCGATGGCGGCCGTCGGCGTCCAGGTCATCGGCCATGCGGAATCGGCGTCCGCTTCCACGAGGAACCAATGTGCTCCATGCATCCTGCCAGCCTCTCTGTGGGGAAGTTTCCCGCTGCCATAGCATGTCGCCGGTCCTGCCGTCGTACGCTCGCAGTTCGAGTTGCTGGCTCTAGCCGAACGCCGGCGTCACAATGTCGGCGATGCCGTCCGCGTTGAGGTCGGCAATGGCCAAGGGCACCTCATTCTGATAGATCATGTCGCCCGCCAGATTCGAGCCCTCACTCACTTGTTGCTTCCAGCGCAGCTGGCCGGTGCGACCGTCGAGCACCATCAGCCACACGGGCGTGTGCCATTTTGCTTGGGACGCGGCGTCGTCCTTCAGCGATAGCTGTTCGGCGACATAGACCACTTCCGGCTGGCCGTCTGCATCCAGATCGATTGCTCGCACGAAGAGGGTTTGACCGGACCTCGCTGGCCCCCAGTGGGGCCGCCACAGGCCGCGCCCGTTCTGCCGGAGTACGCCAGAATCGGCGGCGGATTGTTGGCGTTATTTCCGCTGCCGGCGGTCGTCAGCAGATCGCACACGCCGTCGCCATCCAGATCGACGGCGAGTGGCCGGATGGTTGGACCGGTACCGTTCCAGAGCGACGCTTCGACCGGCTATGCGATACAATTCACGGCCCGTGCAACCGGAAAGAACAACGATTCGTTGTTCGCCTTGAATCTCCTGCACGCTCGTGGCGACCGCGTCGTCGAAGCCGTCGCCGTCGTAATCGCGTCCCGCTTGCCACTGTCCCCCCAGACGCCGCCAAACGCGCGGCGAGGGACGCGAAAGCTGAACAGCTTGCCGCCGCGGTCGGCTGTCGGCCGGTGCGTGGAGCGAAGCAGAACAGATCGTCCGCGCCGTCTCCATCGCCGTCGGCAACCAGCGGCGGATCGAGCGTTGTGCTCTCATGTGTGACTCGGCCGCTCCACGCTGAGAAACAGGCCAGCACGATCGGCTCGCCCAGGCTGCCGCCGTGGCGGACCGAAACCACAAGTTGCGGCCAGCCATCAGGTCCCGCACTCCACCAGTTGAGCACGTCAATGAACACTTCTTCGAGCGCCATGTTGCCGTGGATTGGGCGGGCCGAGTGCCACAACGGCTGGCCATTCCGGCCGGAGATTGCATCGACGAAGAGTTGCGGCGGGCGTACATGCACGTCACGGCCGAACAACGTCGCGGCGAAAATGTCACGCCAGCCGTCGCCGTTGATATCAGGTCCGACGATCAATTGATCCACCTGCTGATCGACCGTCTGCAATTGCCGCCGCCAGCGCTCTTTTGCCGTCTGCGCCCGTCGATCATCTGCAATTCGCCCTGTGTCCCGCGCGTTCGGTCGCTGACAGGCGTCGGACCAAAGTTGGTGGATGTGCCGTCCGGCGCAATGATCTCCGCGCGACCGTCGCCGTTCAGATCGGCCACCAGCGGCCACGATGGCGGAGGCTGATAAACCCGCACGTGCTTTTCTAAAATCCGCCGCTGGGTCGATCGGCGGCCAGAGCGGTTGCTGCATCTCGGGCGACCAGCACCAGAGGCGCTGCTTGGGGGGCTTGCGCTCAATCGCCGGGGTCCTGTAGCTCTGAAAAGAGGAAACGCCGACCTCGTTCGACCAGCACCAGATCATCGTCGCCGTCGCCGTTCACATCGGCGACTTGAGGCGGCGCAACTGGGGACGAAGTCCAGATCGTGCGGCGACGCTGTCGGTCGGCCGGTTGCCAAATCAAGCACCACCACGCGCGTCACTGAGACGCAAGCCACCACCTCTTTCGCTGCTCACGCAGCAGCAACGGCGGCGACTGACGAAAGATCTCTTCACCATCGCCAGAGTTCCGGAAAACGTAATTCCGGAAGATGTTTCCATGCGGGGCTATCCAATCGGAACCGCTTGTGTCGGTGGTCGTCGGCGCGGCAAACCAGCGGCTGGCTAGCGGAGTCTTCGACGCCCTTGGGCAGATCGAACCAGCGGTCGTCCAATTCGTACTGCCAGATCTGCTTGCCTGTCTTGCCGGAAACGGCGTCGATGGTCCGCCGCGGCTGATTGGGGGTCTCCAGCGGCTTCTCGGCGGGGCCGGCTTCCAGCACCAGGAGGCAAGCGATCAAGTCACCACGCCGTCGCCATCGAGATCGGCCACAACCTGCGGCTCGCCTACGACAGTACCGAACCACATGGCGTTGCCTCCGCGCGCGCCAGAACTAGACCCTCTGGGCAAGGTCGCCGCGTAGCACCACAGCAGACGCCCATCTTCGGACGAGAATGCGAGCAACGCCGGCTGATGCCGCAACGCAATCAGAATGTCCCCCATCCCTTGTTGATCGCCATCCAGTTGCGGCGCGGCAGGCAGAACATACGGCCGGAAATCCGTCTGCCCGATCCCGCTCGGTTCATAGTTAAAGCCGCCGCCGCGCGAATCGAGCCAACTTTGCTTCGCCAATTCCAACTCCGGCGGCCTCTCGGGTTTCACCGTCCAGACCTTCCTTCCGGTGGCGGATCACGCAACTCAATGGTCGGCTCCAAAGCGTGCTCGGCATCCATGACCAGCAAATGGGCTGGCCGATCGCGTCCCCGAGAATGCACCAGATACCAGTTCGCCGAACCGCCGGTACCCGCGGTGCGGCTGGTGCCGATCGCCTGTTCCGGCCAAAGCTGCTGCCAGTCGAGCGACAGTGTGTGCGTAGCTTCCTCGCCGCGGTCCAGCCGCACGGAAAAATCTTCGCTCAGCATGTTCTGGCCGTTGGTCCGTAGGTGGTACGTCCCTTCCGTCAACGCGATCGGCTGCTCGGTGGGAACCGTGAACGGCTCGATGGCTTGCCGGTCGCGGTCGTCCAGCACGGTCGCGACCAGACGCTGGTGATCGGTTACGAGTTTCAGATTCCCTTCTAGCGACTGACGGTAGGTAATCGTCCCGAAGATTCCGCCGACGATCAACAGAGCGCTACCAACGGCCGCAGCACCGGCCGTGAGCACGCCGCGTTTTTGTTTCGCGATCCAGCGTCCGCCGCGTTCGATCAGACTCGGCCGGCGGGCCTGGATCGGCTCACCGGCCAGGAATCGTTCGAGCTCTTCAGACAGTTCCGCCGCCGTGGAGTATCGCCATGGCTGCCGCTTCTCCAGGCACTTCGCGACGATGGTGTCCAGATCGCGCGGGACGCTGGGGTTGAGCTGTCGCGGTGATACTGGGTCGGCGGCAAGAACCTGCAACATCGTTTCGACCGGCGTCGCCGCCTGAAATGGCGGCCGGCCTGTGAGCAGGGCGCAAAGAGAATGGCTCCCAGTCCGTATACGTCGGACTGCGGTCCCGACGGATTTCCCGTCGACCTGTTCGGGCGGCATGTAGCCTGGCGTGCCCATCGCCAGGCCGGTATCGGTGAGGCTTTGTTCCCGCGTGGTCAGTTTGGCGAGACCAAAATCCGTGATCCGCGGGCGACCGTCGACGTCGAGCAGGATGTTCGACGGTTTCAAATCGCGGTGAATGATTCCCCGTTCGTGGGCGTAATGAACGCCGCGCGCGATCTTCTCAATCAGGCTGGCGGCCTCATGTGGAACGAGCGGACCGCCTGACAATTTTTCGGCAAGACTGTCCCCTTCCACCAACCCCATGGAGAAGTAGTGTTGCCCCTGGTGTTCTCCGACTTCAAACACCGGCACAATATTCGGGTGATCGAGGTTGGCCGCCGCCTCGGCTTCCTGGTGAAACCGCTTGACGGCGGAATCGTCCGCCAATTGTCCTGACAGAATCATCTTCACCGCAACCGTGCGGTTCAGACTCGCCTGCCTGGCCTTGTAGACCACGCCCATCCCGCCGCGGGCAATCTCTTCCAGCAACTCATAATCGCCAAAGGTGCGATTGGGCCCAGCGTCCGCAGCAGTGTCCGTTGTCAGTCCTACCGTCGGTTCAAACGCCGCACTTTGGATCGGCGCTGCCATTTGCTGCAGGGCCTCGCGGT
>CALOEH010000174.1:0-10502 GCA_942492195.1 uncultured Planctomycetia bacterium | reverse complement strand
CGAGATCTTGAACTGATGCGCGGGCCGATCTTCGGCCGCCTCGGTGCCGATCGCGATCCGCGACGGCGGTACGCACCCGATCAGTTCGTCGGAGCCACCCAGCAGCTGGCGCCCTTCGCCGAGGCCTTCGCTCGCTTTCGGCGCGTACCGGTTTTCCCTCACGCACGAAGCCGGTCTTGGAGACAACCGCAGAAACGAGCATGCTCTCACCGCCGATGAACGAATAACCTCGACACCGCTACCACCACGCCCTTTTGTCGGAACATCCGGAAACCGCAGTGACCTTCCAGCCTTTCTCTGAGATCGACAAGACCGCTTCAGATTCGGCTCCTGTGAGGGGGAACGCGGCAATCACTGCGTCGCCTCCTCGGAGGCCAGCTTGACTGGCCACCCTGTTGCCGGCAGCAAGGCGCTCTGCGGATTAACGGTCGCGGGATCCAGTCGCAGCACTTTTCCGCGCCGGGTGATCAGCGCAAGGTGCGCCCCTGGGGGCATTACTCCGGAGCACAGCAGTCCGGTGATATCAGGGGCAACCGGAACGTCGCGCGTCTTTGTCGGTAGACCTTTGCCGTCAGTCAGTTTCACTCTGCCGTCAGTCCAGACGGCCCATCCGAGACCACCGATATAGCTCGCCATGACCGTCGGAGAACACGCCCCGATCGTCGAGGCGCCAGTCCTTCTTGATCGTGCGTTCACGGGGACCGTCGCCTGAGCTTCCGCCCGACACCGGCACCGGCATCGAAGTCCAGACGCGTACGGCGATTGAACCCGCTGTACTTGAACATTCCTTCCGTCTCGACCAGCTCCGCGTCGATCACCGTGCGGCGCTCGGCCGGGTGATGCGACCAGCAGGGTGGAGCGTGGCGTGTTCATCATCCAGCTTCTTCGCTTCAGCCTGCAGTTCAAGCACATCGAGCTTGGTGTTGGCGCAGCTGCATAGCCAGTACGTAGTCGGCTTGCTCTGCATCTAACGTGAACCGCGCTTGCAGTCCGATGCGTGCGTTGTCGACGGTATCGGAGCCGCGGATGATCGCCACGGCGGTGTCGATGTCCAGGTGCACCGCCATCAGGCCGGCCACCAGGATGCCGACGCCGTGACCTTCTCCAGCCGGTACTCGCTGCGGCGCAACACCACCGAATCGCGCAGGGTCAAGAACGCCGAGATCAGTTCCTGCCAGTCCACCAGCGTGGAACCCGGTCACCATCGAGCGCAACTGGCGACTACCGCGAACGTGCCTTCCAGCGGGGTCTGGGACAGCAAAGCATTACGCACCGTCTCAGGATCGTGGCCTCGCTTCACTGAGACTGCAATGCGTAGTCCGTTGCGGCGGTCGGTGAGGTCGGACATGCCAGCACGGCGATGCCGAGCCCCGACTCGACTAGGGCACGGATTCGTTCCTGCATCGGGTGGAACTGGCAACGCCGGGTAGAAGCTGGTGATCGTGATCGTCTTACCGTCGACCACCGTCGTACCGCGCACGATGAACGCGCCTTTTTCCGGTGGTGATGAAGTCGCGCAGTCCGTCGCGGCCGACCACCGATGCGCCACAACCCCAGTCGGGGCTCGGCAGTAGTTCCATGAGTGCGTCGTCGGACAGGTGTGGATCCGCCAGCAGTGCACGGCACGCCGCCATCACCTCGCGGGGATTATGTGCGGGAACTTTGTGGCCCAACCTTCGGCGATGCCGACAGCACCATTACAGAGCAGGAACGGAACTGCGCAAGCGTACCACCGGCTCAATCCATTCCCCGTCGAACGGTGTCGGCCATTGGCACCGCGTGGTCTCCGAGTTCAGAGGTCAGCGCGGCACCCGGTTGGGGACAGGCGCATCTCTGTGTAGCGGTCGGCGGCAGGTACGTCACCTTGAATGCGCGGGAATGCGCCTTGCCCGTCAATGATTTTGACGCGCTGGAAGTCCGCGGCCAGAAGCGCCGCCGCGCCAAAACTCTTCAACAGAGATTGCCCAAGGGGCATTCCGGCCGCCTTGGATCGTCTTGCTGCTCAGATGCGCGAAGAGCAACGTTACCACGACCTGTTTGATGCTCGCCTGATGCAGCGACGCTGCGAGTTGGGTTTGCCGGCGATTTCGTCCGAAGCGTTGGATGAGCTTGCCGAACCACAACGCACGCAGGTGGAAGACGCATACATCGAAGTCTGCCGCGAAGTGGGCGGTTTGCTGCTCGAGGCGGGGCGCATTCGCGAAGCCTGGCTCTACCTGCGTCCTGCTGGCGAGAAGGCCAAAGTCGGTGCCGCGCTGGCCAAGATTGAGCCGGACGAAGAAAGTGTGGAAGAGTTTATCGAAGTCGCCGTCCACGAGGCCGTGGCACCGGCGCTCGGCTTCGGGTTGGTCTTGAGCCACTATGGCACGTGCAATGCCATCAGTATGTTCGACGCCACGATGCACACGCAATCGCCCAAAGATCGTCAAGAGGTTGCCGCGTTGCTGGTCCAGAACTTGCACCAAGAGTTGCTGGAGAATCTGAAGTCGGAGGTTGCCCGAGAACAGGGAAGCGAGCCCACCGAGACCTCCATCGGCGACCTGGTGGCCGACCGGGATTGGCTGTTCCTGGAAGACAACTATCATATTGACACGTCGCACTTGCAGTCGGTGGTGCGGATCGCTCGGCTGCTGGACCATGCAGATACGCTGCGGTTGGCACTGGACCTGACCGAGTACGGCAAGCGGCTCAGCGCGCATTACCAGTTCCAAGGAGACGAGCCGTTTGCTGAAACCTATCCCGCGCACGCGCTCTACTTTCAAGCGTTGCTGGGAGAGAAAGCGGACGAGGCGGTGCAATACTTCCGCGATAAGGCACAGGCGCTGCCGGTGCAAGAGAACGGAACCGGCCCGGCCGAGGTCTACGTGGCACTGCTCGCCCAACTAGGGCGGTACGAAGATGCCTTGAACGCGGCCGCCGAACTGATCCCGGCGGGCGTCGAAACCGGAGGGCTCGCCCCCAGCCTACTCGAACTCGGCAAGAAGTCCGGCAAATACGAGCGGTTGATGGAGATTTGCCAAGAGCGCGGTGACGTGCTTGGGTATGCCGCGGGTTTGGTTGAAAGCCGGCTGACCGCAGGCGCCGCCCCCGCCAACAGCTAATGCCGCAATGTGCCGCTCACCTCAGTCCTGGTCAGGTGTTGCCACAAAGCTAAACAGATCCGCGTTCTGCAGGTAAAACTCCAGGCGAATCGTCTGGCCTTGGAGTGCGTGGAGTGAGCGTCCATTCCAACGCACGGTGTGCCGAACGGCGTCGCCGTCAAAGGGCTCGCAATCGTCGTAGTTCCAACCTTCGATTGGTTGCCGCCCTGCATCACTGACGCGAACCTTCAACGTGCCTGGCTGGGCCGGTTCGCTGCCTGATGCTGCCTGCAGCTTCGCGTTCACATTGACTTGCAGATCACCCCCTGGCCAACGGAGAGTGCGGGTACAAACCACGCCCCCGCCGACAGGACCGCGTAGCGAGACAAACCCTTCTTTGCGCAACTTGGCCAGACCAATGGCTCCGTTGCGTTCGCTGGTGCCGTGCGGTCCATCCCAACCGGCATAGTAAATCCACCACTGGTCTCCCATCTCCACCCAACTGGGCGAAGCGAAGATCATCGTATCATCCCAGGTTCCTTCAGGCCCCCAAGGAATCAGGGCAGCGCGTCCCGGCAGACGTTGGAAGTTGGTCCCGTCTCGGCTGACCACCAACTCGGTGTAGATGTAATCGTTGAGCCGAAACGGTTCGAGAAAGCCCCAATAGACACCCTGCCGGTACACGGTGGGCATGCCGTAGAAGTAGTTGAACCGCTTTGCCTGATCCACCTCGTCAGGAATCAGCATGGTTTGCGGCCGCGCGTTCTGCATCCAGTTGGTGCGGAGCGCGGGGCTCGCCATTCGGGCAATCCGCCGCGACGCTCCCGTGTCAAGCATTTCGTCACCCCAGGCTCGATACCGATCTTTGGCCCGGCAATACAACACATACTGTTGCAATCTTGGGTCGTAGCAAATGGTGTTGGGTGCGTCACTGTGCAAGTGAACGATCAACTGGTCGCTGGCGGGATCCCAGTGCGTCGCGTCGTTCGAACCAATGATGCGAATCCCGTTGCTCTCGGCACCTCCCCGTCCTTTGCTGCGGTAGAGCATCAGGTACTTGAAGCCTTGCCGATCTTTCTCGGGAACCTCGAGTATGGCCGGGGCGCTCGCTTCGAGCCCTTCGGGGCCAGTGACCACAATGTTGTTCGGTTCCGAATCGAACTGACGGTGGAGGTCAAGATCGGGGCGGATCCATTTCACCCCGTCGGCGGACTCGGCATAGCCAATGACGGTATGGAACGCCCTGGTCTTTTCGCCCGGTTTGCGCTGCAGTTCGATGTTCTTCTGATACCACATCCGCAACAGGCCAGCTTCCGCATCCTTGACCACCCACAGGTACGATGGCTTGTCGTGCGGCATCACGGGGTTGCCGGAGAATGGCATCGCCTGATGTACCACCCGTTGCACACTTTGCTGCTTGCTGCGAATGGCCCAGTGATTGTCCACGGTCCACAGATCGAACACGAACTGCGTTGTGCCACCAATTTCCAACGGCTCTTGGGGAAGTAGCACACCGCCCGAAGAGGGTTCTTTCGTTTGCGCGAAGGCCGGGCAGCTGCCCACCAGCACCAACCATTGCGCCAGGATAAAGATCGAACAAACCGTCTGATGCGGAGTTGGCATGGATGAAGGACTCCCAACGCGTGAATACTTGCCGATGGCCAAGGCTCATCATCTGCAGAGGGCGCTGGGAATGCCAGAAGTTCTTGGCCTCAAGGTAGGGACCTTGAACCAATGTCGAACAGTTGTCTCAACTGTTCACGAACCAAGAAAGATGTTTCGGGGCCTCTGCAGGATAGGGGGCTAATGACCAACGGTGTCTTTGCGACTACGGAGCATGAGCAGGCAACTTTCGGCCGCCATGCTGCGGCGACTTTGCGGCCAGAGCCGGTCTTGAGCGTTGGTCAGGGCCTGGCCCAAATCAAGGTTCCGATAGGCCACGCAAGCGGACGCCACGGCGGAGTAGCAGGCAGCCGGAGGAATGGCCGGAGCTTTCCCTCGTGGAACCTGTGCGAAGAAGACGACTTCGTCCCCTGCCATCAGCGGAACGTCTACGGATCGAAATGTCGCATCAGGATGCATTCCCAAGACTGCTTGCGGTTTGGACAATACTTTCCAGCGACTCGCCGCCTTGAGCGCCAACGCCCCCACCTTTCCGGCAGTGGCGACTTGCATTCGCCCGGTCCGAGCACAAACCGTGGCGGCTGCGATGGCTGCCTGTTGGTCGCCGGCCGAAGCACTGTAGAGCGATCGATTGACAAACCCCAGCAGTTCGTGTGGGCTGTGAACATGGCTTCCGTGGGCACGCAGCAACCCTCGCAGCGTGGTGGCCGCGAGCATTTCTGCTCCAGGTGACGTTTCGATCTGGGCGACCACGGTGGTGATGGTGCCGTTAGGGCCAGGGAACCAATCATGGAATGCCCTACCTTGCGGGGCATCGGTCCTTCCGGCCAAGAGGAAGTGTTCCAACTGCGGAGCCACATTGGGCAGCAGATCACGAAAGCATTGTTGCACCTGGTTCTGGGCTTTGAGTGCATCTGCCGCCTGGGCAATTTCTCGCCGGAGCATGGCCCGATCAAGTTCGGCGGCCAAGGCGGCTGCAGCCATTTCGGCAAGTTGCACGTCGGTATCGGTGAAGTCACGGGGAGCAACTCCGTAGAACCAGACCGTGCCCAAGACCGTTTCTGGCCCGCTAACCGGCAGGCAAAGTCCGGCCGCAAACTGCTCTGGCAATCGCCAGGGAAGTCCCCCCACGGGGTTCTCAATGGCGATGGCATGTCCGGCCATGGCTTCGAGATCGGCGGGGCATTCGTCCAAAGGGCGCGGCGGCAGGTGGAGCCGATCGGCGGGCAAGTTCCAAGCACTCCGCAGCTTGAGCTCGCTGGTGCCGGCGTCCAGCATGTACAAGCCCGCCGCCTGACAGTCCACCGCTTGGGCAGCCATGCGGAGCGAGTTCTCCAGACGCTGTGCCAAACCTGGGACTTGATGGGTGGCCGATACCAGCGGCACACCTGCGGCGAGTTCCGCTTCGCGGTCGGTCAGCGACTTCTGCGTCTTGAGCCAGCGGTTGAACGTGTCAAGCACGGTCTCAGCCAGGCCGATGGCATCATGCAGTGGCGCAAGCGGAGCAGAGCGAGCCCCCCATTGAATGGTGAGGTGCCCACACAGTCCTCCGGCAGATTCCACAGGGGCGGACCACAGCATGTCATGGTCGTCAATGACTTGGGCATGCGAGTGAAACTGCAACGGCCAACCGGTCGCGCGCTCGAATTGATCGCACATTTCTTCAAGGTGGGCCAGTTCGCTGGGCGACTCTTGAACCGCTCGTGTCGAATGGGTGAAAAGCCGCAAGTACTCTGTGTTGGGGAGAGACACGGGACGTTGCCTGTCGTGCTAAAGGAGAACACGCCGCCGTCCATGCCAAACAACACGCTCTGGCCAACCAGATCTCCCGGTCCGAACCAGCGTGGCGGGTCATCTCCTTGACCCTGTCTTCGTCAGCTAGCATCGACCGCCTAGGTCAAAGTGCTTGAGTAGGCAAATTGAGAGAACCTCAATTGCTGGCGAAAGCGAATCGCTCATAACGAATCTTCCGCGCATAACGGTCCTGCCTAGAACATCGCTCCTTTAGAACGCCGCCAGAATAGGGGACATTTCTAACAAGGAAGGGTCTCTTGGTTTCGGCGGCAATCTTGCCATGGTCCACCTCTTGCCAAGAAACTGCCTGATTGTCCGCGGCGCGAACGTTTGCCGCGGACTCAAGTCATGCCCTTTCAATAACTTGCAAAAGCTGGACAACCGCAGACGAGAGCCTCATACTGCGCAGGTGGGAGTTCTCCCCTTCGAAAAGGGCATTTCATGATAGACGACCCCGATAAACCTAGTGAGGTGGCAACGGCGACCTCGTTGAGCTTACTGGAACGCGCCAAGGCGAACGACAACGCGGCTTGGGAGCGACTCCGCTCGCTCTACGTTCCTCTGGTTCACAAATGGTGTCGGCAGGGGGGAGTTGATCAGGCGGATATCCCAGATGTCGGACAAGAGGTGTTCTTGGCCGTCTCGATCAACTTGGTTCGCTTTCGCCGAGACCGGCAAGGAGACACGTTTCGTGGGTGGATTCGCGTCATCACGCGCAACAAGATTGCGGACATGCAGCGAGCGCGCCGAGGGATTTCGCCAGCCTTTGGGGGGAGTGATGCCCTTGAGCAACTCCAGGCGATTCCCCAGCCAGAGGAACCCCAGGACGACGAATCCGAGAAGAGCGAAGTGAAAATCCTCTATCAACGAGCGATTGATATCGTCACCACCGAGTACCCCGCTTGGTACAAGGAGGCTTTCTTGAGGGTTGTTGCCGGAGGTGAGCGTCCGGCAGATGTCGCCGCAGATTTAGGGATACGAACGAGCGCCGTACACAATGCAACATCACGCATCCTGCGCCAGCTTCGGGATGAGTTTGCAGAAGCACTGGAGTAACAACTCCATGGGCCAGGGGTGGTCGGGATGATGGCGAAACCGCACGACTTGTCAGAGAAGGGCTGTCCCTCCAACGAATCGCTACGCGCGTTCACCCAAGGCCGGCTAGCGCCAGATTCTTCGGACCTGATCCTTCAGCACCTGGATGCCTGTCCTCGTTGCGAACAGAAGTTGGAGTCGCTGGACAGTCAGCATGACAGCCTGATCGAATCGATCCGCGAAGCGCTCTCCACGCAGGATGCAACCGCCGAGCCCGGCATCGAAGCCCTCAGCGAGCGCGTCAATCAGATTGCCTTGCCAATTGGACAGGCTTATGAAACCACGACACCTGGCCAACCAGGGGGTCCGACCGAGACGCTCAAGCAGTTGGGGCCATACCGCCTGGATTACAAGTTGGGGGCAGGTGGAATGG
Organism: uncultured Planctomycetia bacterium; assembly: GCA_942492195.1. Classification (GTDB taxonomy): domain Bacteria; phylum Planctomycetota; class Planctomycetia; order Pirellulales; family S012-138; genus CALOEH01. The sequence goes on along the minus strand of CALOEH010000174.1, from coordinate 2,537 downwards.
GGGCCGTCTACAAAGCGTTTCATCTCCACCTGAAGCGTATCGTTGCCGTCAAACTGCTCCCGAAAGAACGGAGCGATGATCCTCGATTCGTGAAACGCTTCTACGGCGAAATGGCAGCAATCGGCAATCTCAAGCATCCAAACATCGTTCATGCCTACGACGCTGGCGAAGCGAATGGACGCCACTTCATCGCCATGGAGTTCGTCGACGGCAAGGACCTTTCCGCAGTCCTCCGGCGGAGCGGTCGCCTCACCACGGCCGAGGCATGTACCATCGCCCTGCAAGTGGCCGAGGCCCTGACCTATATCCACGGCCTTGAACTGGTGCATCGTGATCTGAAGCCTTCCAACCTGCTGCTTGCCAAGGCCGGGAAAATCAAGATTGTGGACTTGGGACTCGCCAAACTGGTAGTGCCAGATGCGGACGGAAGCGACTTGACCGGAAGCCATCAAATCATCGGCACGGCAGACTATGTAGCACCCGAGCAAACAAAGAACGAACGCAAGATCGACGTTCGGGCAGATATCTACAGCTTGGGCTGCACCCTTTTCAAGTTGCTCACAGGGCAAGCGCCGTTCTCGGGCCCCAAGTACTCCAGCATTGCCTCCAAGCTTGTCGCCCATTGCACGTCCAGTCCGCCATCCATCCAAGCGTTTCGCGATGACGTGCCTGAGCCGGTTTCAGCTGCCATCGAGAAGATGATGGCCAAGAGTCCGCGAGATCGCTTCCAGAATCCTCAAGAACTCATCGACGCACTCCGGCCGTTTGCCGAGTCGCAAGACCTGAGTCGTTTGGTCAAGGCGATCCAAACAGACGACAGCCTCGAGCCTGACCCCCGTGCCGTAACCGCCACGATGGATACGGACGAAGATGATTCCGCAGATACGTTGTCCGAACCCCGGCAGCAAGAGGAGCCGGTCCGTCGGCTCCCTCGTTGGGCGGTGCCGCTGTTTGCCGCCGCAATCATTGCAGTCTTGACCATCGGTGGCCGGCACCTGCTGAATCGCCAGAATGTCAGGCTACCAGAGGTTGACCCAGAGCCGCCGCCGGTGGTCGAGCTGGCATCCGTGCCGGCAGGCGAAGATCCGCTACCGCCGGCACCTGCGAACCCGCCGCCTGATCCAACCTCCAAGACGTTCGAGAACCTCCTGGCAAACGAAGTCGAGCCACTGCGTTGGTACCACCTGCTGAATCAAGAACCGGTCAGGCTCCTCTGGCCCGAACGTTCCGAAGTCTCGATGCTCAACTTGGATCGGGCTCGCGATCAGCTGTTCGTGCAAACAACGGATGCTGCGGTCCTTCAGTTCGGCATGGTGCACTCTCCCAACTACATTTTCTCGGTGGATGTGTACCAGGGTCGCTGGTCCGGCGGGGTTGGAGTGATCTTTGGCATTGTCGAAAGCTGGGACCAGGGGGTTCGCAAGATCAAGTACCAATCAATCCGGTTGATTGAGTCGAACATCAGGAACAAGCCCGCTCGATACTACTGGATGCGGTCCATCGAGAGAGTGGAGTTCGAGCCAGGCAAGCCTCCCTATCCATCAGGTAGCAACATTGCATCCGTCGAAATCGAGCGTCCGCCACCATCGCCACAAGCGATTGAAATCACCGTCCGAACCAACCGCTTGCGGCAAGTTCGCTTCGGCGGCAAGGAACTCCCCGAACTGCTCGACCGGCCAGGCGAGTCAGAATTGACGCCAGAAAATCACGTTGGTCCCTTCGGCGTGTACGTCGGGATCACCGAGTGCAGCTTTCGTAATGCCCGAGTAATGCTGCTTGAGTCGGCCGAAGATACAACGTCGGACGACAATGACAGCTCGTGATGACCATAGATCTACCCGTCTTCGTTTTTTATCGTTTCTCATCAACAAGGGAGCAGGATTCTATGTCTGACCAACCGAAACTCGTCGATGGCCAAATCGACACGCCACTGCCCTCCCCCACCATTACGCTGGTTCGCAACCAGACCGCGGCCGCTGCGGCCAACGATCCAGCGCCTGATAAATTAACGCATCCGCGGGGAACGATCTGCGTTCAAGGGTTTATTACGGATGCTGTGCTGGAACTCGAACGGATTGCCGCTCGTGTTTACAACAAAACGGACGACGGAGGAGATCCAGGCCAGCCAGCTTATCCTGGTGATGGCAACGCTACTCAAGGTGTCATTGCCACCGACGAGGCGGTTAAGGACACCAATCGCTACGACTTCTTCTTTGATGCCCAACATGGCAACGAAGTCTCCACCGCACGCGGTACAGGTGGCGGGTACGACTTCAACTGGCTTGTCGTCTGGGTCAAATGGCACGGCGAAGAGTGGCAGTTCTGGAAGAATATTCACGTCAAAGGCAAGAGCTCCAACACCACAGAATGCGGCGACGGATAAATAGCCCTGTCACGTTCGGAATGACGACGTCCTCCAGGCCTCAAACCCGGAGGACGTCGTACCGAACGAGGCAATAACGGATGCCAACCCGGTTCACTCTTGTCCTTCGAACTTCTTCTGCACAGAAACGCCGTGCCTGGCGGTGGCTGATGGA
>CALOEH010000173.1:0-7207 GCA_942492195.1 uncultured Planctomycetia bacterium | reverse complement strand
TCGCAAGGATGTTTTGCTTGCCCATCGGGCCGTGGCTACCGAGCGCCAGCCCGTGATCGCTGGAAAAGATGATCACGGTGTTCTCGTACTGTCCAATGGACTTGAGGGTGTGCAGAATCCTGCCAATGTGCGCGTCCATGTCGTCAATCACGGCGTAGTAGGCTGCAATCTCGTCTCGAATTTCTTCTTCCGTCCGCGGCCAAGGGAGCAGTTTCTCATCGCGGCCGGAAAAGTTGCCATGATCAAACGGATGCTTGGACAAGAAGTTGTCCGGAACCGGCACCTCAGTCGGAAGGTACTTACCTTGGTAGCCGGGCGGAATGATCAAAGGATCGTGCGGTGCCGTAAAGTTGATATGCAGGAAGAACGGTTGCTTTGGTTCACGCTCGAGGAGCCTGATGGCACCGTCGGCAATATGCTTGCTGGTCTCGCCGGTGAGGCCAACCCCTTTGTCAAGTTCCGGTGTACCGTCGTCTCGCTTGAACGTGTAGCCGCGGTATCCAGTAATCAAACGCCCTTTGCGTCCGTAGCTCGGCTTGCGGCCCAACTCGCCAGCCCCGCCGCCGCTAAACATCGCGCTGGTTTCGTCATAGCCGCGCGTCTTCGGCGTGCCGTCGTTCATCCACTTGCCGCAGTACCAGGTACGGTAGCCGGCACCACGCAAGGCATCTCCCCAGAAGACCACGTCGTCTTTCAACTGACCGCCGCCGAAAGGTACGCCGTTTCGAAATGCGGTGGCTCCGGTGAGTATCTCGGCTCGGCTCGGTACGCACAACGGAAACGCGCAGGTGGCACGTGTGAACGTCATTCCTTCGCGCACCAGTCTATCCAGGTTCGGCGTCTTGATGTGTGGGTTGCCCAAGGCACCAATCGTGTCAGAACGCTGGTCATCCGTCACAATCACCAGAAAGTTTGGCCGCTCCGCCCCGTACGTCCCGGTCGTGAGCGTGAACAGTGAAAACAGGACAACGATCAGAGATAGAAAAGTGCGTACGTGCAGCATCCGGTTGGTCCTCATTCAATCACTCAAATATGGAATGCGCCAAGGCACAGACGCCTGGAGGTCTAACTCCCAAAGTCGTATACGTACACTTCGATTCCAGACGTGCACAGCGTGCTTCGAATCAGCGGTTCGATCATTTCCCACTTTCCACCAGCCAGGCCGCAGCCAATTCTCGGCATGTGTACCGAAGCGGATAGTTCTTGTGCCTTGGTCGCCACGCGTGCCAGGCAATTCTCAATCGCTTTATAACGAACAGGCGGACCTTTGCTGCCGGTCTTCATGCCGCGCTGGCCAATCATGTTGGCAATCCACACGTATTGCTCAGCCTGGACGAATTGCACGGCACCCAACTCAAAATCGTTCTCAGCGCGGTTGCGATGCCACTGCGGTATTCTTGCTCCGGTGTTTTCCACCGCTTGCTAATCGCCAGCACAAACCCTTTCCCCCAACCGCCCAGGTCGTTGCACACGTGGGCAATGATCTTCATCCCTTGTGCTTGCGGTTGTGTTGCGTCGCCTTGGAGGTACATGATGTCTGTCATGGCGAATCAACGTGGTGCTATCTCAAATTTCAACGGAAATGCGGCTTCACGTGCTAGTTGGCAGTCTAATGTAGCGGTGGCAGACTCGCCAGATAAACCGACGCATGCGACAAAGACGGCATCCGGGCGTTCAATGCCTTGAAGTAGACGCTCCGTCGTGATGGTAGCCGTGTCATGCTTCGTCACCTGCAGAGGTGCCCGAAACATTCTTCGCAGTCCCTGAACAGTTGGGACAACTGTTCTACAATGGGCTAGCGCAACTCCAGCCGGAATGACGCTTGGGCGTAAACGGGAAGGCCAGCGCTCGAGGACTCCGCCTGCAGTGTCACACTGACGCGGGGGGGAATCTTGGCGTCTTTGGCAAACCGGAGCTTGAGGGTAGCCGTGCGCTTATCGTTGGTCAGCACAATCGGATCGCAGGAAATCCCCGTCGCAGAATCCAGTGGCTCCAGGCGAATTGCCACAGGCTGCATGTCCACGCGACGCTGCAACTGGACACGGACCTCTCGAGTTTCGCCAGGCTGCCACGTCACCACCGCAGGCTCGGTGGACATGGTCAAGTGTCCTGGAGCGCAGCCTAGCAGCATGCTTCCTTTGGCTACATGGAACACCGAGTACCGCTTGCCGTCAGCGGCCAAAACTTCGGCGACCCCCATCACTCGGCAGCGGTGGGTGGTTCCCTCGGTGGGGCCTTGTTGCACAATCAGCGGAATGGTTCCCTGGTTCTCACCGGCGGCAATTTCGCCAGTCAGCGGAACCACCGTACCCCGTTTATCCCGTTCTACGCCAATTAATCGCACGGCTCCGGTGAAGCCCTCTTGCCGCTCGATACTGACCGGAAACGGCAGCGCTGCCAAGCGCGGTGCCTCTTGAATCAATCCAGTTGTCGAAAGTGAGAACGGAATCACAGGGCTTACCGTCACCCAAAGTCCAGGGCTGCCAGTGGTCGCCTTGGCGTTCTCACGCACCAGCGCGTAGCGTTCAACCGGCGGATCCTGATCGGTACTGCGAACCACCACCCGGACCAGTCCAGACGTTGGGCCAAGTTTCTCATCAGCCGAGATGGGAAGTTGCACCACGTTGGTTGGTTTGTCCGGCACCGCCACCGACTCAACATGCAGGCCAGCGGGAAGATCAACGGCCGTCACTTCGAAACCGCCGGTCATGCCGTCCACACGCTCGACCTTGACGGCCAGGTTGGTGGTTTCGCCGCTGTGCATGGTGAAGGTCGGCACATCCACGTAGGCGGCCAAACTTGCAATCGGAGGGCTCACGCTCAACCGGTACACAAACTCGTCTCCACCCCGACCACTGCGATCGGACAACGTGAGAAAGTACTGCCCATCGGCTGGCACCGTGTAGCGAAGGCTGGGGTCACGAGACGTCTTGGTATCGTCCAACTCGGTCAGCACCTTGCCGGTTGCATCCGCAATGGCCAGGACGGGATCTGTCGGGAAGTTTGAATCCGCGGCGGCCACGTCAATGGCTAACCGGTCCCCCTTGATCGCGGTGAACTGATACGTGTCGGTGTCGCCATCTTGATTGAAACGCCCATGAACCGTGATCGGTAGCGTCAGTTCCCCGGCCTGCTCGCTGCTGTTGTTCGGTTCGTTCTCAAGCATCTCAGCATGCGGTCCGGTGGTCAGTGCCAGACGATTGGCTCCACCTGGTAGCGAAACTTCATGCGAACCGGGCAGTCCTGCCTGAACCGCATGCGTTGCCACGCGTGGGTTCTTGCCAGGCAGGTTCCAACCGTGCAGTTCTACGGTCGAGGTCGTATGGGGAGCCACGCCAGATGGAAACGCATAGTCCAACCAGGGGCCGTCGGTCACTGTCAGCCGGTAGATATGCTGGGGGCTGCCTTCGAGTTGAAAATCAAAAATTTCCAGGCGGTATTCGCCAGCGGTCGAAGGTTCGAACACCAGCAAAGCCTGGGCCGTGCGATGCGTTGTACTCTCGGCAACCACGCTGCCTGCGGCATTGAGGAGCCGAAGCTGCGGATCAAGCGGCGAACCGAAGTCGCTGCATGTGGCCGCGGCAACCAGATGCTTGCCGGGAGCCAACTGCAGCGGGAACGTGTGAACTTCCCGCTCTGCGCTCAATCGACCATTGACAGTCACTGGCAACTTGAGCGGCGAGGCCGACCCCTGCCCATCGGACTGATGCGTGATCTCCGGCAGATCTCCCAAGATAAATGGGAACGGAGACGAACCTCCTTGTGGAGCGAAAAGTCTCACTTCGCACGCCCCCAACTCCGCCTGCGGATCACTGATTAATGTAAACCGATCTTCCACCTGATCGCGTTCGGCTTTGACCCCACTGCCTGATACGGAGAGACCGAGCACGCAGGGGACAAACTCGGCGACCAGATCGACTTCAGCGCGCGTCCCACGTTGGGCCCCTGCCGGAAACAGATAGTCAATTCGCGGGGCGGTCTGCGCTTGGGCAACCGTGGTCAGCAGCGCGAAAGTCAGGAGACTGCCGATCCATGGCAGCCGCAGTGAGAAGGAAGGCATGTTGAGTCACGCAAGGTTTGTAAAAGGGGGCGGCGTTCAAGCGACCGACGAAAAAGTAGCCATCACGCTCCGTCGTGCTGACACCTATCGCACCCGCTCAATTGGTTCGAGGTCCAACTACGTTAGAATAATTCCCGGATGGGATTTCCACCATTCACGATGGGAATGGGGCGTCCCTGCGGGGTGATGTATTCTTTGTGAGGGTTGATCCCCATCTTCGCAAACAGCGTGCAGGCCAAGTCTTCTACTTTGAGCGGACGATCCTCAGGACCTTCGCCCCGTTTGTCGGTTGAGCCGACGACGAAGCCGCGCGGAACTCCGGCACCTGCGGCCACTACGGACATGGCTCCTGGCCAATGGTCTCGGCCGGCATTCTTGTTGATCTTAGGCGTTCGCCCAAACTCACCGAGCGCCAGCACCAAGGTATCTTCGAGCAAGCCTCGTTGTTCCAGGTCGCGAATCAGCGCGCTGAAGGCAACATCGAAGATCGGCAGATAGCGGTTCTTGAGATACGGGAAGATCGTGCCGTGGTGGTCCCAGCCAGCATGCTGCACGGTGACGAACGGAACGCCTGCCTCGACCAGACGGCGTGCCAACAGGCATTGCTGCCCGACCATGGTCCGCCCATAGGCGTCGCGAGATTTCTCTGATTCCTGACTGAGGTCAAACGCCGCCTTGGCCTCGGTCGAGGTGACCAGGCTCTTGGCCTGTTCGTAGAAACTATCGAGTTTGCGGGCCGGGTCCCCGGCGGCATCGTCCGCGATTCGCTGTAAGTTATCCAGCGACCGGCGTAGCCCCAGGCGAGACATCGCTCTCCCTTGAGCAATGTCCGGCGGCAGTGTCATGTCGGCTAGTTTGAATGCGGGATCATTCGGGTTGTCTCCCACCAAGAACGGAGCGTACTTGCTGCCAAGAAAGTTGGGGCCGCCAGAGCGTAGCGGGCCGGGGAGCGCGAATTGCACATAGGCCGGCAGTCCCGCGGCAGCCCCGCGTTCTTTGGCAATCACCGATCCCAAACTCGGGTGGAAGCTGGCAGAGTCGCCGCAGCCAATCGGCATCGGAGTCGGGGCACCTGTCGTGAGGTAATGATTCCCGCCTCCATGACCAGCGTCGTGATGCGAAATCGAGCGGATGACCGTCACCTGGTCCATCACCTTGGACGTGTGCGGCAGATGATGACAGACCTGTACGCCAGGCGCACTGCTGTCAATGGGATGGAACTCACCACGAATCTCAACAGGTGCGGTCGGCTTGGGATCGAACGTTTCGTAGTGGCTGGGACCCCCATCCATCCAGATGAAGATGCACCGTTTGGCCTGGGCAACTGGTGACTTACCGTCGGCCGCTTGAGACGTTGCTCGGAGTAATTGAGCGAGCCCCAGCCCTCCAGTTCCCCACAGTCCCAACTGCAAGACGTTGCGTCGCGAGTAGCCATCGCAATAACGGTTATTCATCGCCAGGGTTCGCTTTCGGAAGTTCGTCTAACGGATGGATGATCGAATGGCATGGTCATTAGTGATTCAAAACGAATTCGGCTGAGTTCAATAATGCCCAAAGGATGTCTTCGGTGGCACTGCGACGTGTCGCCAATGGCAACTTGAAGGCAGATTGTGCTATTTCCAATTCTTCTGTCCGGGGCGGACGTCCGAACGCGGCCAGGTAGAGGTCATGGATGATTTCTTCGGTCGTACGATCGCTGTTGGCAAGTTCTGCGGCGCGACCTTCAGGCGAGGTGATCTTGTCACTCACCAGCTCGCCATTCATGAGGTGCAAGACCTGGCTGAGCGTGGTTTCTGAGACTCGTTCGCATTGGCACACCGTCTTGCGCTGCGGACGTCCAAAGGTATCTAAGAATCGCGAAGGCAAACGGTGGTCCCACGATTGTACCGCCCGAGTTCCCAGCGGCATCCCTTCCAAGGTTTCGGCCACACCGGTCACATCGCAGACGGCATCCAGCAGCACTTCAGCAACCAGACGTTTGCGATACGCACGAGAATAATTCTGCGTATCGCGAGCGTTGGTTGCATTCGGCCTCGAACTCAACGCGTACACATTCGACGTCGCAATCGTTCGGACCAGATGCCGAAGGTCGAACTGGTGGGCGACAAAATCTTCCACCAGGGCGGCCAGCAGCGGTTCGTTGGTGGCCGGGTTGGTGTCACGCATGTCGTCCAGCGGTTCCACCAGGCCACGCCCCATCAACTCGGCCCACATCCGGTTGACGATCGCCCTGGGGACAAAGGGGTTGTCTGGCTTGGTCATCCATTGGGCCAAGTGCTGCCGAGGGTCATCCACCGCGTCTTCGAGCGGCTCGCCCAACAGCACCTGAGGGCTGACCACTTGCTTGGTACGGGGGTGCGTCACAGCGCCCTTATCCGCAACGAAAACAATCTGCTCAGTTCCGCCGGCCTTCTTGGCGGTCACTCGAGGGAAAGAACGCAGCCAGGCCATAAAAGTCTTCTTGTCCCCAATTTTCGTAGGGGTGATGGTGGCACCTGGCACATTCGAGTCGCACACCCAAGAACACCTGACTCACAGCAATGGTCAGGTCATTCGGCTTCGGAAAGGATTTGTAGAAGTTCACGGCTGAGTTGCGCTGGCTGCTCCCTTGGGCCGTGATGAGTTCGCGGAGAAACGCATCGTACGGTTGGTTTTGAGCCAGCGAATTGCGCAACCATTGGTGGTATTGATAGGCCGGTCGCCCCCCCAAGTCCGTGCTGTTAATCCGCAGCAAGTCCGCCCATTTGAGCGCCCAGTAGTCAGCATACTCCGGCCGCTGGAGCAGGGCGTCTACCAGCGCGATTCGTTTCTGCGGATCAGAGTCTGCCAGGTAGGCAGTGGATTCTGCAGGTGTCGGCAATCTGCCAATCAGGTCCAGGTACAATCGCCGGTGCAGCGTGGCATCGTCGGCCGGGGCAGAAGGGAGAATGTGCAACTGCTGCCACTTCTCGGCAGCCAGCCGATCAATCAAATGCGTGCGGTCCCAAGCGGCCAGGGCCGCGGTGACGTTGGCGTCTTTGTTCATCGGCACGGTCACGCGGGTGGACGCTACCTGATCATGGTAGCGAGCCACAATGGCCGCTTCGCCAGCCAACATGCTGGTGGTAATCCGGCCCTGCATGTCCACACGAGCCAGGGTGTCATCAT
>CALOEH010000172.1:0-10616 GCA_942492195.1 uncultured Planctomycetia bacterium | reverse complement strand
CTTGGCGATCAAGTAGGCATGGAAACTGGCAAGGTGTTTGCCGCTGAAGTCTTTGATGGCCACTTGGCCAACATGTTCTACAAGGTGCTTCAGTCTTGGATCGAGTTGGCCGTAGGTTCCTTTGCCAAGTTCACCGGCTTGCATCATGGCCATCTTGTGGGATTTGTATGTCTCGACGATATCGCCGATGGTTGCCTTCTTTGTCTTTGTCTTGGTGCGGCTCAACCGATCAGCCCAGATCATACGTCCCTGATCGCTAACGCCATCAAGTGGATCATCGTCTTCAGGCACTTGGCCACCACCTTGGATGATCTTCTTAAGTGCCTTGATCTCGGCAAGAAGGTGGCTGGCGTCTTCGCCGTGTTCCTGTTGGAAGGATGCCATGGCTTCACGGGTTTTAATCCCAGGATGACCAGCGGCAGCTAGATCTATCTCTGCCTTCTTCTTCGTCCACGCTGCCAAAGCCTGCTGATACCCAGCTTCGTCTGTCTTGCTGGTGCCAACGTGAAAGACGTACGTCTTACCTTTGTACACCTTTCGCCAGCGGTTCTTGTCCCATGTCAACTTGCGTTTCGTTGCCATTTAACGGACCCTTCGAGCGGGTGGGAGAGTGACGATTCTAAGTGACGATTCTACCCAAATTAGTCACCGGAAACGTCAAAAACCCCTGTAAAGGACGCATGTGTGCTATCCTCACACGGTAGAAGTCACTGGTTCGAGTCCAGTGTCGCCCACTTGACACAAGTCCCGCCGAAACAAGCACTTCTGTTACCTGTCGACGTTCGATAGTGCGGCCCGTAAGTAACGCAGAATCGGGTAGTCACTACCCGATTTATGGCAACTAGCCAGGTTGCACCCATCTCTACCCCCTCCCAAGCCCGTGCGCGCACTGCCCGAAACCGCAAGGCCCCCGTTACCGGTCCCCGCAAGGTAAGCGTTCAGACGGTCCTGCATGGCCACCAATTCGGTTTTTCGTTTTGCCAGCGTCTGCGATTGCCGCCGTCGATAAGCCGTTAGATCAGTCACTGCCGCCCGTATCTCGCGACGAAAACAATCCGCAGTTTCGGGTGTCGCCATGGATCCATGCTGGAATATCATGGTGTTTCCCAACGGTGGGCGGGGAACCATGTACCAGGACTCTGCCGATGGTCGCTTTCTGGCCGAGACGACGTTCATCAAGGAACTGATTCAATCGGTTCTCGAGAATGATGAATGGTGATCAAGCTAGAGAACGTGGATTTGCACCAACCTCGCTCCGGTGCCATTCAGGTTTTTTGACCGCTGTGCGCTCTGTTTCCTGATTCCCTTTTAGACCACGCTGCCAAGTGGCGGCTGGCGCTGTGTCTGGTTCTCGGTGAGCCGAAAAGGTTGCCTACGGGAAAAGTCCAGGATAGGGTCAAATTAGATCCATTCTCCTTGGCGTTAAGGTGCAAATCATGTGGCTGAATATGGTCGGCAAGCGGTCTGGGGTGATGCTGTTGCTGGGGGCGGTTCAGCTCTTCGGCATTTGCTCGGCATGCCTGGCTGTCGAGGAAGACAATCAGCCTGTGGCTGCAGCGGTCAAAGAGATCTTTCGCACCCGATGCTTGGAGTGCCATGGCGGAAGTTCCACCAAGGGGGGAGTTCGCATCCTGGACCATGCTGGGTTGGTGAGCGATGGCTGGGTGGTGGCGGGTCAGGCAGATGACTCCCGGTTGTTCGAACTGGTATCCAGTGGCGACGAAGCGGACCGGATGCCTCCGGCGAGCCAGGTGGCGTTGGGTTCGACTGAGATCGAGCAGATTCGCAAATGGATTGCTGCCGGAGCGCCCAAGTTTCCCACGGACGTGGCCAATCCACAGCCTGGCCCGGTGAGCCAACAGCCGGCCGCCAATGCGGAGCAGCCGCTGGAAGTGGTGCTGCGGCATGTGCGGACCGTTCCGCCTGAGCAGCGTGGTTATCTGCGTTACTTCAGCACGCATCATCTGCTGGCCGCTGGTGCCACTCGAGATGAGCTGGATCTGCACGCCGATGCGTTGGCCAAGGCGGTCAATCACCTGACCTGGTCTCGTGAGATCGTCCGTCCGTTGCCCATCAACGCACCGACCAACACGCTGTTCGCCGTTGACCTGAGAGACTTAGGTTGGGACCTGCCGCTGAAAACAACGGGTGCCAGTACCACAACGCAACGTTCGCTCAACTTGTTCGATCTGGCCTTGCTGGAATACCCATACGCGGTGATCTTTGAGGAATCGCCGGCATTCGATGCCCTGCTGATGGAATTCCTGCAGCCTTCTGGGATGGCCCGCCCGATTCCTTTTGTGAGGGCAGATTGGTTTGTCTCCACCGCCACGCAGTCTCCGCTGTACGAAGATTTCTTGCAGTTGCCGGTTGAGCTGGCCGAACTCGAATCGCGGTTGGATGTGGACGCCCAGCACAATCTCGACAGCTTTCGCGCCGTGCGGGCCGGGATGACCGTCTCTGGCGTATCACGCAACAACCGCGTTGTCGAACGGCACCCTTCGGCACACGGTGCCTATTGGAAGAGTTTCGACTTCGGCAGCAGCCGGGGTCAGCAGAACATGTTCCGCGACCCAATTCACTTGCAACCGGACGGTGGCGAAATGATCTTCTCGCTCCCCAACGGGCTGCAAGCGTACTTCATCACCGATAGCAAAGGGGTGCGAATCGAAGAAGCACCTACCACGATTGTCACCGATAAGTTCTCCGATGACAAAGTGGTCCGCAACGGCCTGGCCTGCATGCGTTGTCATGACCAGGGGATGAAAGGTTTTGTGGATGACATCCGTCCCGCAGTTGAGAAACTGCCTGGCAGTGGCACGTTCGATAGTCGCGCGGTGCTGAGCTTGTACCCAACACACGAGCAGATGAAGTCCATGGTCGATCTCGACGGGAAGCGTTTCATGCAATCGCTGGAACAAGCCTTGGGGAAGCCACAGCAGACTGAGCCGCTGATCCCTGTCTCGCGGCGGTTTCTGGAGTACCCGTTGCAGCTCAACGGCGTGGCTGCCGAGGTGGGCCTTGCCGATGCCGAGGTTCTCAAGAGCAGTTTCCGCTTGCCGCAATTTGCCAGTTTAGGACTGTTGCCGCTGGCCACCGGAGGCAGCGTGCGTCGGGACATGTGGGAAGACTACTTTGATGATGTGGTGCGGAACCTGGGAATTGGAATTCCAGTGCTGCCGTTTGATGCCCTCTCACGCCGAGATATCGATAGCCCTTTGGCTCAGCAGGTCAAGCTAACCACCAACAAGCCAGGTGGCGTTTACTCTGCAGGGGACGAGCTGGTCATTTCAATCGACAACCAATCCACTGCAGATGTCTGCGTGGAATTGATTGGCACCAGCTGCCCGGCACAGCAAGGTGATGCTGCAGACACAAACACTCGTTGCTGCTGGAGGGAAGTTGCGATTCCCGGCTGAGGGTTCGATCAAGATTCAGCCGACGGTGGGGCGCGAAGAGATCACCATGATGGTTTGCCGGGATAAGTTCCCACCGGCGCAGTTGCTCAAGGCCAAGGGGGTGGCAGACCGCGTGGTGCATGATTTCTACGGATTACAACGTTCGTCCTCAGGCCGGCCGCAATTGGTGTTCGATCCCTCAGGCGTTTGCAAACAAACTATCTTTATCGAAACCCGTTAGAAGCGAAAGCGGCAACTAACAACCGAGGTAGCTACGATGACCCATCCACTTTCGAACACTCCCGATCGGCTTGGCTGCCGCGTTCACTGGCTGGCGCTCGCTGCCATTCTGACGGCCTGGACCATGACCTCGCAGACGTCCGTGGCGTCCGGTGAAGACGACTTCTCGCGACAGTTGTATCGAGTCACGCCTGAGATCATGGACAAGTTGCGTAGCCGTGGCTGCAAGCATGTCGGAGTACTCAAGTTTCACGTCTGCAAGTCACCGTCGAAGACGCCGAGTGACGATGTCGGTACGTTGAACATGTTCGCCGCCCAACGGCTCGAAATCGCGCTCGCCTTGCACAACCCGCATGTTGCCGACGAGCAGATCGGTATCGTTCAGAACGCGAGCGCCGTGGCCGCCACGATTCCCGGTGCCAGCCATGTCACGGCAGCGGGCCGAGCCAAGCTGTTCACGGGTGGTTATCAGCTAGCTTGGGGCGCAAAACAGGACATCACGCCAGATGCCTTCCTGACGGGTTTGATTCTGGTGGACGAGAGCCTCACGAAGATGAGCGTGGGAGTCTTTGCATTCGACCGGCAGAATCCAGAGTTGCGATCACTGGTTCAATTTGATGTTCAGATGACGCCTGGGCTGCTGGACGAACTGGGAGAGAGTTTCTTGCTACGGGGCGCGTTTGACGGTGGCCAGACACAGATTAACAAGCCCGTCACCAAAGCGGAGATCAAGAAGGAGACGGTTAAAGCCGCCCAAGACGTGAAGGCCAAGAAGGCATCGTTCCCGCTGGTCGACAAGTCAGCACCTGTGGCGCTCGAGGTGCTTTATGACGGACGCCCTCAGGCACTTGATCTGAACCATTCTCAAGGCGAAGCCTTCTTGGCGGAGCCGCACGAAGGTCAGGATGTGACGTTCGTACTGAGTCGCACTCCGGCGGCCAAGGGGCGGTTGGGGGTCATGCTCAAGGTGAATGGTGAGAACACGCTCTTCCGCGAGAAGTTGGCTGCCGAACATTGTATGAAGTGGATCCTCGAGCCCGATGGCAAGCCGATCAAGATCATCGGTTATCAGCTCACGGACGACCGAACTGAGCGGTTCCATGTGCTTTCTTCGGCAGAGTCCAAGGCCCACGAAGTCAACTACGGTGCCGAGGTGGGCATCATCAGCCTGGTGGTGTTCCGCGAGCAGACCAATGATATTCCGCTCGATCTCCCGCCGCTCGAGGAATTGGAGAAGGCAGATGACCTGCTGGCTCTCATGCGGGGCGTTCTTCCGGAAAAGACGCCGAACAACCTGGCCGCACTCCAGGCCCAACTGCGAAGCCGCTCGAACAGTTCCGCTACGCGGCACTGTTTGTGCCTGGCGAACAAACGCAGCGCGCGATTCGTCGGGTCAAGTTCGAACCATTCCCCGAACCCGTCATGACGGCCACGATTCGTTATTACCATCCATGATTGCCTGCTGGTCGAGTGGACCGGAATCTGCAAGAATCCACCCTCGATCGTCAATCCATCTTGATTCACTACCCTGCAGGCGGCACCCATTCTCTCACGAGGATCAAGGTGTCAACACGTTGCGATGTACACTCCTCGCTGGCATGTCGTCTTGTATCAACCAGAGATCCCCTACAACACGGGCAGCGTGGGTAGAACCTGCGTTGCTGTAGGAGCCAAGTTGTGGCTGGTCCGCCCGTTGGGGTTCAGGGTAGACGCCTACCATCTCCGCAGGGCGGGGATGGATTACTGGCAGCACCTGGAGTGGGAAGTGGTCGACGATTGGCAGGCGCTGCAATCACGGCTCGATCGGCCAATGTGGTTTTTCTCCAAGAAAGCCGAGCAGAGCTATCTTGATGTGCCACTGTCTGAAGGGGACGTGTTTGTGTACGGCCCCGAGTCGCAAGGTTTGCCGGACTCGCTGCTCAGCGATGCGAGCCGGGCATTGCGGATCCCGATTCGCCCCGAAGCCGCAGTCTTGAACCTTTCGAATGCGGCCGCCATTACGCTGTTCGAAGCCCAGCGTCAGGCCACTCAGGAGTGAACAATATCTTGTCGATGAAATCGAACGAGGAACCTCAAGCTACTTTGAGCTGCCGCTATTTCAACATTCCATATTAACCCGAAGCGTGAGCGAGGAGGTTCGGCCGGAGTTCCAAGGTCGTTGGGATCGCAACCCGATCCGTGTTCCCGTTGGTGGCTGGGAAGCGGACTCAAACTGAACGACTTCCCTTCTGTAAGGTATCCAGCCCCGGCGGCATGACGGCCGTTTACTTCTCTGGTGCCAGGCAATACAGATGCCGAACGGTGCGAATCAGGAGCCGATCGCCGGCAATGGCAGGTGTGGCCATCACAACTTCTTGCATGTCGTTGGTTGCAACCTTGCGGTAGGTCTTGCCTTCGTCAACGACGGTGACTTCTCCTAGTTCGCTGACAAAGTAAAGGTGTCCTCCTGCGGCGACGGCCGAAGCGGAATACGTTCCGCCGGTGCCAACCCGCTGCCGGTAGATCAGTTCTCCGGTCAAGGCATCTCGCACCGCCAACCGACCGTTGTCGCTGCAGGTGTAGAGCAGGCCGTCTTTGACCAATGGGGTTGGCATGTACGATCCATCTCTCGGCTGCCACCAGGCCAGGCCGCCCTCTTCGAGTGGCTCATCGCCGGGAGTCAGGTCTCCCGAGGCGGTTGGGCGGATGGCGTATGTCGGACTGCGGCCATGCCCATTCGTCAGGTAGATCAGTCCATTGGCGAAGATCGGGGTCGGGACCGGCACATCTCCTCCGTCTTGCAAATGCCACAATCGTTCGCCACTTTCCAGGTCGTAGCCTGCCATTTGCCGATATCCATTGCACACAATCTGCTGCCGGTCCGCCGCCGTGACAACCAATGGAGTGGACCAGGTGGCGACTTCGCCATCGCGCTCGATCCGACGTATTTCTTCGCCGGTTTTGATATCCAAGAGGGCAACGAAATTGTCGTTCAGGCAATCGCACTGAACAATGACCAGACCGTTGTGAATGATCGGCGAACTGGCGAAACCCCATTCCAGTTCGGGATCATCGTAGGGGCCGGAGTGAAGTTTGCCAAAGTCTCGTTTCCAGACAAGCCGCCCGTTGATGTCAAAGCAGTGCAGTCCTTCGGAACCAAAAAAGGCAACCACAAACTGACCATCGGTTGCCGGCGTGCAATTAGCGTGCGATGCCTTCAAGTGTCGCTTGACCGCAGGCTCGCCAGTACGAGCAACTTGGGACCACAACAGCTTGCCGGTGCTGAGGCTCAGGCAGGCAACCCGCCACGACCATTCCCCCGAGTCTTTGGCGGACTCACCGGATCCGCCGGACCAGCCAGTTTCGAGGGAGGGGAATTCGGTTTCCGCGTTGATGGCGGTGGTCAGGAAAACGCGGTCTCCCCACACAATCGGAGCGGAGTGTGCCAGGCCGGGGATCGGGGTCTTCCAGGCCACGTTCTGCTCTGTCTCGGTGTTCCACTCGGTCGGTGGATTGCCACTGCCGATTCCCAACCCTGCCCGCCCCCGAAACTGCGGCCAGTTGTCCTCGCCGAACGCGCTTGTTGAAATCACGCTTGCTATCAATGCCGCAACCAACGTTCGAGTCAGCATGGAGAATTCATCCGTAGTGAGATAGGTGGACCCTGTCGCGCCGCCACCTGCCCAGTGCAGCAATGCGGTGGGCTGCAGGTTACTCCGAATTCTTCCCATGCCGCGCTTGCCGTCCAGCGGCTGCTGGTGTGATTACCAGCTCTCAATCAAGCAGAACTGAGTTCATCCACCAAGAACTCCGCCTTGGCGTGAACCTCAATCCGCGTTGTATGCGTCAGGCTCAAGCTCTCGAGTTGCGTCCTGCTGGCCTTTGACCTGATGCCTCCGCTGTATGTTGATAGTTCCGATCGATGAACATCCGTATCCAACCCTTTCACGTCGTAGGTCAGTTTATGGACACCTCACAAGCTGACCGACAAAGCATCGCATAGGGTTCCCGCAGTCACTCTGGCTGAACCGGCGACGGTGCGGAGCAACTCGTTCTTCGTCTTCTCAAGATCCTGATACCGCCACGAAACCTGATCCACTTGGCAATGTTTCTGCCCCGCGAGTGCGGCGAGTATCCCTCCTAGTTGGTCGAGGCTAGGGCATTCGATCTGCAAATGGTAGGAGGCCGATGAGGATTTGATCAGTAGCCAGCCGTCAACATTGATCGAGACAGCCTGGAGATGAATCTGATCGGTCGATATCCCGCACTCGCCAAGCGCAGCCACGCAACGGGCAACCTCCTCCGCTTTCTTAAATGCCTCGTTGCCGGTGAAAAAAGATTGTCCGCCAATCGTAACGGTCAGGCATGCCCCGGACGCAATCACGTCACGGTATGCCGACTCGCAGACGGTAATTAGATGCAGGTTTTCCATGATCGATCCTTTTGCCACTCAGGTTTCGAGACACTTGCGAATCGCGTAGTTGGGCCAGCACCAACTTTCGACCAAACCGTCCAGCAATCAACTGTATCCGTCCACTGCTTTGGATACCAATGGTGATACTCCGTACGGGAACATGACGCCGCGGCCGCTACCGATAGGTGACAGGGGGACGGCTGTCGTCTAAGTTAGGTGGGCTGCGTTGATATGTCGCCTGCTGGTAGGAGTTTTCCATGTTTCGCATTGTTGCCGTCAGTCTGCTTATGTCCGGTACACTGTTGGCCGCAGAGGAGAAAGGGCCAGAGAAACTGGCGGCCCCGTCAGGCTGGGGTGGCGAGACGATCCAACTTCCGCCGAGGTTCGCGCCCGACATGAAGTTGAAGGGGGCTGAGCATATTCGGTTCGCACCAGGCATGATGAAGGCCGACTCGGACTCGTTCTTCAGTTACGCCTTTGTGTTCGAGCTTGAAACCGAGCCAGAACTCACCGATGCGGTTGTTGAGGAAGAGTTTCTGAAGTACTACCGAGGTCTGTGTACCGCTGTTCTGAACAAGTCCCTACCAGATCTTGATCCATCGAAATTCACGCTCAAACTCCAGCGGCTGAAACTTGATTCAACCGGCAAGCAAGTCGCGGATTCGCCGGTTCAATACGTCGGCACGCTCAACTGGATTGAGCCGTTCGCCACCAAGAAGCCGCAGAAGTTGAACTTGGAAATCTGGACCTGGTCCAGCGGAGGGAGCAACTACCTCTTTGCCTGCGTATCACCGCGTGCGCGAGACGGAGAGATCTGGAAGCAGTTGCACAAGATTCGCGATGACTACCGGCGCTGAAACGGCGGCTAGATGCGCAGCGGCCTGGGACAACATGTTTCCGATTCTGGCAGGAACGGGCTACTGGCAATCACCTTCCAAGAGTAAAGATCGACAGCTATGAATCGATCCCTAACGGTCGGTTTCGCAGTGATCGTGGTGCTTCAAGCGTTGGTTACGTTGATCAAGGTCTTTGAAGAATACACCGATCCGTATGTTTACCTGGTCAGCAATTGCCTTATCGCATTCGATTTCTTTGGAAACGAAATCTATTGTATCGGAACCATTTTGTCGGGAACGAAGTACGGTTCTGGCGATGAACAAACGAGGTTCGCCGTGATAGGTGCACTCAATCTTGTGTGCCTGCTCGGCCTCTACACGCTATCCGTTTGGTGCGCTGCTTCGATTCGATCCGCTTACAGGAAGCATGCGAAGTCCGTTTGAGCAGGCTTACCTGCCTGGCACCGGTGGTTGAGTCTTGTTGCCGGTTGCGGTCGGCCCTCAAGTTGTTATCTTCATTCTCCACATTTGCACGGTCGGCTGCCGAGGTGAGGTCGGCAGCGGAATGAGCAGGTGGCTGGAAATCGGTTCTTCGGCGGACGGCAAGGAGATTGACGAATGTTCTCGTGGTGGAAACGGCGTCGCCGTCGGCGATTGCAACAACGTCCGTTTCCGCCAGAGTGGCAACAGATTTTGCTGGCCAACTGTGCCATCTGGCAGCGTTTGACCGCTGCTGAGCAGGCCACGCTTCGCGATACCATTCAAGTCTTGGTTGCCGAAAAACATTGGGAAGGTTGCGGCGGCCTGAAGCTGACCGAAGAGATGCCGGTCATCATTGCCTCGCAGGTGGCACTGCTGGTACTCGGGTTACCGGAGTTCTACTTTGAGCATGTGCTCTCCGTGCTGATCTACCCTTCGACCTACGTGGCACGCGCCGTCGAGCAACATGGCGGACTGGTGGTTGAGAGCGACTCGACACGTCTCGGCGAAACCTCCTATCGAGGGCCTGTGATCCTGGCCTGGGATGATGTGTTGGCAGGAGCGCAGGGAACGCAGTTCGGGCACAATGTGGTGCTGCATGAGTTTGCCCATCAGATTGACATGCTCAACGGCCGCTCCACCGACGCGATCCCCCCGATCGACGATGCCGAACTGGTGCGACGGTGGACGCAGCTCATCCCCCAGCAGTTCCAGCAACTTCGCACGGATTGTCACCACGGAACCAACTTCTTTGATTGCTACGGAGCCACCAGCTTGGGGGAGTTTTTCGCGGTGGTCACCGAACACTTCTTCGAAACCGGCGAAGAGATGGAGTATCGGCATCCGGAACTTTATGAACTGTTCAAGACGTTCTACCGTCAGGACCCCGCCGCCCGGGGCCGACAGTTTGGTTCGTTCTAGGCTCGGTTCTCCTGACGGATTGTGGAATGCAAATGGCACGAACGCATCGACTCCGTTTCTGCCATGTTTCTGCTCTTTCTACGGCTTTCTCTTGCGATGACCGGACCGTAGCGGGATAATGAAAAACGGGGAACGCCAGTGGACATTTCCCAGTGGACATGGCACTGAGCAGCGCGCGTTCCACGGACAACAACTGCCTGGGGAGAGAGCAGATGAGGCGACAATTCACACCTTGGGTGATGGTAGCGATCCTAGGGCTCGTATGGTGGTCGTGGGAGTCGGCGGTAGGGCAAACGCCTACGTCACGGCAAAGGCGGCCCCGGCCCAAGCAGTATGATCCGGCACTCC
>CALOEH010000171.1:0-7343 GCA_942492195.1 uncultured Planctomycetia bacterium | reverse complement strand
GCCAGCCAGCGTTTCGGTTACGTATTGCTCGAACCGTTCGAGTTCGATCACGCTGCCACCTTATCCTGGGGCTTGTTGTCCGATGAATAGCCGTCAGTTGCAGAAACTGGGTGTTCCGCATGATTGTGTGCCGAGCGCCATTGTTGCCATCACGTCCGCCGCGAAGGCAGACGGAACGCGCGGAAAACAGATCAAAGAAACCATCAAGGGGGTGCTAGCCTGCCCGGACGAATTTGTTTCCGATCCGCATTTCGGCCCCTTCGCACTCGATCTGATCGAAGACCGCGATTTTGTGCGGCCCGAGCCGATTGAGTACCGGACCTGGGGCAATGAGATTGATGATGCCACGCACAGCCAAATGCGTCAGGCGTGCGCGGTTCCTCAGGCGGCGGGTGCCGCATTGATGCCAGATGCCCATGTCGGTTACGGACTGCCGATTGGCGGGGTGTTGGCGCTCGAAGGAGCCGTGATTCCTTACGCCGTCGGTGTGGATATTGCCTGCCGGATGAAGCTTTCCATTCTGGATTTACCGGTCGAGACACTCGAATCCAAGTTTCCGCTCTACCAGGAAGCGTTGGAAGGGGGAACGCGCTTCGGCGTAGGTTCTGCCCACCAGCACAAGCAGGATCATGCCGTCATGGACCAAGATTGGACCGTGACCCGCATCACCCGCGAGAAGAAGGACAAAGCCTGGTCCCAACTTGGCTCGTCCGGTTCCGGCAATCACTTTGTCGAGTTCGGGCTGTTCACCTTGGCCGAGAACGACGCAGAGCTAGGACTGGATGCAGGCCAGTACGTGGCGCTGTTGAGCCACAGTGGTAGTCGCGGCACGGGCGCGGCCGTTTGTTCGACCTACAGCGGTATCGCCCGCTCCAAACTTCCTAAGAAGTTCGAAGACCTGGCCTACCTCTCTTGGCTTTCGCTCGACTCGCAAGAAGGCCAGGAGTATTGGGCAGCCATGAACCTGATGGGGGATTACGCCGCGGCCAACCATGACCGTGATCCACCGTCTGGTCCTCCAAGTTGCTGGGGGGGGCAGATCATTGCCGGCGTAGAGAACCATCACAATTTCGCCTGGAAAGAAATCCACGATGGCCGCGAACTCATCGTGCACCGCAAAGGGGCAACACCGGCCGGCCCCGGAGTGCTCGGGGTGATTCCAGGTTCCATGGCCGACCCTGCGTATGTAGTCCGAGGTAAGGGAAACGCCGACAGCCTGAACTCAGCATCGCATGGTGCTGGACGCCGGATGTCGAGGCGCAAAGCCCGCGACAAATACTCTTGGAAAGCGGTCAAGAATGACTTGGCGAAGAGGGGGATACGTGTCCTATCTGCCGGCGCGGACGAAGTTCCCGGCGTCTACAAAAACATCGAGGACGTGATGCGCGAACAAGCAGACCTGGTCGAACGCGTAGCCCGTTTCGATCCCAAAATTGTCAAGATGTGCGATGATGGCAGTGCTCCAGAAGATTAGCGCGAGATGGACCGCATGAGTTTCCCCGCATTTCTTGAGAACCTGTTGGATGCTGGTCGGGTGAGCGCGCCAGCGATTGCAGCTCTCAGTGACGACGAGGTTCAGGCAGGCGTGCAGGTACTCGTCGATTTCGAGCAGCGCTGGCGGTGGGAGTTGGTCGGTGCGCCGCCTGAATTCTCCGTGCCTGCCGCTCGTTGGGCCGCGGTGCAGTTCTATCGGGCGTGCCAATTTACAGTGTATCGAGATGTTCCGGCTGAGGTCATCGCACACGAGATGCAAAAGCCGTGTGAAGTCCCCCTCAACTCAGCGGTGCACTACAGCGTGGACCTGACGTTTCGTTTTCTGCCAGACCTGGTCCGGTTTGCGACTTCCGAGGCTGAGCAAGATCCGCTGGTGGTGCATCTGCAGACCTGGTGCCAGCAGTGGGCACTGTCTTCAGTCGGCGTGCCGGGGCTGAAACCCGAGAACCTGGATACCGGTCCGATCACCAAACATCCCGTCCTGTTGGCATTGTATGTTGACCGGATTCTGGCAACTAAAGATCACAGTCGATTGCACGACGCTTGCGTGTCCGAAGCGGTCCGTGCGGCCCTGGGAGTGCATCAACATCTGGCACCTCAGACGGCCGAGTTTCTTTCCACTCAAATCACCGGGGCAGCCGAATGACTGCAGTCTCTACCGAATCGATCCACGTTGGGCAGAAGATTACCGATGAACTGTTGGATCCAATGAAGGCCGCGTTTGTCGGCAAAGACGAGATCATTGACCTGCTGGGAGTCTGCCTTGTCGCCAGGGAAAACCTTTTCATCCTGGGGCCACCCGGCACGGCCAAGAGTGCCTTGGTGCAAGAGATGGCCCGCCGCATTGACGGCCGCGCGTTCGATTATCTACTCACGCGGTTCACCGAACCCAACGAACTTTTCGGACCCTTCGACATCCGCCGCCTACGCGAGGGAGATCTGGTCACCAACACCGAAGGCATGCTGCCCGAGGCAACCTTCGTGTTTCTGGACGAACTGTTGAATGCCAATAGCGCTATTCTCAATAGCCTGTTGCTGGTACTCAACGAAAGGGTGTTTCGGCGTGGCCGAGAAACCATGCCGCTCCCGACATTGATGGTGGTCGGAGCCAGCAATTCGCTGCCAGAAGACGATGCCCTGGGGGCACTCTTTGACCGGTTCTTGCTCCGTGTGCATTGCGATAACGTTGGGCCTGAGCAACTCTCCGAGGTCCTGGACGCCGGTTGGAAACTGACTCAGGCGCAGCAGCAACCGCCAACGGTCACTGTGGACGAAGTCCGGCAGTTGCATCAATTGCTGGAGCAAGTGGATCTGTCCGGCGTGCGACCTCGATACGTCGAACTGATCCATCGCCTCCGGCATGCCGGGATTGCCATCTCGGATCGTCGGGCGGTCAAGCTCCAGCGTTTGCTGGCGGCCAGTGCGCTGTTGTGCAGCCGACTGGAAGTGATGACTTCGGACCTCTGGATCCTGCGGTACATCTGGGACCGGCAAGAACAACAAGAGGTGCTCAACTCGCTGGTTCAAGATGCCATTGCAGAAATGCCGGATTCCGAAGCCGGCACCAGCCATCCGCGCTCGCGTGGAACAGACGCCCCGGACCCCGAACAACTGGCGCGAGATCTCGAACAGTTGGCCGCACGAATCCAGTCCAATGACATCCCACCAACTGAGAGTTCCTTCCTCCGCGATCAACTAGGGCTGCTCTCTGCTCGTTGCCAATGGGTCGAACTGGCTCAACAACGCGAATTCCTCGAAGAAAAGGTCAACGCGCTGTGGCAACACTTCCAGCCGGAGGACGAGTCATGAGCGAGCCTTGGGCACTTTGCATGGACTCAAGCAAAGCCGCAGCTTTGGGAACTATCCGAAATGTGCCGTGCGTGGTGGCCTGTTTGCAAGGCAACGACGTTTGGGCTCAGGGACCGGATGCCAGCGATGAGTTGAACCTCCAACTCCGCAGCCTGCCGTCCGCGCGGCGGTTCCGCCTGCTTGCAGATCGGCAGTTGGTCCCCGTTGGTGCGCTCGTTCCGCGAGGGCAACTTCCGGAGGGAGATTGGCAACCCCTGGCTGAGTGGCTAGGCGTACAGTTTCCCACCGCCGGGTTTGCCGGCGCGCGTCCTCCGCGTGCCGCGCTCGGGATGGTTCGCTGCAGCCTTCCTGCAGATGCCAACCTGCTGCTCACCTCGCTACGACGGTGGACGGAGTACGCCATCGGTGCTCCGCAGATTCGGCTGGATTGTTGGTCCTTTGCCGCATGTGCCGATGAGCGAGTGCTCATTCGCGGCACGCCGCTCCCAGCGCTTCCTGGCACGTATTTCACCGAATGCCAAGGAGTAGCGATCCAAGCCGGTTGGGCCACCGATCCGGCGATTGATCCCGAGGTGCTCCGAGCCCTGCTTAAACTCGAAGCAGACGACTGCGCGCTGTTGTTTGCAGATGGCTCTTGGCAGCGAGTTGCTGGTGAATACTTCGTCAAGACAACTCGCTCTGCGGTGCGCGGCACGCTCGAGGCCGCCAATGGCTAACCCGTTTGCTTCAGCCCGTGATTATCTGATCCCCAGCACAGATACGTTTTGGTCCTGGCAGGAAGCGGGGGAGGTGATCGGATTCCGGGACGGCCCGACCATTGCGTTTCGTGGCGAATTGCTGATGGTGATTCAGCGTCTGGCTCCACGAGGGTTGCCGGATCTCGATGCTGTCTTGCTTCTGCTCGCCGCCACGCGTGAGAGTTGGCCGGAGAGTTCGCACGCTCACGCCGGACTTTCGGATCGGCTCTCTCCCTCGTTGCAAGAGCAACTGCGCGATGTGTTGATCAACCTTGATCGCCTGCATTTGTTGGAAGCCGAGTTGCGGCAAACCCCCGAAGCCAAGGCGGATCTGGCCGAGCTTGTATTTGACGATTCCACCAGAATCCTGACACCGGAAGCCGCAGACAATGTCATCGAAATGCTGGATGGTCGTATGGACGACGGGATCACCAGTTTCCTGAGACCGGATGTCACGGTCTGGGGTCCGGTTCTTCGCCAGCTGCTTATCGGGCTCAAGCGCGTGGAAGCGGACCGTTTGCAGACGCGCCGCCGCAGCGGACTCGAAGAACTGATGGACCCGGCGGACTTTGATCTTCCCACCTCCGAACGCGTCAGCGCGCTGTTGACAAAATTGGAAAGTGACGACGAACTGTCTGGTTTGGCACGTCTGGCCAGGCGGCTGATGGCCGCGGTGTCGCTGCCCAGGGCAGTATCCGATTACGACGAAATGCCACTGGGCGGGGTGTCGGACATCTCGAACCGTGGCACGCTCGACCGTCTGTTGCTCAGCGAGTTGGCGCATGACGATCTGACGCTGGCAGTCCGAGTCGCGGTCAATCAGGCTTTGTACCTCCGCCGCGAGTCCCCTCCCAGGACACCGCCGCGCTGCCGAACGCTGTTGTTGGATGCCGGCATCCGCACCTGGGGTGTGCCACGCGTCTTTGCCGCGGCCGTGGCCTTGGCCTTGGCGGCCACCACCGACAAAGATACGGAAGTGCTGGCATTCAGAGCGGAGGGGAAAAAAGTCGTGCCGGTCGACCTGGCGACTCGCGAAGGGTTAGTTCGGCACTTGGAATCGTTGGAGCTCGATCTTCATCCCGGTGCCGCGTTGGCGGCATTCGCGCAGGCGACCTCTGAGAGCGGACTGGCCAATGATCCCGTACTCATCACCACGGACGATACGGCCGCGGCCCCCGAGTTTCGTACGGCACTGGTTGCCGCAGAGATCACGCCGCTGCATGTGGCAACCGTCAACCGCGAGGGAACATTCCGCCTGACCGTTGAGAACTCGTACGGCGGAAAGCTGCTTCGCGAAGCTCAGTTGCAACTTGACCAGATTTTCAAGCAACCGGCATCGCGTCCGCGGCAGAATCTGATTGATCCGTCCATCGCTGTCGATCTTCCGGCAATCATGACGGTTCAGCCGTTCCCGCTACGGCTGCCTCACCCGATTGACTCTCGGCGTGTCATGTTCCTGCCAAGCCAAGGAGTTGCTTTGGCGATCTCCAAGGATCGTCGACTGATGCGATGGGATCAGCCACACCGTGGGGCCCAGCAAGTCGCGCACAATCTGCCGGGTGGCCGACTGTTTTGGTGGGAAGCAGCTGCGGACAACGTTCACGTCCACGCGGTCGTTGGACAAGCGCGAAAGCTTATACTCCTGCGAATCTTCCTGGATCCCGAGGGATGCGAACAGGTCGCATTGCAGCCCACGTACCCATGTTATTACGTGTGTTCCCACAACGGAGCGATCTTTGCGGTCTCAAAGCATCATGTCGAGGCGTTCACCATGACGGGTGAGCGGATTGATACGTTGAATTTGCCCGCAAGAATGAATTGGACGCATGGGCGATTCGGGCAGTTGCGAGGCTCAGGAAGTTGGTTCGCACTGAACTTCGACGGAACGTCCACAAGATTGGAACTGGTCGTTGCCAACGTCGCCGGGGAAACATTGTCTGCCCTGTTCGAACGAACCGGGGTAGATGGTGCCATCGGCGTCACTGATTCCGGACATCTATACTTCACGGCCACCCAAAGCATCCGACAGGTCGCTCACGAGACTGAGCGTTATCGGACGGTCAAGGAGATCTCGCACGATGGCCGTTTCGTCGTACTGCAGGACAGGGTCCAGAACTCGAGATCAGCTGTGGTGGACGTGGAAACCTTGCAGGTGGAACACTACCAGCACTTCTCCGTAGACTGCAGGTGGCAGCAGATTGTCCGGTTTCGTCCGCTTCGCAGCAAGATCTCGACCGTGGGATTCAACGCCAACGGCAACATAGTGCTGGTAGGCCGCGGAGGGCGGCAATTCGAACTTCACTATGACGGCCAACGGCACATGTTACTCGGCGAAGTGGAGTGCCAGCTTGAACTGGTCCGCCAGTTCCAGCGGACGCCGTTGCCCGCGCACCTCGGATATTCTCTGACCGTCGCAACCTGGGAAGATGGAAGCCGGGCCTACTACGACACGCGCGGGTTGCTGCATCTCAAGAGTTCAGACAGGCAGGTGCCGGAAGTCACCATCGTCTTGAACGACGGACAACTGTCTGGTTGGTGTTCGTCGGGTGCGTGCTGCGGAGTAGATTCTTTTGTTGGCGACTATCCAACGATCATCCATGCCGAGGTGTTTAAAGGTTTCCTGAGCTCTTCGTAGCAACACGTTGATTTCCGTTAAACTGGATTCGTTCTGACTCGGACTCTATCGCACTGCCACGGTGTGGTATCTAACCAGCAGTGACGCTCGTGGTTGGCTACGAGGGTGCCTTCTGGTGCATTTCCTTACGTGACTACTACAGTTTTACCCGGTGCCAACCTCCATCGACGATCGGACTCCACGCACGACGTACTGATCACCACCACCGGTCAGCAGTTGCCAACGGTAAGCAATACGTGTTTCGCCTACGCTCAGGCCGCTGGGAATCTGTACGTTCCGGTCGATGCAAAGTTTGTTCCTGACGTCACATTGTCTGAACTGACGGCACAGCTCACGCCAGAGTATGTCTACCTTTGGCATCCTTCGGCAGGACTCGTGGCATTCGAACCCAACGACGTGCTGCAGGTGGTTGACTTGCTGGAATTGCCGGCAGAAACGGTCAATCGTTGGGACAAGGCGGTGCCAGGAGTTGCCTTCTCTTGCAGGTTGCGTTCGCTGGTGCCTGACCAGAAGATCGCGCTCGAAACATTCCTTGATGAAGGCAAGGGAGATATCGGAAGCCAGTCGCTCGAGCCGGACGCACTTCCACCTCACCCCGACGAACCCTCTACCGGCATGCTCGCTGCGACGACGCGGCGGATCTTGGAGGCGGCGTGGCGGGTGCTGCG
>CALOEH010000170.1:0-10150 GCA_942492195.1 uncultured Planctomycetia bacterium | reverse complement strand
CGCGGGGCAATCATGTCGTGTTCGGTGAGTTTGGCCTGCAGTCAACGCAGCCTGGGTTCATCAGCGCGGCAACGATCGAAGCCGGTCGTATTGCCGCTCAGCAGTACCTGCGGAGTGAGGGGCGACTCTATATCCGGATCTTCCCGCACAAGCCGATCACCTCGATCCCGTTGGAAACTCGGATGGGTAAGGGTAAGGGAGAACCCGATTATTGGGCCGCGGTCGTAAGGCCGGGGACCGTGTTGTTTGAGATTGGTGGTGTTTCGGAAGAAGCGGCGAGAATCTGCTTTGCCCGCTTGGCACACAAGATGCCGGTTCGCGTGAAGTTTACCCGTCGACGACCCGCCTAAGTGACAGTTCGAGGTCCTGCCTCGAGGGAGTTTTGAAGACGATGAAGGCTGCTGAGCTACGAGAGATGGCCGACGATCAACTGGCGTTGTCGCTGCGTGAGGCGGGCGAGAGCTTGTTCAAACTGCGGATTCGGTCGCAGATGGAACGCTTGGATGCTCCCAGCGAGCTGAAGAAACAACGTCGTTTGATTGCTCGCATCAAGACGATTCAACGCGAACGAGAGAAACAAGCGGAATCGACAACGGCGGCAAGCTAGTTGTCATAAACGTTCAACCATATTTGAAGATCGGCGAAGTTGGGCCAGCGGCCAAACAAGCCGTGGCCGGAAGAAAACATTGAGCCCCGCCGGGGCAAGTCGATTAACAGGTGAGTCATGCCAAAGACAGTTCTCCAAGGAGTCGTGACGAGCGACAAGATGAACAAGACCCGTCGCGTCGAGGTGATGCGGTTGGTGCGTCACGCGAAGTATGGGAAGTTTCAACGCCGGCGGACGGTGTGCATGACACACGACGACGAGAACGCCTCGGGGTTGGGGGATACCGTGGAGATTGTGGAGTCTCGCCCTTATTCGAAGCTCAAGCGTTGGGAATTGGTCCGGGTGGTGAGCAAGAGTCAAGCGGTGGACGTGGCGAAGATGCGAGCCGAAGCTCGTGCTGAGGCCCGTTCCAAGAAGGGGAGCGAAGAGTAGAATAGCCCCAGTTGGGGATTGGGTTGGACCTGGTTAGGACAAGCAAGCAAAGCCAACGCACTGTGATCGATCACCGGCCAGACGGTTGGAGTCAACAGTGCCCTGGATAACAGTGTCGCGGGAATGAGTAACAAGCCATGATTCAAATGCAAACCCGGCTTACCGTGGCCGACAACACCGGGGCCAAGGAAGTCATGTGCATTAAAGTGCTGGGGGTTAAGCCGGCGTGCACCGCTGGTTTGGGACATCATCGTTTGCTCGGTGAAGTCCGTGATTGCCGGCAGCGACGTGAAGAAGGGTTCGGTGGTTCGTGGCGTGATTGTGCGTTGCAAGACCCCCACACGCCGCGTGGATGGCAGCTACGTTCGTTTTGATTCCAATGCTTTGGTGCTGATCGATGGTGACCGCAATCCGCGGGGGACCCGCATCTTTGGTGCTGTGGCCCGTGAGTTGCGAGAATCCAACTTCATGAAGATCGTGAGTTTGGCCAGCGAAGTCGTGTGAGCCGGACAAGATCCGCCGGGGACTTGTAAGGATTTGCGATCAACAAGGAATATTAGTGATGTACGTTCGTGTGAATGACACAGTCGAGATTCTCAGTGGCGACGATGCCGGAGTTCGGGCAAAAGTCCTGAAGGTCCTGCGCGATGAAAACAAGGTCGTCGTCGAAGGGGTCAACCGGGTGTACAAGCACCTTCGCCGAAGTCAGCGCAACCCGCAAGGTGGCCGGCTCTCGAAAGAGATGCCGGTGAGCCTTTCGAACGTTAAGTTGATCTGTCAGGCCTGTGGCCAGGCAGCACGGTTTGGCGGTCGGTACAGTGACGACGGAAGCAAAGAACGTTATTGCAAGAAGTGCGGAGCAGGGGTGGGCAACTCTCCCCGCCGCGTCCCGCTCATGCCAAGAAGTAGCACGGTTCAAGAAAAATCAATCCTTCCACGGCTGACTGATCCTGCTTGTGCAGAGTGGCCAGCCGCAACGTGGTTCGCATTCATCCGGTTAGAGTCATGCCCCGCTTCCGCGACAAGTACGAAAAAGAGCTACTGCCAGCCTTGCAGGAATCGCTCGGCCGCACCAACAAGTTGACGATCCCTCGGGTTCAGAAGATCGTCATCAATATGGGGGTCGGGACGGCAATTACAGAAAAGAAACACCTTGAAGAGGCTGTTTCGGCAATGACCCTGATCGCGGGGCAAAAGCCCGTGATTACGCACGCCCGCAAATCCATTGCTGGGTTCAAGCTGCGAGAAGGTATGCCGATCGGCTGCAAAGTAACCCTGCGGCATGACCGCATGTACGAGTTTTTGGATCGGTTGATCTCTGTGGCTCTCCCTCGGGTACGTGACTTTCGTGGTCTCAACCCTAAGGCCTTCGATGGCAAAGGGAACTACAGCCTGGGACTGACGGAGCAGTTGGTGTTCGCTGAGTTGAACCCCGACAAGTTCCATCGGCCACAAGGGATGACCATCACGATTTGCATTTCCGGTGGCAGCAATGACGAATCTCGGGAGTTGCTCCGAGGGTTCGGGATGCCGTTCCGTACCAGCAAATCGGTTGAAGCCGCTTGATTGTTTGTTTTTTTACGTTTCTATGTTCGTCCGTTGTATTCCGCGTAGCGGATTCTGTTCAACCCACGGGAGGTTTCCCGCCCATGCTCGAACTTTTGCGTGCGAACCAGTGAGGACACCGTATGGCCAGTAAGGCAAAAATCGCCAAGGCAAACCGTCAGCCCAAGTATTCATCACGGCAGGAGCATCGCTGCAAATTATGCGGCCGTCCGCGTGCCGTGTATCGCAAGTTTGGCGTTTGCCGGATTTGTTTCCGAAACTTGGCAAACGACGGTTTAATTCCTGGCGTCAAAAAGGCGAGCTGGTAGGAGGGATTTAGTACGATGATGACCGATCCCATTGCCGACATGCTCACTCGGATCCGCAACGGTACGCGGGTTGAGAAGTTCTATGTCGACGTGCCCGCCTCCAAGGTCAAACGAGGTGTTGCCGAAGTGCTCAAGCGCGAAGGCTACATCTGGAAGTGGGAAGAAGTGGAAGCCACGCCTGTGGGTTTGTTGCGGCTGTACCTCAAGTACGGCCCCAACGGCGAGCAGGTCATCCGGCATATCAAACGGGTTAGCAAACCCGGCCGGCGCGTGTATAGCCATGCAAAAGAGTTGCGGCCGGTGCTCGAAGGGCTCGGGATTCGCGTGGTGAGCACCAGTCGTGGTGTGATTAGCGATCGCGAAGCCCGGCAACGTAATATCGGCGGCGAAGTACTCTGCGAGATCTGGTAGTCGCAGCGCCCACGCGAAACAACCCTAGACAATTCGGTAGTTGAGTTATGAGCCGGATCGGTAAAAAACCCGTCGTCATCCCTGACAAGGTCAAGGTGGATGTTGCCAATGGCAGCATTACCGTCGAAGGCCCGCTGGGGAAACTTGAATTTGCGCACCGACCTGAGGTCGACGTTCGCGTCGATGCTGGAAGTGTGTTGGTCGATCGCAAGAACGACGAGCGCGCAGCCAGAGCGTTTCATGGTCTGACCCGTGCGTTGATCCAGAATATGGTGGATGGCGTGACGCAAGGATTCGAGAAGCGGTTGGAGGTGGTCGGCACCGGCTACCTGGCTGCCATTGATAAGGGCGTCCTGCAACTTCGCGTTGGTTTTGCGAACGAGGTGCACAAACCCATTCCGCAAGGGCTGGATGTGGCCACTCCAGATCAAAACCATATTGTGATTAAAGGCATCAACAAGCAGCAGGTTGGGCAGTTCGCCGCCGAAGTGCGTGCGGTGCGTAAGCCTGAACCATACAAAGGCAAAGGCATTCGCTACGAAGGCGAAGCGGTTCGCCGCAAGGCCGGTAAGGCCATGACCAAGTAGTCGTGCAGTTTGCTTAGCTCAAGGCGTGTAGGAAAAGAACCGTGAATCACGAAAAGTCCATTTACCAACAACGGCAGCGTCGGCGGTGGCGCATCAGGCGGCGTGTGCGGGGAACCGCACAGCGTCCTCGGCTGAGCGTTCGTCGCAGTCACAAACATATGTACGCCCAGATCATTGATGATCTGAGCGGCAAGACCCTGGTCTCTGCCAGCACGCGAGATAGAGACCTGCGTGGTGACTCGACCTACGGCGGAAACAAGGATGCTGCCACCCAGGTTGGCAAGGCCCTGGCCGAGCGTGCTTTGGCGGCCGGCGTCAAGGCAGTTGCCTTCGATCGTGGTTCGTACAAGTACCACGGCCGTGTGGCTGCCCTGGCAGACGCCGCCCGCGAAGGTGGTCTTTCGTTCTGAGTTTCGCTATCTTGACCAATTACCAATTCATAGGCTGCACCTGGCAGCCGGTGCTTTCTCTTCGGATATGAATCATGGCAGCGGGAAACGAGAAACAACGTGGAGAACTGGCCGACAAGGTCATTAAGATCCGTCGCTGTGCGGCTGTGGTCAAAGGTGGCCGGCGGTTCAGTTTCACCGCCATGGTGGTTGTCGGCGACGGTAAGGGCCGTGTCGGCTGGGGTTACGGAAAAGCCAACGAGGTCCCCCCCAGTGTTGAGAAGGCCGTCAAGGATGGCTCGCGCAGCATGATTGAGATCTCCCTCGACGGCAACACCATCCCGCATACGGTGAATGGTCGCTTTGGGGCTGCCCGCGTGGTGCTGGTCCCCGCCTCTCCTGGAACCGGCGTGATCGCCGGAGCCTCGGTTCGAGCGGTGTGCGAATCGGCAGGGATCCACGACATTCTCACCAAGAGCTTCGGCTCGAATAATCCGATCAATCTCGTCAAAGCAACGGTCGACGCGCTTAGCCAGCTTCGTACGAAGCAAGATGTCGAACGATTGCGAGGAGTCTCTTTGTCATGAATTTGCACGACGTACATCGCGATATTCGCAAGAATCGCAAACGCCGCCGGATTGGGCGGGGACCTGGTTCCGGACACGGCAAGACCAGCGGACGGGGTCACAATGGGCAGGGGTCCCGAGCAGGGTTCTCCATGCACCCCTCTTTCGAGGGTGGGCAGATGCCTTTGGCTCGCCGGATCCCCAAACGAGGTTTCAATAATCGCTGGGCTCGGGTAGTCTGCACGGTCAACGTCAGCCAGTTGGAAGGTGTGTTCTCCGACGGGGACGAAGTGGATGTTGCCAGCCTTCGCCGAGCATAATTTGGCGAATGGTCGGTTCGACTTCCTCAAGATCCTCGGCGATGGCGAACTGACCAAAAAGCTGAAGGTTTCAGCCCATCGGTTCAGCGCCACGGCCAAAGAGAAGATTGAGAAGGCTGGTGGCGAGTTGGTAACGCTCGCTGGTCCCAAGCCGGTGGTGAAGAATAAGCAAGGTAGCAGCAAGCCCAAGAAGCAGTAGCTGCCCAGGCGGGCTGACGCTCGCCCCGTGAAACCAGGTTGGAAGCTTTCGCACGGCGAAGGATAGCCGCGCAGCGTGGCCTCGTCAGTGTGGCACAGAAATTATTGGTTCGGCGCCAACGGGATACGTGGCCCGCAGGGTACAAGTGGCGTCCAGGTGCAGTGACGCCAAAGGTTCAATGGCAACGTCAGGAAGGACCAGGCCATGTGGGAAAAACTACGCGTCGTCTTTACCATCCCCGAATTGCGCCAGAAGGTGCTCCTGACGCTATTTCTGCTGGCCGTCTATCGGGTTGGCTGGCAGATCCCGCTCCCGATTGTTGATACCGGCAAAACCATTCTTGGCCAACAGCAGGGGGTGGTCTGGCCGACTTCATGAAGCAGGTCGCGGTCTTCAGTGCCAGCAGTTTGAGTCAGGCCACGATCTTCGGCCTGGGCATCATGCCGTACATCTCGGCCTCGATTATCTTCCAGCTCTTGGCCAGCGTGTATCCGCCGCTGGAAAAGCTGCAGAAGGAAGGGGAAGCGGCCGCAAGAAGATCAACGAATACACGCGCTACGCCACCGTGGTCATCTGCCTGGGGCAAAGCTGGTTCTACGTGAACGTTCATCGTGGCGCAAGGGATGCTGGGCACGGCGCAGTGACGTGGCTCCTGGTCCCCAGACAGGCGACCTCTATCTTCCGTTGGCTGATCTCGTGCTCACCATGACCAGCCGGCACGGTCTTCCTGATGTGGCTGGGTGAGCAGATTGACGAATACGGCATCGGCAACGGCATCAGCCTGCTGATCATGGCCGGCATCCTGGCCCGTATGCCGACCGCCGGTTCAACTGCTGAATCCCGTGTTTGAAGATGGCGCCGTTGAACCTCGGTAGGTGACT
Source organism: uncultured Planctomycetia bacterium (assembly GCA_942492195.1). Classification (GTDB taxonomy): domain Bacteria; phylum Planctomycetota; class Planctomycetia; order Pirellulales; family S012-138; genus CALOEH01. The sequence continues at coordinate 3,884 of CALOEH010000170.1, read as the reverse complement.
GCGGCTGGGCGTCGAGACATCTGATCGTCTCATTGCCCTGTTTGTCGGCGTGGTGGTGGGCGTGGTGTTCATCACGCAAGGGCCAACGCCGGATTCCCACACAAGCGCCAAGCACGTACGCGGGCGCCGCGTGTTCGGTGGCACCCGGCAATACCTGCCGCTTAAGGTGAATCAAGCGGGCGTCATGCCGATCATTTTCGCGAGCAGCCTGCTCCTGTTGCCGTCGTTGCTGTTCGGGTTCTTGGCCGGTCGGTTCCCCGATTCCGGGATCGCCTGGCAAGAGATGGCGATGGTGTTCCAGCGCGGAACTTCGTTCGTCTACAACGCCGTCTACGTGATCTTGATCTACTTCTTCTGCTACTTCTGGATTGCGATCACCTTCAATCCCAAGGACATGGCGGACAACCTTGAAGAATTACGGTACGTTCATTCCTGGCTACCGTCCCGGCAAGAGAACCGCAGATTATCTCGAACACGTGATGGCTCGCATCACCTACGTCGGTGCTGGGTTCTTGGCGATCGTGGCCATTATTCCCACCATCGTTTCCACCTCCATGGGCATCCGCCCAGTCACTGGTGGCCAGTTTCTACGGAGGAACCGGCCTGCTGATTGCCGTGAGCGTGGCGTTTGACCTGGTGCAGAAGATTGACAGCCACTTGGTCATGCGTAACTACAAAGGCTTGCTCGAAGGGTAGTGGAGACCAGCGTGCTACATCTTCGTTCGCCGAGAGAGATATCGCTGATGCGATCGGCGGGTTTGGTTGTCTGGGAAGCCCACCATGCGGCAGCGCAGCTTGTGCAGCCTGGGGTTACCACGGCACAGATTGATGCCGTGATGGAAGAAGTCTTCGATCGGCATCAGGCAATTCCGCTCTTCAAAGGCTACCCGGGTCACAAGTCCCCCTTTCCGGCCGTGGCCTGTATTTCGGTCAATGAAGAGATTGTGCACGGCATCCCTGGTACGCGGGAACTGGTGGAAGGGGACGTTGTCAGTATCGACACGGGCTGCAAGTTGGCCGGGTGGTGCGGCGATGCTGCTGTAACCCGCCCTGTTGGCCAGATTGATGCTGAAGTACAGCGGCTGCTGGACATCACCGAAGGTACGCTGCGTCTCGCGATTGATCGCCTGGCCAAAGATCAGTGGTGGAGCGAGATCGCAGAGCAAATGGCTCAATACGTGCGAGAGGCGGGGTTTGCGGTGGTTGAGGATTTCGTAGGGCATGGCATCGGTAGGCAGATGCACGAATCTCCCCAGGTGCCCAACTTCAGCTCACCGCAGTTCAAGGCCTCGGCTGATTTTCGGATCGAGCCAGGGCTGGTGCTGGCGATCGAACCGATGGTCAACATCGGCACGCACAAGGTTAAGGTGCTTGGAGATCACTGGACCCAAGTGACTGAAGATGGACGTCCCAGTGCCCACTTTGAACACACCGTGGCGATCACCGACAATGGCCCCGTGATTCTGACGGCGGGACCGGATCAAAACTCCGAAAGTTGGGCAATTTAGGTCGACATAAACAAAGTGTTTTGAAAAAAAATGTTCCGCCCCTTGTGGCAACAGCCGCAACCTTCCTATACTTAGCGGCTTGGGTCGAATTCAGATAGAAAAGTTTGAGGCCAGCGGCCATGAAAGTACGTGCAAGTGTAAAGAGGATTTGTGAGAACTGCCGCGTCGTAAGGCGTCGCGGAGTTGTCTATGTGGTTTGCAATAACCCACGTCATAAACAGCGTCAGGGCTAGGGTTTCTGGATGACGGGCGCTTTTCGTTAAGCTGGCCCGACCGGTTGCGGTTCGTCCGGATTCGCAAGGCCTTTGGATGGTGGAGTAAAGTAAGTATGCCGCGTTTGCTGGGTGTCGACATTCCCAACGACCGTCCCACGGAAGTTGCTTTGACGTATCTCTACGGGGTTGGTCCCAAGACCGCTCGAGAGATCTGCCGCATTACCGACGTCAACCCGCGCGTACCTGCCCGGGACTTGAACGAAGACGAGTTGGCTCGCTTGGCCACGGTTCTGGATAAGAACTATGTGGTTGAGGGGCAGTTGCGTCGTCAAACGGCTCAAGATGTTGCCCGGTTGCGAGATATCGGTTGTTACCGCGGGCTGCGTCATCGCCGGGGTTTGCCGGTACGTGGTCAGCGGACCCGCACCAACGCTCGGACGCGCAAGGGTCCCAAGAAGACCGTGGCCGGGAAGAAGGGCGTCAAGGATCTTCGCTAGTTCGAGGTCATGGTCGCCAGAGTTTTGTCATACCTTGATCGTCGATCATCTCCCAGGGCGAAACGGCCCGGTGATGTTAGGCGTGGCATCGGACTGACTCAAGCGTTTGGTTCGTTGTCCCAAAAGATACATCTTCAATATATCAATGTCGGTTGGGTGCCAGGGATTACCTTGCTCGCTCGCCGGTTAGGCCAGGCAGTGTCGGGAGTTGTTTTGTGGCCAAGACAAGTTCATCACCAAAGAGACGACGTACGCGTCGTAACGTAACCGTTGCGGTGGCGCACATCAAAGCCACTTTCAACAACACGCTGGTTTCCATTGCGGATAGCAAAGGGGACGTGTTGTGCTGGTCAAGTGCTGGCACCAGCGGGTTCAAGGGAAGCCGCAAGAGTACACCGTTTGCCGGCCAGTGCGCTGCTCGGCAGTGTGCGGAGAAAGCAGCCAAGTTCGGCGTGAAAGAATTGGAAGTGCGGGTTAAAGGGCCAGGCAGTGGGCGCGAAAGTGCCATCACCGCCCTGGAACAGGCTGGCATGACCATCAAGTCCATCGAAGATGTGACCCCGCTCCCTCACAACGGTTGTCGCCCGCCTAAGAAACGTCGCGTGTAGGTCCTTTCGGCCTGCCGTCGCAAGGGGGTATTTGTTGGCCCCCGGATTAGAACACCACGGTTGCTCTGGCTTGGGGCCAGCGGTGACCATTGTTTCCATAGATTCGAAATTACCTCGGCTTTCCATCCAGCAGACTGTAAGAAAACATGGCACGACATACGGGACCAGTTTGTCGCCTTTGTCGCCGCGAGGGGATGAAACTCTTCCTCAAGGGCTCCCGTTGCGACACCCCCAAGTGCGCCATCGAACGGCGCGACAACCCACCCGGAATGCAAAACTTCCGCCGTGGTAAGCAGACCGACTACGGAGTTCATCTCCGTGAAAAGCAAAAGGTCAAACGCTACTACGGTGTCTTGGAGAAGCAGTTCCGCGGCTACTTCGAACGGGCCGAACGTTCCAAAGGCAACACCGGCGATGTGCTGATGACGCTGCTCGAGCGGCGCCTGGACAACGTGGTGCACCGCATGGGATTCGGTCAGAGCCGAGCCCAAGCGCGGCAAATGATTGCCCATGGGCATCTGACCGTCAACGGCCGGCGAGTGGACGTGCCCAGCTTTTTGGTGCAACCAGGTGATGTGATTCGCGTGAAGAAGCGGCCCAAGAGTTTGCAGATGATTCAAGCGGCCATGGCCGAGAGCGGTCGGGATGTTCCGGACTTTCTCTCGGTGACACCCGGCGACGAACCGGAAGGGCGCATGAACCGGCTCCCCGAGGCGTTTGACGTTTCGCTGCCGGTGCAAACCCAGTTGATCATCGAATTGTGTTCGAAATAACGGGCCCAGCCCGACGGCGACCCCCGCACAACGTTCAACCCCTCTTCGTTATGGAGGCTACCTATGCGGATTCGATGGCGAGGGCTGGAACTTCCCAGTCAGGTGCGATGCGAATCGAAGACCCTTACCGGTACCTATGGCAAGTTTGTGGCCGAGCCGTTTGAGCGCGGCTTTGGACACACCATTGGAAATAGCCTACGCCGCATTTTGCTTTCGAGTCTCGAAGGCAGCGCGGTCACGCAGATCAAGATTCAAGGTGCTCAGCACGAGTTCACCACGCTCC
>CALOEH010000169.1:0-6936 GCA_942492195.1 uncultured Planctomycetia bacterium | reverse complement strand
GGCATCTCCCTCAGGCCGGATTTCAGGATGGCGGCGGCCCTCTCCTTTTCAGCGGCACTGTTTTGAGCGATAGCAAACATGGCTTCCGTTCTGCCCGGTGCCCCTTTTCCGGATATCCTGAGATATTTTTCAAAATTCTGTGCGGCCAGGCTGTGTTGGCCCAGAGCCTGTCTTATCTGAGCGGCCTGCCTGATAAAGGAGGCTGCTTTTTCATGTTTCGGAAGCCGTCGGGTGAACTCCTCCAGGTATTTGGCAACAATTCTCAGCTGCGATGCCCCTGCTGCCGAATCAATCATAATGGCCATGACATCGGGAATGTATTTTGATTTCGGGTAGTGTTTGATCAGTTTGTACCCTGCCGAGAAAACAGTATCGAGCTTTGCTTTGTCGCTGCTTGAAACGATAAGGGCCTTTAAGGCCTGCTCGCCCAGTGCGGTGGACCTGTTTCTTTCGGCAAGCTGTTCCATGCCCTGTTTTCCGAGTTCCCAGTCATTCATGGCGTCGACTGTCATCAGGGACACAAGCTTGGATTCCGATGCCTGCACAATGGCAGCCACCTCTTTTCGGGTCCCTGCTGAAATGCTGCGGTTGTTTAGAACCTCTCTTCCGAAAGTGACAAGTCCCTCGTAATCCTCTCTCTGGTGGTATGCATCGAGGACCAGGCTGACGGCGGACTCTGCAGCCTTGCCTTTGGGATATTTTTTAATAAAGTCGGTAAACGACCGGATCGCCTCGTCGTATTTCCCTGCGTCATAGGTTATCCAGGCCACGTTAAAGAGAATATCGGGGACCTTGGGAGAGTTCGGGTAGGCATCAAAGTCCGCCTGGGTCCGTAAAACGAGTACTTGGCGCCGCTTGGATTTCTTGAGGGCTGGGTGCCGAGAGATCTCGTTTGGACTGCTTAGCCATAGGCAGATCCCCTAAGTAAAAGAGTTGGTAGTTAAAACCCCCTACCAAATAAGACGTAAAATGCACGAAAATTATTTCACAACGTCGAATTTTCTTTCGATTTCGCACGATTTCCTTTCAAGCACTCCATTTGAGGGTGGGGCCGATCAACAGGCCCAATGTGGGCTTCCGCTCACCAAGGCGAGAACCTGCTGCTTGGACATGAACAAGCATCTGGCTGTCATCGCGACCAAGGCGTGATAGCTGCTTTTCCGCCGAGCGTCTCGAGTTATCCCCATCACCCCGTTGCCGCAGAGCAACCTGGCTGTGCGAATAGGCGACGGCGTGTGGTGTTTGGGAAACGCGAAATGGATTTCCCAGGACTTCAAAGCCCAATTGAATGTTGATCTTGCGTTGTAAGGTGTGCTGTGAAATAGGCTTACATCAGACAATTGCCCGACAAGGAGATGTTCGGCACCAGGGTTGCTTATTAGTGGAGCAATTACCACGCTTCGCGATCTCACGGAAAGCAAACCCGACCATGGCCAACACCTTCGCTTCAGTCGCCACCGTCAACGATGCTTCTTCGCAACCTGCCGCCCCGGTCAAGGTGCTGCACCTGATCAACGGCGAGCACTACGCCGGAGCCGAACGGGTTCAAGACCTGCTGGCTCAACGGTTGCCTGAGTTTGGATACGAGGTCAGCTTCGTCTGCGTCAAGCCTGCCAAGTTTGCTGAAACCCGCCACTGCCACGATGTCGAAGTTCACGAGATGGGCATGCGTTCGAAGTACGATCTCACGGTCGCTCGCCGGATCGCTCAACTGGTCCGCAGCGGCGGCTTTCAGTTGATCCACACCCATACCCCGCGGACTGCCATGATCGGCCGATTGGTTTCGCTGATGACCGGTGTCAAGATGGTGCACCACGTTCATGGCCAGACCTCGACCGAAGTGCACAGCACTTGGAAGAGCCGTTTCAACGCCGTGATCGAACGCGTGAGCCTGGCCGGTGCCAAGCGGGTGATTGCCGTGTCAGAAACTTCCCGGGAGTACATGTCCCGAGAAGGACTGGCCGCCGAGCGTTTGGCAGTGGTCCCCAACGGCATCGCTGCTTCGGCGACTCCCCGTGATCTGAATCAGCCGAGCCAAGGGTTCACCTTGGGCATTGTTGGTTTGCTCCGCCCACGCAAAGGCTTGGAAGTACTGCTTCAGGCCCTGGCCTTGCTGCGGAAGCAAGGGCATGACGTCACCCTGCGAGCCGTCGGCACGTTTGAGACGCCTGAGTACGAAGCCGAAGTCCAGCAGTTGGTCAACGAACTCGGTTTGCAGGACGCCGTCAACTGGCGTGGATTCCAACGCAATGTCGAAGCCGAACTGGCTGCCATGGACCTGTTCGTATTCCCCAGCATTCTGGCCGAAGGGATGCCGATGGTGGTTCTCGAAGCCATGGCCGCCGGCGTGCCAATTGTCGCCAGTCGCGTGGACGGAGTGACCGATGTGCTGCGAGAAGGGGAAGATGCCCTGTACGTCACTCCTGGCGATGCCGCCGAGTTGGCGAACGCCGTCTCGGGCATTGTCACCGGTCAGACCAACGCCACCACACTCAGTCAATCTGCCCAAGCCCGACAGGCCGAGCAGTTTTCGGACGTCAGCATGGCCCGAGGCGTGGCCGCGGTCTATAGCAGCGTCTTGAGTGCGTAGAGATGATGTTGCCAGCCACGGGGGGCCGGTATCATGGAGCGGAGACAAAGAGGTTTCCCTTCTCAATGGCTCATGACCCAAGGCTCATCGTGAACGCTGAAGAACTCTCGGCAATTGAGCACATCCGCAGACGCCCAACCATGTACTTGGGCACCACCGGATTCTTCGGCCTGATCCACTACCTGGTCTCTGCCGTGAACGTATTGTTGGAGCGTTCTCCGACCTGGGTTTCGATTCAGGCAAGTGCGGATGGCTTTACAATTCGGTCCGATGCGGCAATCCAGATCGAAGAGTCCAACTCGGGCGAGATCCTCCCGTTTGAGGACTACACACCTGTCCAGTTTGGAATGGGCCGCAACGCTCCGCTACTCACAGCCCTGTCGGCGCACTTGACCATTCAGACGGTTAGCGATGGTCAATGTTGTCGGCTCGCTTACACCCAAGGGGAGCGGACATCGCCCATCGAACGCGACAACGGCGGGTTGAGCGAAGGGGTTGGCACCGAACTTCAGTTCGCGCCCGACCACACAATCTTTACGGTCTCGGCGTTCTCGACTTACAACTTTGACAGCTATCTTCATCGGATCAGTTTCCTGAATCCGGAGGTCAAGTTTTCGTTCACCACCAACGAAGTAACCCGCGTGTTTCATGCCCCGGACGGAATCCGGGAGATGTTTGAATCCGTGATTGCCCCGTATCAGATTCTGCACAAACCGGTCCATGTGCGGCAGGTGGAAGAGGGCTTTGACCTCGAAATCGTTTGGGCGTTCCACAGTTCGCGACAACGTTGTTTGGTCCTTCATCAACAAGGGGCGGGCGGTCGAAGGGGGAAAGCACGAACAAGGGCTCGCCGCAGCCTTACGTGCACTGCCCAAGAAACTCGGTCTCCCAAATGCCGGAGATGAATCGCGACGCAACGGCATCATCGCCATCATGTCCATTCTCTATCCCAGCGCCATTTGGGTCGGCTGCCTGAAGGCCAAGATTGACAACGATGAGCTACGTCCACTGGTGCGTAGAACTGTGGTTGAGCAGTCACTCAAGTGGATCGAAGAGCATCCACAGGTGGCCGACCAGCTGCGAGAAATTCAGACGTTCCATTTCCCCGACTCTTGGATCGACAAGGCGTGACGTCAGCGAGTGTCAGCGGATCGGCAATTTCATGGTCCGATGACCAACACCGCTGGCGCTCAGCGCTGAGTGGCGCAGACCATGTTTGTAAAGCGTGCTTGAGGTCGGTGCTCGGACCGCAACGGTTGGCTGGTCAACAGCACCGCGTATTGATCGCGGGGCGGGTCAATCCACAGCATGGTTCCGGTGGCTCCCCAGTGTCCGTACGCGGAGCTACTCAGCAAATCGCCGAAGGTTCGCACGTGCCACGGCCAATTCAATTGCCAACCCAATCCCCAAGGGGTGGTCCGTCGCGAATGCTCAGGCAGATCAGGCAGCCAAGGCAGTTGGTTCTCAGTCATGGCGGCAAGGGTCGCCGGGGCTAAGAGGCCGGGTTCTCCACGATGCACCTGCAACAGGTGACGGCACAGTTTTCCCAAGTCGGTCGCCGAACTCAACACGCCTCCCCAGGGAGCCCCTAGACGCCGCCAGTAGAGACTGTTCCAAGCCCAGTCCTTGCCCACCATCGACTTGGGTTCACGAACTTCGACCAGCCGATCAAAACGCGAAGGGCCGCCATCCGCTGCCGGCTGCTGCCAACTCTCAGGCATACCCAGAGCGGTGTCGTGCATGTCGAGCGGATCAAAGACGTGGGCGCGTAGGAAATCCGGCAACGTCGTGCCGGTCACGCGCAGGAGAACCTCGCCCAACATCAGGTAGCCCATGCTTTGATACTGGACCTTGGTGCCGGGGTCGAAGTCGGGTTGGTAACGGCACGTGCGCTGTACGAATTCTTCCAGCGGTGCATGCTGTTCGCGCAGCGCGTAGTTCTCTGGCAGTTGATCCGGCAAACCGGAAGTATGCGTGAGCAGGTGGACAAGCAAGGTCTTGTCTTTGCCGGCAGTGGCAAATTCGGGAACAAAATCGGCCACGCGATCCGTGAGTTGCAACTCCCCTCGCTCAACCAACAGCAGGATCGCCGTCGCAGTCAGCGGTTTGGTAGGACTGGCGATCAAGAAGATCGAGTCATCCGGCAACGGAGGCTCGCCCTGCAGCGTCTGCCGCCCCAGCGATACTTTCCAAGCCACCTCGTGGCAGGTTCCCACTTCCGCAGAAATAGCAGGGCAGAGGTCTTCTTGGCACCACTGGGCAAGCAACGTTTGTACCGGTTGGAAGTTGTTCATCGGGCGTACTCACCACCATGTAGAATGGGACTGATCGAAGGACTATAATATCAACCATGTCCTCCACCTCACCAGAGTCACCTGGGCAAAAGTCTCCCAAGCACGCGGTAGCTCGAATGTCGCGCCGAAGGAAGTTCTGCTTCGCGATCGTCCCTCTGGCGATGTTGCTTCTCGTTGTCGAAGCAATTGCGTATATCGCAGATAGCCGGACAGGTTTCCGAACCACGTTTGTTGAAGCGCTCGATACCATCGAGTTCGAAAAACAGCCTTTGCCGCGCCAGCCTGAAGACGCAAGCGGCGCGATCATCATCCGTGATCCCAACGAACCGCCGGACGAGCCTGCCATTGCGTATCGCGTGGGCGGGGAGTTGATCCCTGACGCGACCGCCACGGTGGATACGTTGATCATCGACCCCAGCAAGATACGAACATCTGCGGGCCGGCGTGTGTTTATTGTCGGCGGCTCTGCCGCGTTTGGTTTTCCGTATCGTTATACCGATACGTTTGCATCCAAACTGGACCAGCGCTTCGATGATCAGGCGTTGGAAGTCATCAACGCCGCGCAGTGCAGTCGGGCCTCGGGCGGGCTCGTGCATCTGGTGGAGAGCATTGTCCACGCGCATCAGCCAGATGCGATCATACTCTTCTCAGGCAACAACGAGTGGATTCGTTGGTGGCCCGTGGCGCAATACTGGACAGATCATCACAATCTCACGTTACAACGGACGTTAGCAACCAGTCGCGCTTTGGCCTGGTTGCAGTTTCAGGCGTTCTTGCAGTCTGCCTCGATCGAAATTAATGAACGAGACCTTACCGGCACCGATTACGACATCGAAAACTCCATGGAGGTTGCGTCGCGGGGAAAATTCGACCCTCAGCAATGGGAGGCGACCAAGGAAGAGTTCCTGCAGAACTTCAGCGACAACCTGACCGCCATGGTGGCGTGTGCGAAGAAGGGCAAGGTTGCCGTCATCTTGATGACCATACCGTTCAAGTACCGACTCGCCCCGGACTGGAAGTATCCGCAGCCATTGTGGTCAGTTCCAGAAACCAAGCAAGATGTGCTGAGTTGGTTCCAGCAGGCAGCAGACGCCTACGAGGCTGAGAACTTCGATCAATCCATCGAACTGCTCGATCAAGCCTTGGCACTCGACGACAAATCTCCCGTCTTACACTATCTGCGGGCAGAATGCCTGAGGGCCCAAGGACAGCATCGTGCGGCCGAATCAGCCTACGCCATGTGCCGCGAGCATGTGGTGGGCAACCTGGGCAGTGTCCTCAGCATCAACCAGTGCATCCGGACGATCGCCACCGAGCAAGAAGTCGGGTTGCTAGACGTGGTCCAGCTCTTCGACCAGTACCAGCTCGATCAGGGAGGGCATTACAACGATGCCCTGATTCATGACGACTGCCACCCCACTCCGCTGGGGCACGAGATCATTGCCGACCAGCTTGGCAAGATGCTGCCCGCAGTCATTACAGGGTTACGGCCAGCAGCGGGGCTAAATCGCTCGGAAGAAAATTAGACAGGTCACGTTTGCCAGCTAAGAGCAGAAACGTAGCCACTTCCTCGCTGACGCTTCTGGTTAGAATTGAAAACGCGGAAGCTCAAATTGGTTGGGGCAAAAATTCTACAGATTGCGGAACCTGGGAGGCTGAGCAGGGTTGAAACGGCAGGACCAAATCGCAAAGCGGGTCAATTTAGGAACGGCTCACCAGGCGGATTCGCTGGACTGCCACCAACGGGTGGTACCCGAACAGCCTGAAGGTGCTGGACTCGCCTGGCTATGGTGGGTGGGATGCCGCGTCTACTTTTCTTTATTGAGCAGATTTGCCCGATTGTTACGGGAAAATTTGAAAAATAACTTGCAGGCAGTAGCCGTAAGTGGTTATTCTACGAGCGTCGAAAAGTGTGGCACCTTGAGAGTTTCGGCAAATGGGGTGGGCAAGTTTTTTTGGCGCTCAACCCAATGCTGGACGTCATTCCAACCTCCCACCTATTGGTTATGGAATCTGTCACAAAAGTAGACGAAGCGTTTTTCGCTTCATCAC
>CALOEH010000168.1:0-2692 GCA_942492195.1 uncultured Planctomycetia bacterium | reverse complement strand
TGCCTGGTCACCCTCAACCGGTTGGGCTCCCCTGATCAGCTTGAGCAGCACATCGTTGGCGAGTGGGGACTTGTTTTGCGAGAGGGCAGAGATTAGCGCCTGGGCGAGTCCTTTCGGCCCACCACGCTGGCCAGAGCTTTTGGCACTCGCAGAAACAATGGCTGCCAGTCGCTCACGCCGCATGGCCAACTCTTGCTCACGGGTCATTGGACGACCGCGGTCACTGAGATCAGCACGGTTGTTGGGCTTCTTCGGCGCTGGCTCCGGAGGTTCAGGGAGGAGTTCGGCCCACAGCGACGCGTATTCGGCACTCTCGGATGTCGCTGCGGCGCGCTGCTCGACCGCGTCCACTAGCTTGGAACTACGGTCAGTCCTGGCTTTGCGAAAATGTTCTACATTCCACTCTGCGACGTCACGAGGAATCTCACGCTCGACGACAACCTCTTCTTCCTTCTTGACGCGTGCCAACCGTGCGGCTTCTCTGGCGTCGGCTTCGGCAGCAACTGCCTGAGCCTTGGCTTTGGCAGCTTCCTTCTTCTCGGCTTGAAACGCTGCCCTGCGTTCCGCGTAGCCTTCGTCTGGCTCTTCTTCATCGTCAGCCCTCACGATGCCAATTACTTCCTGCTTACCACAGCCACCACAACCGGCCAGAGGAAGCAGCAAGGTCATCATCCCCAGCAATCCCCATACGTGACGATGTCTCAGGGTGAGTCCACCAATAGGGAGAGCAGGCTGATACCGGGACGCGACCGACATGCGAAAGGTCCTCGCAGAAAAGGTAGGGAAAGCGCAGCAGCGGGTGTTAGGCCCTAGCTTGCGTGGGCATGCTGGAGTGCCAGTGAAGGCTCCCCCTCGAATACGGCATGTCCAGGCTGCGCACCAATGTTCAACGACGGCAACAAACGTAGCCCAGCCGTGTGAAGAAGAAGTGAGCGCCGTGCGAAGCTATGCGTTGAGCGAAACTACTGCCCAGTCAGGGCTGCTCTGGATTGGCGAACGCCGTGAGATGGCCGCTTGAGCCGCGGTTCGGGCTTGCCGTACAAATGCGGTTTGACCGCAGGCGTCCAACGTGGCTCACCTTCGTTCCAAAGATCGCCGAGTCTCTGATAACGGTACTCGCACGTCCAGTCGCCGGCTACTTGGAACGACCGAAGCAAACCAGGCACATGTCATCGAACTGCTTGTGGCCGCCGACGAATCGTTGGACATCTGTCAGGATGCGTTCGCCGAGATCTTCGACATTGTCAACCGGGTCGGAGAGAAGTGGTCCGGTGAAGGGTTCCAGTCCGTAGAATTCTCCTTCGGCGTTCATCGCTTCACTGAATCCGTCGGTGAAACTTGTCAGGATATCACCCGGCTGGAGCGAGAACGTGAAGGTCTCATACTCATAATCTTCGTCCACGCCCAGCGGGACCCCGGTTGCCTCTTCGCCCAGTTCTTCAATCGTGCCATCGACGCGGCGGCAGTAAGGAGGCATGTGCCCGGCATTGACCAGCGTCACTTCGTGGTTGTCCAAATTGACGACGGCCAGCAGCAGCGTGATGAATCGGTCGGTGGCACCGGTCTCGCTGAATTCTCGATTGGCGTGCATGATGGCCTGGGCCGGATCTGACTCACGAGCCAACCAGTAGCGAATTCCGCCAGTGAACTTGGCCATCAACAGGGCAGCTGGCACTCCCTTGCCGGAGACGTCTGCCACGATCACCGCCAAACGGTTGTCCGGTAGGGTGACGAAATCGAAGAAGTCTCCTCCCACTTCGTTCGCGGGATCGTAAAACTTGAAGAACTCGTAGCCTGCGACGTCTGGAGAACCAGACGGCAAGAACCCTTCCTGCACGGTATGGGCGAGTGCCAGATCACGTTCGATGGCTTTTTGCCGCAGGGCCGTGTCGTGCAGGCTGGCATTCTCGACGGCAAAGGCAGCCTGACAGGCCACGCTGGCCAGGACATCCAGATCATCTTGTTGAAACCGGCTGCGTTGGTCGGACGTATCAATTTGCAGGACGCCCAGCGGATCGCCATTGGAGCTAATCAGCGGAGCGCACATCATCGAACGGATGCGGAAGTCGGCAATGCTTTGGCTCATGGCAAAGCGGGAGTCGCTGGCCGCATCGGCAGAGAGGATCGCCTCGCGAGAGTCCATCGCCTGATTGACAATCGTACGGCTGATGCGGGGCGTATCGTCGGCCCCTTCACGTCGGTACTTGACCGCCTTGGGGACCAGCAGTCCCTTGTCGTCGCGAAGTACCACAAACCCACGGTCTGCCTGAACAAAAACTTTGAACAGACTATCCAGAATCTTGGGAAGCACTTCGTCGAACGACAGACTGGTGGCCAAATTTTGCGTGATCTCAATCATCGCCTTGAGTTTGACCTCGGGATTGACCGTCACCCGCAATCCGCTGCCGGTGGCCGAGACCTCGATCTTGGACATGATGGTAGAACTTTCTTCGTCCACCATCATGGCCAGGGTGCGTTCGAGCGATGGCCGCTTGCTGCCTGGCGTGAATTCGCCCGGCTTGCCGTTATAGAACCTGAACAAGAGCTCGCAGATTTTGACTTCGTCGTCGTCCGCCAAAGCGGCGCGACCTTCGACATTCACCCCGTTGAGCTGCGTTCCGTTGCGGCTCTTGAGGTCTTCGACGTAGTACTGCCCGTTCTCTTGAGTGATGCAGGCATGTTGCCGACTGAC
>CALOEH010000167.1:0-34727 GCA_942492195.1 uncultured Planctomycetia bacterium | reverse complement strand
GAATAAGAAAGATGCAACCACATGGTGCGAGGCTATAGTGGCAGCCGAATGTCTTGAAGATAAGCACTTGGATTCTTTTGAGACTAAGGAGTTTGTTGCTGCAATAGATAAAGCACTGGCCTTAATTAGCCAAGAGTTCTGCAACAAATCTTGGAGGAATTCAACCATGAAGACTTTTCGCTACAAAATTGCCAGGCAAGTACCGCGTAAAAATAGATCAAACAATTCCACAGGTGTTTTGTCAATCCAGATAGTTCCGGTACGCTTTTAAAGCAAGCAAGTGGATGATACCTTTTAGTGACTCTGACTTAAGGGATCAACTGCCTGGCTGACTGGCATGGTGACCCTGATGAACCAGAAGAAAAATTTGGTGAGATCGAAGACGATGATGACAGCCAAGCGGCAAACATGAGCGATGACGCAACTTGGTGGCGAAGTGAAGAGAGCACGGACAAAAACGGAGAACGGTTTCGGCACTGAAGCCAGCAGTATGGGCTACGACTCGGGAGACTGATTACAAGCAAGTACCAAATGGAATACAGCCCGCCATGTCGATTGGAAGACCCACCTCAAAGAGAATGAAGCTACCACTGGTTACATGGAGCATAACCTTATAAGCTACGAGATTTTCAACGACTAAACGACTGTTACAAACACTCGGAGGAATCAACCATGATGACGATAAAAGCAGAGGAAGCTGTCTACGAGCTAGAATCCAAGATCTTAGAAATGGAAGGCGTTAAAACCATCCAAATGTGCTTAAACAATCAAGGGCACATAAGCTTGAGCTTAATGGTTACCACCCAGAATATGCAAGCGTGGTATTGGTTCTCAGCAGTAACATGGTTCGCGAGCACGCTGATGAACACGCATTAAAAATAGCACCAACGCCAGCAGAGCGCAAGGATTGAGCGGCACCACTAGTAAGAATCTCGTCGATCCGCTTTTACGCCGCTTGGTTTCCATTTCAAACAAAGGTTGTAATAAGGACTTAACAATCAGAAATACCATGATCCGTCGTCCACTCAGTGCTTGATATATTAACTACTAACCAGCATCTGTTACAAATGGTTGGAGGAATCAGCCATGATCACGATCAAGATAAACGATAAAAAGCTACGGTCAACGATTCGTGGCCAATCAACCCGCCCAGCACAGCGCCATGCCGATCGCCGCAAAGAAGCTAAAAACAAGGCGTGCCGTGGGCCATGGAGAGGCGAGTGATCGACGTAGTGATCTGTGGCAATATAACACCTGAACCACTACTAGCATACCACAACAGAAGGTAGAGATCTTGGCACTTCCTCCCCCACTACCAGACTCAAAGATCACGCCGTCATTCACGCCATCGTTGGTGCCGATGATAATCAGCAGTTTGTCTGGTTACAACTATAATACCTTAGCTAGTGATGGCCGTCAGCATGGTCGTTGCAGCAAGCTTAATAGCAAGAAATACCGCAAGAATCGTGATGGTGATCAAAGCGGATGGCTAAAGCACTCAAGAAAAGAACCGATTTTGACCAAGTGAACTCCTGGTAACACGTATCTCCCCTGGAGGGAGAACTCACGCTGCTCACCACGGAGATGACCCGCCCCAATGGCATCGGGTTGAGTCCTGACGAGAAGACGCTCTACGTTGCCCAAAGTGATCCGGAAGCCGCCATTTGGAAATCGTTCGAAGTCAAAGCAGACGGCACCCTGGGCAAGAGCAAATTGTTCTACGACGCCACCGAGTGGGTCGGCAAGAAACCCGGCCTGCCGGACGGAATGGCCATTGATGCGGCCGGCAACTTGTTCGCCACAGGTCCCGGCGGCATCCATGTCTTCAGCCCTGACGGCACATTGCTCGGCAGTTTCAACACCGGCGAAAAGACCGCAAATTGCACCTTCGGCGGTGACGGCACCGTGCTTTATATCACGGCGGATATGTACATTGCCCGGGTCAAACTCTCGACCAAAGGACTTGGCTGGTAACGGTCCACGTCACGGCAACTCGCCTGGAATTTGATCGCGCGGACGGGGTGGCTCGTCCTGCGCTTAATATGCCTGCCATTCGCCTATGGCGTGTTGGTGGGCCCGTTGCATCACCACGCGCAGTCGGAATCCTTCTAGCAAATCCAGGCAATTTACGTTAAGTTCCACCTACAACGATCGCGTTATTATCCGAGAATTCGTGCAATTTGGCATCGGTCCAAGACCAGACTGCCATGCTCGAATCCAACCGTTTTGCTGGTCCAAACCGGCAATCAATCGAAGTGTTTTTGGAGGAATCTGCGTGGCTACCGGAAAATTCTTGTTCACGAGCGAATCGGTCAGCATGGGGCACCCGGACAAACTTGCCGATCAGGTCTCCGATGGCGTGCTAGACGCCCTCCTATCGCAGGATCCACTCAGCCGAGTCGCCTGCGAAACCATGGTGGCCACCAACCTGGCCGTCTTGGCTGGAGAAATCACATCCACCGCGGAAATTGACTACGAACGACTGGTTGCGCGACATCATTCTCGATGTCGGCTACAACGACGAAGCCGTCGGGATGAACGCCGAACCTGCGAAGTACAGATCCATTTGCATCCGCAAAGCCCCGATATTGCCCAGGGGGTCAATGACGATGAGAGCCGAGACAAGGAGATCGGTGCCGGCGACCAAGGGCTGATGTTCGGCTACGCTTGCAATGATACGCCGGAGCTCATGCCGCTTCCGATCGCGCTGTCGCACCGGATTTTCAACCGACTCACCGA
The DNA here is from genome assembly GCA_942492195.1 of uncultured Planctomycetia bacterium. Taxonomy (GTDB): domain Bacteria; phylum Planctomycetota; class Planctomycetia; order Pirellulales; family S012-138; genus CALOEH01. The sequence goes on along the minus strand of CALOEH010000167.1, from coordinate 31,988 downwards.
GGCTCGCCGACAAGGAGAGGCCACTTGGCTTCGCCCCGACAGCAAGAGCCAGGTGACCATTGAATACGAAGGAAATCGTCCGGTTCGCCTGGATACCGTGGTGGTCTCGACCCAGCATGACGAGAAGGTGCAACGGGAAGAGATTGAGAAATTCGTCAGAGAACAGGTGGTTGCCCCCTGTCTGCCAGAGAACCTGGATACCCAAGGGATCAAGTACCATATCAACCCCACCGGCCGGTTTGTGGTGGGCGGGCCCTTTGGAGACTGCGGTCTGACGGGCCGAAAGATCATTGTCGACACCTACGGTGGCTGGGGACGCCATGGCGGCGGAGCCTTCAGCGGCAAAGATGCCACCAAGGTGGATCGAAGCGCCGCCTACATGGCCCGGCACATTGCCAAGAACATTGTGGCTGCCGAACTTGCCCAACGCTGCGAAGTTCAATTTGCCTACGCCATTGGTGTTGCCGAACCTGTCAGCGTGTATGTGGATACCGCCGGCACCGGTCGGATTGACGAGAACCGACTCTGCGAGCTGATCCGTGAGCAGTTCCCATTGACGCCGCGAGGCATCATCGAATACCTGGATCTCCGTCGTCCCATCTTCCGGCAAACTGCCGCCGGTGGGCATTTCGGCCGTAGTGAATTCACTTGGGAGAGCACCAAGGCCGCCGAGAAACTCGCTGAAGCCGCCGGTGTTTCTGCCGCAGCTTCGTCTTGATCGTTAGACGCAGCCCCTGAATCATCGTCCGAATGAGGAGCGGCAGATGTTGCACGGAGCCGAAACCCCACCGGGTGACGCTCCCGCTACAACCCGTCTGCATGAAGGCTTGCTCTGGATCTCCGTTTCGCTCGTCGCGGGGCTCTGCGCCTGGGCGATGGTTCTCCTGCTGCGCCGTATCGGTTGGGCCGAACCTCCCCTGAGCATGCTGTCTCTCGCAATCACGGCGCTCATGGCGGCCGCCACGGCTTGGCTCAGCACACTCCTCTGGTTGGCCCTGGCCCCAGCAACTTGGGCCGGAGCCAATCGGTGCGCTGGATGCCAAGGCGTCATGCGCTGGCTCCCGAGTTTGGCGTTGGCCGGGATTGGGACAGCCGCCACCGTGCCAACGGCACCAGCATCGGTGGTAGCCGCACTGTGGGTGATCTGGGGAGCGAGTGAACTCGTTCGGCACCAGCTTTGGGCCAATCATCCAAAACCCTCGGCTCAACCCGCGGCCCTGGTTCCGCGCGATTCATTGCGGGCGATAACTCCCGACATCGCGAATGTGGAAGCACCCACAACGGTTAGACAAACCGCTCCAACCGAGTGCCGATCTGAGCCTGTGCCGGACGAGGGCGAACTCACACAGTTTCCACAGGTTCTTGCGGAGGACACTTCGGCAGAGAGCAATGCCGAAGTGGGAGACTGGTTCGAACAGGTCTGCACAGATCCGCAACTTGTGCAGTTCCAAACACGCCGCCGTGAAGAAGACGGAATCGAGTCCGTACATACCGTGCTGCGGATTCAGTTGGCTGCGACCCAGCGAACCGTGATGGCACACCTGGCATTCTGCCCCGCTCTGCCATCAGCACCCCAGGTGGAATTCGAACAAGTGGACGGCCCGGAATGCCGGATCAACTTGGCCGCTTGCCTGGCTCACGGAATACGTTTGGAAATCAAACGCGCGTCCGCCGAGACTCCTGGTGAGGTCTTAATTGAAGTGATGGCCAGATCAACGGCAACTATTGAGGGAGACGCCTGGCTGGCATAGCCGTAATGCTGCGTCAACGCTCAATTTTCGCGTTGGGTGCCATGGCCTAGACCTACCCGCTGACCGAGTGCGCATAAAAAAAGGGGACCTCTAGCGTGCCACATCCACATTGGCATTGAAGGGATGGCCAGGGGCAAGACAACCATCCTACCAAAGACGCTAGAGGCCCCGCGGGCCAGTCGTGTTGTTGAGCAGAACTCAACAATACAGTGGGAGATAAGTGCACAGGACGTGCCATTGTATGCACTCTGTTTGGGTTTATTGATGAGTGAAACTCATAAATCTATTGAAATTAACACCTTGTGAGATTCAAACATTCCGGTTTTACTGGAAAACGCTAGCAGAACGGTTACGCCCCCCCGTGCTATCCTGCAACAACCTGCTCGATTGTGCGTTGCAGAATAACGCACCTCAGGCTTAATCGGGGGCGTTGCTCAAGCCGCCGTCTCATTTTGAGACAGGCTGCGTCGGTAACCGGACGAGTGCTATCCATGTCATCCAGCTCGTGCACCGTCACGCCTGAAAATTAGGGTGGCCCGTTTTTTGACCTTGCGTAAATCTCAACCCAACTTTCAAGCGTTGACACGGCATAGGACTTCGATCTCTGCAGAATTTCGCAATGAGACGCGTCATCAGGTATTTGGTCTGCTGAACGAAATGGAAATCCAGCTTTGGCCACAAAATGGAAGGTCTCAGCCGGCCGCGTATCCGCATTACAATCCACCCCTGCTCACTGAGAGCTCGCGGTTGCCACGGGAACTCTCGCAACACCGGAGCGCAGGGCGACCTTGCCATCTCGCAACGACAGCAACCTTTGGGAGGACCTCGCCGAAGGACTTGGCCAGTCAAGTTTTGCGTTTTGCTGAACCGCTTTTCTATGAGCGGACGATACAGTAGAATCACCACCCATCGCACCACATTGGTGGACGAACGCGGTGCCCATTCCCTCAGAACCGAGGTTTCGAGGGAACGTCAAAACGGTTGAGCATGTCAAAAACCTTCACTGCCAGAATGACCACAAGCATTTGACACCAAACAACTTGGCGGAGTAGCTCAGTTGGTTAGAGCAGCGGAATCATAATCCGCGTGTCGGGGGTTCGAGTCCCTCCTCCGCTACTACTGCAATCCATCGCATTGGGTCGCACACCATCGCCTAAGTCTGCAATCCGCAAAGGCTTGGGCGATTTCTTTTGCGCGGTAGGGTTGTTGTCCGCGTCGCACACTGTCGCAACCGGTCGCCGCGTTTCGCGTGCTGAGTGCTGCGCCAGCTGCTGCGCGCTGTTTGGGGCTTTGGCTGTTTGATTGTCCGTTCCGGTAGCCGGGGATCTGATCCGTCAGCATCTGACCCATCCTGCCCACCGCGTTGGCTTCTTGCCCGGGGAACAGATGCAGGTGTCCATCGTCAACGTGATGGATTGGTGCCGCATCACTTTTGGGTGTGCGCCGGTCATCGCCAGCCAGGATCCGCAGGTGTAGCGAATGAAAGTCGGTAACCTCGCCCTCATGCTTGGTGTCGGCCAGAAAGTCACTCTGCTGGAACAGCGTGAGCAGGATTGAGCCACGCTGGTTCGACAGGCGGTTAACGCAACACCCTCGAGGCGTTGGGGAAAGGGTCTCGGGCGACCGCCTCTTGCCACTTCTCGTCGTTCACAAAGTTCGATTCGGTTTTGAACATCGACGACTGCCACGGCGTGTTGGCATTGCGGCATCCGCAGCACAGAGCCGCACCCCGTTAACAGGCACAGCCCCGCCAAACGGCCAACGGGCAGCGTGCGTGCAAATCTGCGAACGATCTCAAGCGAAGAATGTTTCATGGCGAATGGATCAGTATTTAGGCAAGCCTCGCCTGAAAACGTATCAGGCATCAAGACCAAGGGGAGCGAGGATTCTCAGTGCTGAGACGGACGCTCAGTTCAATGCGTTCAAGGCCTTTCGCTGCGGCTATCGACCAATGACGCCACCACCTGGACGGTCTTGTTTGAGCCAATCCGTCACCGTGGCGGGTTGCTGTGGTTCTTGCTTCCCCATACTCGCGCACCCGACGGCAAGCACGGCCATGGCCACGATGCCGAGAGAGAGCGCCAAGAGCGAATGTCGCATCCGCATCTTGAGAGATCGCCGAGCGTTCATGAGAGTGCCGCTTATGTATGGATGTTTTAGATGGTGCAGCCACCTAGGCTGAGTACTGTCTGAATGATCTATGAGCTCTTGGGTGTGCAGAACCGTTATCTCAGTTGTTCACCGACTGAGGCCCCGATACTTCTTGGTTCGTGAACAGTTGGGACAACTGTTCTACATTGGGTCCTACCTCGTTGGTGCTTTGTCCCGTTTCCACCAGTTTCCCAACAGATTGAATTTGGATTTCGACTTGGACTTGGGAAGCGTGCTGGTAACCGGCTTGGGCATGGAGTGGCTGGATACGGGAGCGGCCCAGGCATGCTGCTTTTGCTTGGGGCGCATCATCAACATATCCCCCGCTCCGCGAAAAATTCGCTTGGTGCCTGTGGCGGCGTCCTCCAGCGGGTTGGTCCGTTTCGGGACATACTGCGGAACGGCATGACCGGCAATCGGCGGATGAGCCCTGGTTGATGGTGCGTTGGAATTACCGACGAACGGAACCCAACGCGGCCATCCCCAGGCCATACAAACGGTCGGCGTGCCGACAGCCAGTAGTAGCACAACCAGCGCAATCTTGATTCGCTTTCGGTACACCATAGGCTTTAGCACTTGGTTTGAGTCACGGTTCGAAATACACAACCCGCTAGTACAGGAATTGCGATTGCCATGTCCAGACCAGTCGGTTTGTGATCACCACGGTTTCTACCGGCTGCTAAGCTAAGAATCGGTCCCAGAGACTTCCCCGAAACCTGGTGAATGTCACTGGGGGAAGGCCGGCGTGCCGTTGCCGCCAGGAGGAGGCGCCGGCAGATTGAGCTGTCCGCTGTTCTCATTGGCAAGTGCCTGAATGTAGCCTTCCAACAGCTGGAGCGTTTCTTGGAACTCAGGTCGGGTGTTGAGTGTCTGGTAGGTGTTGTTCTTCGCGACGCTCTGATACCGATTGAGCGTCTCTTGCAGCACGGTTTGTGTGGGAACGCCTCCTTGATAAATCTCGTTGGGGAGTGCGAGGTAGCGCTTCCACTGATCATCCAGCAGGTTCTGAAGTTTCTGCGAAGTCGCGGCCAGCAAACGCCGCTCTCCCTCGGTCGCTGCAACTTTGGGATTGTTGGCTGGCGTAGGGCTGTTCACGATCGCCTGGCCGGGAATCGCCGGTTCGACCACGGGAAGTTCCTTGGCACCGGCATACGCCGCAACCTGGCGCACCAGCTGCATGGCGGACTGCGGCACGACCGTTTGTCCATCGGCACCGGTCCGATAGAACGCCGCGTTGCTCATTGGATCCACTTCGAGCACCGATCCATCTAGCGAAACGCCGGCAAACAGGCCCCGGCTGCGCGAATACGAGTAGATTTCGGCTTTGAGCAGTCCATCCGTGGCCGCCGCGGCTTGGCGTCCTACGGGACCAGCGGCAGCGGCCGCATCCGCACCGATGGTGAACTTGCCGCGAAGCAAACCTTGCACGCTTTGCTGTGTTTTGAAAACCAGCACGACGTCCGTCGCCTGGACTCCTGCCTGAAATCCGACACTACCGCCGGTCATGGTGACGAACTGCGGAAGCTGCCAGGTGCCTTGGGCGTCTCGGACCATCACCACGCCACGGCCGAACCGGATTCCGACCACGAAGCCACCCTTGACCATGTTGGGGATGATCACCAGTCCTTGGGCGTCTTTGAGGAGCCACTCCGGGATCTTCTTGCCTGGGATGGCCATGACTTCATTTAGAACGCCGCTGGCCGAAGCCACCGTTGCGTCTTCTCGTTGCTGGGCTTCGGCACGCGTGGCAGGCAGGCAGAGCCCAACCATCAACAAAGCCAGGGCGAATCGGGACATGTTCGATCTCCGTTTTTTGAACGCGAAAAGGCACATTCCCATCCAGCCGAGCCAGCCCGATCGAGAATACATTCGCGGCGGATTCTAGGGAGGACCGCTGCGGCCAGCAATGCCAGTTTCAGCTAGTGCAAGCATGCGCGCAGTTGAGGTGCCGGCAATGTCAGCGGCCGTGGTTCAGTCCAGAAAAATGAACTCGCGGAGATTGAACATCACATGGCAAAGATCCTGCCATGAGGCGGCTGTGTACGAATTCGCGTCACCACTGCTCTTGCCAACATGGGCGGTGTCTTGCCGCTTCAAGAAATGGATTGCTGACGAGAGTTCCTCGGCGGTGGCAGGCCGGGCGAGTGCCGTCAAATACAGCGTTCGTACGCGCTGCTCGGCCGAAGCTGGCTCTTTCAATAAACGCTCAGACCAGACTCGGGCCATTTCCACCACGAACGGATCGTTGAGCAAGATCAACGCCTGAGCTGGCACGTTCGAAACATTCCGCCGCCCGATGCTGTTGAACGGGATAGGCATGTCAAATGCCAGCATCATGGGCGAAAGGAAATTTCGCCGCACACTCAAGTAGACGCTACGGCGGCCGGCTCCATCGAGCGGACCACTCCGCGGACGGCCACGCCCCTCGGCAAACGGGGTCAAGTAAATCGGCACGTTGGGGCCGTACATCGTCCGATCCAACCGACCAGAGACTGCTAGCAGCGAATCGCGGATGGCTTCGCCTGATAGGCGGCGAACCCGGGCCCGATGCAGCAGCAGGTTTTGTGGATCTCGCTGCGCCGCTTGCGGATCGGGATTCTGGCTGGACTGCCCATAGGTTCGGCTGAGGACAATATTGCGAATCATCTGCTTCATCGACCATCCTTCGTCCATGAACCGTGTGGCCAGAAAATCCAGCAGCAGCGGATGACTTGGCTCTTCGCCGAGATGTCCGAAGTTGTTGACACTGGCCACGATGCCCCGCCCCAGCAAATGATGCCACAGGCGATTGACAATCACGCGCGATGCGAAGGGATTGGCGGGATCAACCACCCGCCGCGCCATTTCCAAACGGCCACTCCCGTGCGATGGCGTAGGCTGGTTGTCCCCAGCGATACCGGTCAGCAACCGGCGTGGCACTTCTGGCCCTAGGTTGTGAGGATTGCCGCGAATGAAGACATGCTCGTTTTCCCCGGAGCCGTCCATCATGGCCATGGCGGTGTGAGACGAACGCTCGATGCTGCCGACCAGTTGGGCATACTGCTGCTGGAGCGGACGCAGTTGGTTGGCAAGTGCCGCCTGCTGGGAGTCGTCCAACACCAGATCACGATGGCGAATCAGCCAATCGGCCATCGACAATTTGGCCCGCTGGTCTTCCGCCTGCGCTCGCTTCGCCCCTTGATCCGACTCGCCGAGCAACAAAGTCGCTTGCTGTGCCCAAGCCTGATAGGCCAAGACAACCGCCCTCAAGTCCGCAGGCTGCTTGACGTCCGCCATCGCAGAACGCACTGCGTCTGGCACACCTGGCGTAGCAAGCGGTGGAGGATTGTCACCGAGAGTGACGGCGAGTACGGCGAATTCTCCCCTCGGCGCAGGGGTAAACTCGACATGGACCCGATGCCCAACGTAGTCGTCCAGGCGATGGGCGATCCAGCGCGGCCCGTCGGCCGGCGAGTCAGGCATTCGCAAAACCGTCCGCCGGTGCAACGGCCCATTGAGTGTCCGGTGAGAGTCCACCACCACTTGAGCGGTGCCCTGCCCGCGCACCAGATAGTGGAGCTGCGGGTTGGAGAGTTCAAACGTCTTGGTATGGAGCGTGCTTCCTGGGATGGTGAAGTTCCCCATATCGCCGGGGTTTCTCTCCGTACCAGGTGCCAAAGCCAACTGCTGCCAGGCAGGGTCACGCTGGGCAGCTGTGTCGATGGCCAGACCTTCCACGAGTGCGCTGCTTCCCCATTCCAGTCCTCCAGATTGGACCGGCTCGGATCCAAAGGCGAAACCGTCTTGCCACCAATCTGTTGACGTGCTGTTGCGGTAGTCCACAATCACGTGCAGCGCGCTGAGATCGAGTGCCGCAGGAATCGTGAGATTCTGTGCCATTCGTTTCAGGCGAGGTTCCAGCGTCTGCGGTTCTCCGGCACAAATGTCCGACCAAACCTTTAAGGGGTCGCTCGGTGTGAGTGGTTGCCAGAGATATCGGCACCAGTGGGCTAACCGAACCGGATCGAGCTGCCGCTCCTTGGCAAGTTGCTGCACCAGATGCTGCATGCTCAGGGTGAGCGTCTGCGGAGCCACCGCAGGTTGCTTGTCCGCCGCCGGAGGTTGCTCGAGCAGAGGGCGATACTCGGGTGCCAGTTGCAGCACGGCTTGGGCCGCCAACAGATAGTTTGCGAAAGAACCAGCGTCCACCGGCTGGATTCCACGATCCAGCGCCACGGCCCAGCCGCGGCGAACCTGATCGGCATGATCACGGCGAAAGGTCGCCAAACCTTCGGCCACGGCCCGATCTTGCTCAAGCGTTTCGAAACGGACCTGGCGGTAGGTGCTGCTTTGCAGGTAACCGTAGAGCGCGTGGTAGTCCTGGGTGCTAATGGCATCGAACTTGTGATCGTGGCAGCGGGCACACGAGACGGTCAGCCCTAGAAAGGTCTTCGACATGGTATCAATCATGTTGTCGAACCGTTCCGCCTCATCCTGGCGGACATCGACCGGCGAATGCACCCACTCTCCCAGGAACCAGAAACCGGTTCCCAAGATAGACTCGTTCCAACCCTGCTCGGGATGCAATCGCGGCGTGTCGATCAGATCGCCAGCAAGATGCTCCATCACCAACTGGTTGTAAGGAACGTCTGCATTGAAGGCCCGAATCAAGTAGTCACGGTACTGGTAGGCATTGGCCGCTGTGTAATCGAACTCGTGACCGCGCGAATCGGCGTACCGCACCAAATCCATCCAGTGCCGAGCCCAACGTTCGCCAAACTGCGGCGATTGCAGCAGGCGGTCAACCACGGCTTCTCTGGCCTGGCGATCTGGCCTGGCCAAGAACTCCTCAACCTCTGGCACGCTCGGAGGAAGTCCAATCAGGTCAAAGTACACGCGCCGCAACCAACTCCGACCATCCGCATCCGGAGCAGGCGTCAGTTGCAATGATTCGAGTTTTGCCAGGACGAATTCATCCAGCGGGTCCGCGGCCCAATCCGAACGTTGCACAGCCGGACGCGAAACGTTCTTGAGCGGTTGAAACGACCAGTGAGCCAGCCGCTCTTTCCAAGGGAACTGATTGCCACCGTTGGCACGAGTTGCCAACTCGGTGGTTTCTTGCGGCCAGGGAGTGCCCATGGCAATCCACCGTTCGAGCGTGGCGATTTCCTGCTGCGGAAGTTTGCCAGTCGGCGGCATCTCGAAGGTTTCGTACCGTACGGCACTCAGCAGCAAGCTTTCGGTGGGCTTGTTCGGAACTACCGCCGCGCCGCTGTCCCCACCTTTCAAGATGGCGGTGAGCGAATCCAGCCGAAGTCCCGCTTGCTGCTTCTTGGCTCCATGGCAGCTGTGGCATCGTTTCACCAGTAGAGGACGCACCTCGCGTTCAAAAAACTCCAATGCCTCGGCTGAGTGCCGGGCTGTTGCCGCCGCGCCGTTTTCATCCGCACGGCAAACTCCCATCGGCAGATTGCCGATCAACAAGGCTGCGAGCACCATCACGCCCCACCGCAACCGCCAGCGCGGGACTGCGGTCTGAGACGGCAAAATAGAACCGGTTCGTCCGACAAACATGGATACGATTACCACCACGGCCTCAAGGTTTGCACTCTTCTTTGCGCATCCGTGCGCGAAGAACCCAGGCTGCGAATCCCTGCGGCCTGCACGTGGGTAGGAAAACGTCGACATGGCGGACCGCCACATCGTATCAAGGTCGACGGCTCAGCCGCCAACCCGGCCGGCGCGGAAATGTCTCCATTTTGAAAACGTGTGTTCGCCGACTCCGCGTTCATGCCATTGTTATCCGCCGGATGTTTGATCTGCAGCCTGAGTTTCAATCAACGAGTAGTATCTGGCAGCAAGCACTTGAATGGACTCTGAATCTTGTAAGTCATCCAGCAAGTTTGGAGGTATGCCAGCAACACCATGAATCGCACCCGCCAACGCACCAACAATAGCCCCCAGTGTATCAACATCGCCACCGAACTGCACTGCGGAGGTGACCGCATCAACCCAAGAACTTCGATGTTGAATGATGCAAAAGATGGATGCGAGTACGGTCGGAATGACGAATGGTGAGATGATCGGTGTCGCGAACTCGGCAGAAGTTTGTCCGGCAGAGGCGATGAATTGTATGCAGTCGGTTGAATGCATCTCCTTTGGCAACGCCCGGATGAGATCGGACAGTTCGGTGTTGATTGTGGTGGTTGCATCCGCGAGAGCGTTGCACAATTCTGCGGCATCAATTGCATGATCGGCCGCGAGAATATTTGCGGCAAGCGCAACGGCAACACCACCGGCGATGCTGCGGGGGTCTTGGTGTGTTAGGCGAGAAATGTCCGCAACGGTTGCAATCAAGGCCTGGCGATCGTCACCAAACCACAAACCAACTGCCGCAGTTCGCATTGCGGTGCCGTTACCAGCTTGGCCAACGGGAGCGCCCATGTCGTGATGATCCCCAGTTGCAAGATACCGCTCTGCGGCTTGCGTGCACGCCCCGCCGGGACCGATCACGGAGTGATGTCGCCAGAGTTCTGATATCGAACGGGCAACATCTGCGACGACAATGTCACCTTGCTGAACGATGGATTTGATCGTTGCAATGGTCAACTGCGTGTCGTCGGTGTATTGGCCGGACGGGTATCCATGATACTCGTGGAATGACGAAGCAAGCGACTCAGCCAATGGAATGTCATCGGACCATAGTCCCTCGAACGGCGCTCCCATTGCGTCACCGACCGCACCGCCAACGAGCGTTCCAACGATGGTTGATCGAGATGGTGCCATGGTTCATCGAAGCCGGACAACCAGCTGTCCGAATCGCGCGGTCAACTCGATCCGCCTTGTTCGTCGCGCCGGTCATTTTTCCTTGCTATGCCGCACTCTTCACAATCGGGATTTTACCCGCCCCAAACCGGGGCCACTACCTCATTTCAACCAGAACCAAGTGAGCAGAGGTTGCTAGATCAGGTGGCCTGCATCGACGCAGAACCAGGCGTTCAACGCTATTTGATGGCCGCCGCGCCAACGTAGCAGATCAACGTGCTTAAAAGAGAAACACACTCTCGGCAAGTTCCGTCGGCACCTTCCCGTTCCTACTTGCTCACCAGCGGGATCCGCTGCTCGGTGTGGTAACCGAGCTTGACCGACACAACCCGTTGGTTGCCGAGGTCACTGATGAAGACTCGGCGGTCGGTGTGCGTGCCGACGAAGCAGGCGTGCACGAGCGAGACCTCGTCTCCGCCAATGCTGCGAGGTTGGGGAGGGCCGTCGGTTTCGATCAGTGGTTGCCCATCATCCACGTTGCCGTACTTGCCGATCCGCAAGATCAAATTGCCGGCGGAGTCCACCATGGCGACGCTGTATTGATGTGGCTCCGGCGCAATCGAACGGGCAAAGTAATCGAGTTTGAACCTTGAGAACCAGCACGCGCAGCCGCCACCGTGGCCAATCATGTTGAAGCCGGCGAAACCGACACCGCCGTACATCCAGTCTGCCCCTTCCACCCAGGCCTTGCCATGCCGAGTGGACTGCAGGTCTGGCAAGCGGTCAGGTTTGTCGGCATCGCCAATCTGGATGGGCGAACCACTCGAAGAAATCACCTTACCGCGCCCTTCGCCAGGTCGGACTTTCATGAGCGTCTGAGACATTTCGTTGAAGTATCGCTCGCCGTCGTAAACGCGCGTGGGAGCGTGCATCACGTAGATGTGCCCGTTGTGATCGAGCCCGATTCCATCGCACTGACCGACACCGGGGATGGCGTCTTCAATCTTCAGTTGCCCATGCCGGTCCCAGATGTGGATGCAGGGAGAGGTGGAATTGACCACGCGGCCTGGATACACGCGCGGCTTGTAAACTTCAATTTCTTGCACATCTTTGCCGGCCAGGCGTCCGGAACTAATGCCGACAAACCGATACGCGCAGCTGGCAATCACGTCTCCCCTTGGGGAAACGTCGAATCCACCTTGATGGAAACAGACTGGCGAAGTCGCCGGCATCTGTAGTGCCGAGGTTAGTTTGCTGGTCTTACCGTGGATGCCTCCTTCGTTGCCAATCGTTTCGACTTCTTCTCCGTAATCCCATGGGACTTCGCGGAACTCGGGAAACGTGTACCTGGCAATTTTGTCCGTGCTGCGGAGGTAGACCAGCCCATCCGCATCGAAGGCCCCTTCCATGGCATTGAACGGAAGTTGAACCACCTTGATGCTTTGATCACCCACGGCGGGATCAATTTCGAGCCATTCTTTGGAAGACTTGATGGTGGGGGCACTGTCCGCTTCGGCCACATACAGTTTGCCGGTGGCGGGGTTCACAATCAGCCGCTGGATATTGTGTTTCGGGGGTGCTGCACGCACCACTTTGGCGGCGGTGTCGTCGCCAAACGAACGCACCACTTCCCACTTGCCGTTGATTTGCTGCTGAATGCGTACGCCTGACTTCCACAGGTCAGCATTGGCCTCGTTCTTGCCGTATCCTCCGTTGAAATTCAATTCGGCACCACGCGGTTCGTGCTTTCTTCCCACAACCCAAACGGTGGGCACATCTGCCCAACTGTCTAATTCCACGCGGTACAGATGCCCGGCAATCTCAAACCCCAGCGGGTCGGCATAGCCCAACGGGAATGGCTCGTGCGCCACTTGTTTAGCCTCAGGCAGGGCTGAGAAACGGGTCAGGGTTTGCTCGATCTTGGTGGGATCGTACCCTAGGTTCTTCTGGAGATCGAATGGCACGCAGAGCACTGGGTAGGAGAAAACCCAGATCTCGCCTGTCTTCTGATGAACGCAAACTTTGGTGGGATGTTTGACCGGGACCGATCGGATGTGCACGCCATCTTCACCGAAGACCTGAATCCGGTTATTCAAGAAGTCGGACACGTAGACGTTGCCTGAGCTGTCGGTGGCAACCGAGGTAGGAACGCTGAAGTGCTGGTTGTCCGAACCATGCTCAGTGGCATGCCCTTGGAAAACGGTGGGAGGGTCGTTGGACGCGTAGTCCAACTTCAAGACCACGTGCTGGCAGCCAGGCACTTTGCGCCAACTTCCGGTTCGCCAAAGATAGGCGGTGGTATAAAGCGTGTTGCCGTCAGGGCTGAAGGCCAGGCTACTAGGCCCCACGGTGACGGTACGCTCGCCGGCAACGCTATCGATGGTATGCCCCAGCGTGGGTCCGCCCAGTGGCAGCCCACCGGTGCTACCATCGGTACCGAGTCGGTTGAGCTGAATCTGAGCCAACGCCAGCCGGTCACCGCGGAGCGCCATGGCGCTGGCACCCACCCCACTGCGACCAGTCGCGTGGTTGCCAGAATGAAAGTTCTCACCAGATGTCAACAGTGTGAGTTGGTACAGCCCTCCCTTGCGGGCGAGTCTTTCACCATGCGGGAAGTCATACCAGTTGAGCCCTTCGATCTGTTCCAGCTTTTCGCGCGGAAAGGGATAAACACTGCTGGCGTAGTCTCCGCGGTGATCGTACTTGCGGACGAAATCCACGCCACGGCCATCGTACACATAGACACCTTCTGGACCGGCAGTGACCAGCGGCATGCTGCCGAACCGGCGATGAGGACTCCAGAGCAAAGTTCGCTCAAACTGCGGCTTCAGCCCCAGCGAAACGCGGACCAAGATACCGTCCCAGTGCTGCAGGTACCGTCCTTGATCATCCTTGCCGTCCCAAGCAATCTCTTGATGCAGCGAGTTTTTGGCGAATGGGGCGGGTGCGTTGGCTCCCAAGACGCCAGAGACCAGATGCCGAATGATCTGCCCTTGCTGGTTCTCGATGGCCACGGTCGCATCGCAGAAATCCTTGGAACTGAATCGAATGCTGACCTGATCACCAGAACGAACGATGCTGGGTTGCTCGGTGAATTCGAAGACTTCCTTGCGCTGCACGCGCAGGCTGTCATGCGGCCCGGCGGTCGCGTACTGGCACCCCAGTGCCACAAATAGCATGCCGACCAAACGGTAACTCAATGTCATCAATGCTTCCCTTTCCCAATTCCTGAACGCCTTGCGCGGGTGCGGCGATCCACTGATCATTCCATTGAAGACTGGGAACAACTCCAAGGCAATCCACTCATCGAATGACACATACACAAGTGCATTGTGAAAAGTGGTGAGGATTTGCTCCCGCTCACCATCGTTCACCATAACCAAACTGTAGCTGTCTTCTGAAACCGCTCTTGGCAGACTCGCCAGTTTTTGGCCATTTGTATTGGCGCACGAAGAAGCGGATACTGAAAGAGGAGTTTGGGATCGCGTGGAAGAGCCCGGCAGAGTTGAATCCCGACGTGAAATTCGACTAGCACCGGCGCAAAGTATCGGGCGTCCAACCCATGCGGGACCCGCCCGTTGGCGTTTGGTTGCCACTACTACCGAGCTGATTTCGGTTGCAGTCGGATTGTGACAGCAGCGACTGCGCTGTAGCCATTGAAGACCAGGAAGTTAGGGGCATGGGTGACCGGCAAAACAACACGGAAGACTCAGTGCTGCTGGTGGCGACTCTTGTTGTGTTCCTAGGAATAGGAGTGTTGACGGGATGGAATGCTGGAATTGTGTGGGGTGTGTTGGTTCCGTTCGCCGCATTTGCGATCGCCGTCGCTGTCCTCGGCGCGTGTGAATTTGCACAATTGGCGTATTGGAAGCTGAAGCGATGTGCAAGTTGTGGCAAGCGTTTCTCATTTCCCGGCTGGGATTGGGGCACTTGGCGGAACACCTACTGGTCCATGACCGAACACCATTCGACGTACTGGGATGTGGTCACATGCCCCCACTGTGGAAAGCCGACGATGGTGCGCGAGTCTCCACACTTATGACAGCGACCTCACGGTTGTTCATCAAGGAGAGGGTAGTGAACAACTCGACGGTGATCCGCGGCCCAGAAAGTACAAGGTGCTGAGCGGCCAATCTGCCTCGATCACGAACCTAGAGTTGAAAATGGCTAACAAAACACCTTCGATCAAGTGGCGGGACCGCATCTTGGAAGGCGTCTATTTTCCGAAACGGTTCTTCCCTGAATTGCCAGAAGGACCGGAACGGTATACCAGGCTTCTCCGAGACTGCGAGTCCTGGTATCGAAAAGCTCAGAGTATCAGTCCGACGGCGACTCAATCAATCTCCCCGGACAGCGAGTCCATTCGCGCGATCGGGTTCGTTGCCGCAATTGCGCTGTTGACATACGGACGGATCGACGTGCTGGATGATGCCTTGGATCTACTGCCAACCAAGGCTGGCGGAGTTCAGGTACTCGCCGAGGCGCTGAAGACTTTGCTCCCACTTCCCAGGGAACTCGATGCTCGAATCAACCGAGATGCCGTTCGTGACTGGATTTGCCATCACAAACAGCAACTCGTTTGGGTTGAGGAGGACGGAGTCTATATTCTGGCTGATCAGTAGAGCCTCAACCCCATTTGCAGGTGGACGTTCATCGTCATCGGTCACAAATTGAACAGTAACTAACCAAACAGGTGTGCAACGTGAGCGGTGCCTGCGTGTGGTGGTTCCATTTTGGACGATTATTTAACCGACAATTCTTTTGACACTGCCTGCGGGATCCTGTAGCGTTAATTTTTGATTGAGATCGGTGGAGTTTCCTTCACCGATTGGCCGTCTTGCAAAACGCACCTTCACTTCTTGTTGCGTGGAACAAGACGACTGCGGTCGCGGCTCACTTCGGAGCGGCCGGGGTGACGCCGTGCAATTTGGTCGCGATCTCTACCAGGGAGGGGCGCCAATGAGCGGCGCAGTGATTTCCCAAGAGCGAGACGCTTTGTCTCCGCCCAACCGTGAGGTTGTTTCTCAACCTCAAGGCTCCAAGTACCAGTATCCTGGTATCCCCACCACTTGCGATGGTGCTGAGGCCGTGGTGCATGTCGAAATCCGCATCTCGCAAGGTGCCGGTGCGTTTCCCATCACCAGTTCGACCACCATGGGCGGTGGGTTCAACGCTGCCGTCAGCAACGGAGCCAAGAACCTCTGGGGCGATTCCCTGGTTTTTGTCGAGCCGGAGAGTGAACACTCGGCGGCCACCGTCTGCGAAGGGTTTGCTGCGGCAGGCGGACGCGTGACCAACTTCACCAGCGGCCAAGGCTTGGTCCTGATGAAAGAAGTGCTCTACACCATCAGCGGCAAGCGACTGCCGGTGGTCATGAACATTGGCGCCAGGGCACTGACCAGCCATTCGCTGAATGTGCATGCAGGGCACGATGACCTCATGTCCGTGGCCGATTGCGGTTGGGGGATGTTGTTCGGTCGCAATGCGCAAGAAGCCGCAGACCTGTGCCTGATTTCGCGCCGCGCGGCCGAGGCATCGCAAACGCCATTCTTCAATGTTCAAGACGGGTTCTTGACCACGCACACCGTGGAGAAGGTCAACCTGCCTGAGCCAGAGTTCATGAAGGAGTTCATCGGCAGCCCTGACGAAAAGCTAATGAACTTGCTGGACCCCAGCAACCCGATGATGTCTGGCGTGGTGCAGAACCAAGACTCCTACATGAAGGGCAAGATTGCCCAACGCTGGTATTACGATCGGGTGGAGCCTGCCATCCGCGAGTCGTTTGATATCTTCGCCGAGCAAACCGGGCGGCATTATGACTTTGTCCTTCCTTACCGGTGCGAAGATGCCGAATTCATTCTGGTAGGGATGGGCTGTTACATGGAAACGGCTCAAACCACGGTGGACTTCCTCCGCGATCAGCGAGGTCTCAAGGTAGGCTGCCTGCATGTCACTTGCTTCCGTCCCTTCCCCGCCCGTCAAGTGGTGGCGGCGCTCGCCGGTTGTCAGGCGTTTACCGTGATCGAACGGATGGACGATCCTCTTTCGACCACCGGCAACCACCTCACGCGTGAGATCAAAGCGGCATTCTGCGATGCCATCATCAGCCACGGTGGGCATGCCGAGATCTCCCAAGTTCCCAAGATCTACGCCGGTTCGGCAGGTCTGGGAAGCCGGGACGTGCGCCCGGGGGACATCCTTGCCATCTTCGACAACATGATCGATCAAGGGCAGGAGTACTTCTGCGTCGGGATCGATCATCCCCTGGCCCTGAGTGTGATCGAAGACCCGGACCTGCGCGAACCTGGCGCGTTCTCCATGCGAGGGCATAGCGTCGGCGGTTTCGGTTCGGTGACCACCAACAAGGTGATCGCTACGATTGTCGGAGACGTGTTCGGTAAGGACGTTCAGGCTTATCCCAAGTACGGTTCGGAGAAGAAAGGACTCCCCACCACGTATTACCTCACCATTGCCGAACACCATATTCTGCTGCACAACGAACTGGAGCATGTGGACCTGGTAGTTCTCAACGACACCACCGCGCTGTTCAGCGGCAATCCGCTCAAGGGAATGGTCGATGGTGGGCGAATTGTGATGCAGTCCACCTTCAGCAATCCACGCGACGTATGGGCCAGGATTCCCTCGCACCATAAGCAATCGATCCGTGAGAAGCACCTGAGGGTGTTCTATCTGGATATGGTGCAGATTGCCCGCGAGATTGCATCCGTGGCCGATCTACAAATGCGAATGCAAGGGATCGTGCTGCTCGGTGCGTTCCTCAAACTTACCCCGTACGCCGAGCAAACGGGCATGTCTGACGAGGCTGTCTATGCCGGCGTGGAGCAGGCGCTGCGCAAGTACTTTGGCAAACGGGGCGAACGAGTGGTGCAAGACAATTTGAACTGCGTCAAGCGAGGATTCGGCGAACTGGGCGAAGTGGATCAAGCGATCATCGCCGAGTAACACCCAATCCTCACCAGCAAGCAACGACCCTTGAATGCTCACGCCGTGGAGACTGCTTATGTCTATTGTCGACAAACCTGCCAACCTGAATGAAGCCCACGAGCGGGATCCGTACAACAACTGCTCCTACGGCACGTTGGAACAGCGAGGGTACGTGCCGATCAATCTTCCGGTGCTGGATGTTGACAACTTCAACAATCGAGTCATTCGCAGCTACGAGGAAGGGAAGGCAGACAGGCAACTGCCAGCAGATCAGGCCATCGCACGCTCGTTGATTCCGGCCGGAACCGCCACGCTGCGGGACTTCAGCTACATTGCCCCCGATATTCCCGAGTACGCTCCGGACAACTGCACCGGCTGCATGGATTGCGTGACGCTCTGCCCTGACACGGCGATCTTGGGCAAGGTCATTGGCGAGAACGACTTCGAGTCTCGCTTGGCGCAGATCAGTGACCCGACTGATCGGGAGATGTTCCAGAAACAATGGGCTAAAACCCGCAAGTACTATGACGGCCCCGCCAAGAAGTCTGGCGAGGGAGGCATGTTCTCCATCATCATTGACCCCAGCAAATGCAAAGGGTGCGCCGAGTGCGTCACGGTCTGCGATGACGACGCCTTGAAGATGATCGCCAAGACCGAGCAGACCATGACCGACGTTCGCAAGAGCCACCACTACTTCAAACAGATTGGCCCTTCGGATGAGAAGTTTGTCAGTGACAACCTGCTGATTGACATGATGCTGAAAGAAAAGACGCACGTCTACGTGGGGGGAGCCGGCAGTTGCGCTGGCTGCGGCGAGGGGACCGCCCTGCGGATGCTGTGCGCCGCCACCGGTGCCAAATACGGCAACGATTGGGGAATCATTGCCGCCACGGGCTGCAACACCGTTTACACTTCCACCTATCCCTACAATCCGTATCTGGTTCCTTGGACCAACTCTCTGTTTGAGAACGCGCCTGCCATGGCGATGGGCGTCCGCGCTCGGTGGGATCAACGTGGCTGGGGAACCAAGCCACTGTGGTGCCTGGGTGGTGATGGGGCGATGTACGACATTGGCTTCCAGTCCCTCTCTCGGATGTTTGCCAGCGGGATGAACATCAAAGTCTTTGTGCTGGATACCCAGGTCTATTCCAACACAGGTGGTCAGGCCTCGACGGCCAGCTATACCGGTCAGAACACCAAGATGAGCGCGCATGGAAGTTCCATCTCCGGCAAGCAGGAACGGCGCAAGGAGATTGCCCAAATCGCCATGATGCACCCGCGCACGTATGTGTCTCAGACCACTTGTGCCCATGTGAACCATTTCTACCGAGCGGTGCTAGATGCTCTGGAGTTCGATGGTCCAGCACTGGTCTGTTGCTACACCACCTGCCAGCCGGAACATGGCGTGGCGGACAACATGGCCACCGATCAAGCCCGACTGGCCGTAGACACCAGGGCGTTTCCGCTGTTGATCTACGATCCCCGCAAAGGGGACACGGTACGCGAGCATCTCTCGCTGCAAGGCAACCCTGCCATCAAGGACGACTGGTACGTCAATCCCAAGACCGGCAACGAGGTGGACTTCATTGACTTCTGCCGTAGCGAAGGACGTTTCGCCAAGCACTTTGACAAAGAGGGAAACCCCAGCGAAACATTGCTGCGAGCCAAAGCGGACCGGTTGGAGAACTGGCACATCCTCCAAGATTTGGCCGGCCAGCGCTCGCAAACAACCGCCCCCGCAGCCAAGGCCGCTAAGAAAACGCCACCGCCACGTGCCGGTAACCTAGGCAATTCGAACGGTCATGGGCTGACCGCTGGCAGCAAGATCAACTACTACGACGGCGGAGCATGGATTGCCGGCGTGATCAAGTCGGTCGAACCGGCAGTTGTTTCGCTCAGTGACAACACTGAGATTCGTACGGAGCTAAGAGTTCTCCTGGACGGAATGCGAGAAGGGCTGATTCAGAAACAGTGACACGTGCGTTTCCTATCGAGGGTCAAGTCATGCACGATTTCGAAGGTGATTTGCTGATCGGGGGGATGAAACTCTCCTGTGTCCATGGCGAGTTGGAAACCGAAATCCACGACAACGGTTCTCAGGATTGGGAATTCTCAGGCAGAATTGTCCTGGCCCCGCAAGAAGGGGAGTACCTGCAACTCCAGCGGCGATATCGATTGGAACTGGCCGACGGCCGCGCTGGCCTGGTGACCTTGTCCAAGCTGGAGCCGACGGACAACGAGCATGTGGTGGCGGAGTTCGTACCGTTGAAGTTCCAGCGGTTTCCGCTCCCGCAGGAATAGCTACTCGCCGCTTCGATCAAAATCTTCCTTCAACCCGAACCTGCCGAAGCGAATGTTGCGCGCGTTCATGTTGTGGCCGAACGCAATAACATCCACCGGTACTCCCAGCGCCGTGGCGATCGATTGGCGTTCGTCCGGCGATGGGGTCCAGCGGCCATCGACAATCGCCTCGACACGCTTGACCTCAAGCCCGGTCGCTGCCGCAATCTCGGCGAGCGTCAACTGGGACTGTTCGATCAAGTAGTCAAGCGTCGGCATGACAGCCACTCCAGGGTTTAGCCGGCTGGCTACAACGGTTGCCACAGGCCGATGATGTTGTCTTCGCTGTCTTTGACTTGGGCGTAGATGCCCATGTTGGGAATTTCGACCGGTCCCACGACGTGACTCCCACCGGCCGCTTCAACATCTTTGATCCGCTGCTCGCAAGAGTCCACCTCGATGACAATCACCGGCGAGGTACTTCCCCCTTCATCATCGCGAGGGTACATGCCACCGTTGATCCCTCCTGGTGCCGTTGGCTCAAACTGCTCGTTGACGGGCGTGGTGATTGCGAACGAGTACGGCATCTCGGTAGGGGCTGGCATGATGTTCCAGCCGAACACGTCTTGATAGAACTTCTCGGCACGATCTTTGTCGGAGAACGGAACTTCGAAGTGACACACGCGATCCATGGTATTGCTCCCGTAGCGTTGAGGAAATGAAGTGGTTTGTATCGTCCACAATTTGTCAGGCCGTGGCAAGAGATTCCCACCCAGTTGCATCGACATCCGTTCGCAGTGCAATCTCTTGTGGCGTGTGGCCCAAGCGCACGGTTGACCCTGCCTGCCGCTTACGATACCAATGGCACTTGAAGGAAAAACCGACGGTTGCAGGACCGTCTCATTGCAACGTGAGTCTACAACGAGGTGAAGTGATCATGACTGTCATGCATTCAGGAAGTTCCAAAGCCTACGCCGAAGGTTGGGCGGCAATCTTCGGTGACCAAAAGAAGGCCACCAAGAAGGGCGCTTCCAAGAAAAAGAGTGCGGCCAAGAAGACCAGCGCCAAAAAGTCTCCTGGGAAAAAGAAGACCGCTGCCAAGAAGAAGAAAGCAAGCACGAAAACCAAAACCAAAGCCAAGGCAGCGGCTTCTCCCAAGAAAAAAGCCGCCCAACCCAAGGCGAAGAAGAAGTCTTCGGCCAAGCGATCGGCGGCTTCTACCAAGAAGAAAAAGTAACGGTCAGGCGGCGAGCAAGCGAGGTGCTCCCCGCGTGCTCATCCTAGAGGGCTTGCTACTCCCCTCCGGTTGCGGCAACGTTTTCGGTTTCGATGCAGAAGTATCGATGCGCAATCCAGTTTGGATTCAGTTCACAGCGAAACCATAGCCAGCGACAGGCCTTTTCTTTCGTTACGCTGTTGGGCACGATCCGAAAGCGATTGAGCCTGAACGCTCCCCAATCATTCGCATCCACTTGGATCATCTCGGGCGTGGCAGCCTCGCAAACAATGTTTTGGACGTCGCCTCCCACTTGCTCATAGCCACCTTGCTCGGCGGTGGTCAGCGCTACCATGGCGGTCAGGGTCATGGGGGGCTGTCCTGCTGCGACCAGCAGGTCGGACCGAAGTTGCTCGACCTGCTGCTTGAGTTGTTGTTGCCACGCCGGAGTATCGGCCAGGCGGCAGTACACGCTCTCGACCAGTTGGGACTGAGCCAGGACGGGCGTCTCAGCAATTCCCCAGCGGCTTGCCTTGATCTTCTTCTTGCCGAATTTTTCTTCGGCCTCTTGGAGTAGCGTGGGAGCATCCGAGTCGTCAGATAAGGCGGCAACCAGAGACGTGGAAGGCGTGATGGCTTGATGAGTTTGTCCCAGACGCTGCGCTGTCTGCAAGGCGGCTCTGGCGCGCCAGCGCAACAGGTCACGGGTTGCCAGGTCATAAGACTCCACTTCGCTTTTCAAAGACGAAGAAGTTGCGGCCAGTTGCATCAACTGCTTGTCGAGCGAAGTGGCTAGTTGGTCCGTGCTGGGTCTTTGCGCGTCGTCAGTTGGACCGGTCAGCGCGACAATCCGCGCGAGCGTCTTCAGGTAGCTACCGTACCGCGCTCGCACGTCCTGGTCGCTGGCCTTCTGATTCTGAAGGTAACCGATGTCCGCCGTCAAGAAGGCCGTCAAAGCGGGATAAAAGTCCGCCACCGTGGCATCGCACTGCAACTGCCACGAATCGGCACCCGCCTCGGAATCGGCCACGGCAAGCGCCAGGTCATAACCGGTTGTCTTGACGGCCGCCAGGTAGGCGTCCTGCCACTGGGCAGAAAACTTCTCCAGCCATTGATGGGCCGGAACCTGCTCAGATTCCCACGTCGCCATGCCAGACTGGGAGACCTCATCTGCTGCCTTCTGGAATCGTTCGATCAGGCTCTTGAGATCCGGCTGAATCTCATCTCGTAGCGGTTCGAAAACCGTCTTGGCATTCGTCCTCATCAGCGTGAACCACATGGCATCTTTGCGGTCATACTGGGAGAACTGCTGATACGCCTGATCGTATGCTCGCCGTTTGGTGTACCAGATGCCGATCTTGTTGACCCGCTGCATGATTTCGTGGAATTCAAGTCGCATCTCGGCAATCTTGCCGGGGAGCGGATAGCTGCTCAGTTTGGCCAGAGCTCCCTGCTCTTTGCCAGCAGCATTCATCAACGCGTCGTCTGAGAATTTAGCGTCCAGTTTCGGGTCGTCGCGATACGCTTTGACAATGCCGTGGATCTTGTTCTCGAGCGTGTCGAAACGCTCGATGTAGTCAAACCCGGCCGGCTCGCCCAAGCTGCGCAGCTGCTCACCGTAGATTTGCAGCTGCATCAAATCGGCGTAAGTTTGCCCTACTTTGATTGCGTTGATCTTATTGAAGGTCTTGGCGTCTGCGTACTCCTGATAGGCTTCGACCTCCTTCGCCCCTTTTCGATAAACGGCTTCGGCCTTTTGCAGCACCTCGGCACTTTCTTTGACGCCAGGCCGAATGTTCAGCGGACCGGTGGGGTCCTGGCTCGATAGTTGCTCCCCCTGAACTTGGGGAGACAGCACCAGAGCAATTAACCCGGTGAGAAACCAAACGGGAGAAATCATCAACGGTTTGAGAAGTGTACGACGCATCGGATATTCCTAAGGCACAAGCGTGTAGGGATTGAGGCCAAAGCCGATTCTTCGCTCTCAACAGGCACGGGGGCACGATCGCGCGGCATGCCGTCAACAAGCGAGCAAGGCACGTTACTGCGGTGCCGGACCTTGCAGCGAACCCGTGACAGAAACGACATCGCCGGTTTGAGCGTTGATCAACTTGCCGGCAGTCACCGCTCCAGCAAGTTCCCCGTCCGCGGTCTTGGTAAACTCAATTTGCAGCGGGTGATCGGAAGTCGAGTGCCAGAGGGGGCCATCGGAAGAGGGCATGACGTAGGCTTCGGCCAAGATGGTTTGACCTGCCAGCGAGGCGGCATCGACCGACGTTTCACTTCGCAGGAGAACGGAAGGGAATCGCTCGTTGTCAGCATCGTTGTAGCTGGTGACCTGCAACACGCCACTTCGATTCGGCACGCTATGCACCTGGATGTAGCAACCGGACACGTCCACCGATTGCCCCATTTCCAGCTTCATGTTGCCTGCCACCTGAGCCAGCTGTTTGGCGGACTCGGTTACGTTGCTGGCGCTCTGCTTGACGCTCTCGACGGTCTCACCGACCTTGTCGCTGACGTCGTTCAGCGCTGCCGTCTTGGATGTCTCAGTAATCTTGTTCGTGACGTCCTCGAGCGACTGCCCGCAGCCCCAAATGGAGCCAACCAAACACCCGCCGAGGACCAACCGTGGAAGCAAACCGGACATGCTTCGCTCCTGTGAAAACCAACGAAGTAAACAGAATAGATGAATACCTGTCCGGAGCATGTCACGACAGAATCAATCGCGGAGAACACCGGCGAGCGCCAGAATCGCGAATACTCCAAGACCTAGAAACATCTTACCAGTGCGGCAGCCGATTGCACTACCAACCACCGAAATGCCGCTGGAGTTTCACCCGCGTGAACTATGCCGGCAGGTGCCCCGTCGCAGACGCTGCTGGTGGTGCGAAGCACCTGGTTTGCGGCACATGGCGCTGTTGGACCGGGGGGCGAGAGCCTACCATCTGCTGCCAGCTTGAGTGGCCAGAGACACTCATTGGCCACTTTGGGAAGAGAATTGGCCCGCGTGGTGGGGCTGGGAAGTCGAGCCGGACTTGGTCACATCGGACGACGTTCCGTGGTGCGAATTGATCCGGATGAGCGCGCATAAAAAATTCTGCCCGGGAGTTTGATCCCCCGGGCAGAACGAGTTTTCCGTTACGGTAGTTTCTTACCGGTTGATCTTAACGACGGATGACGCGGCTGGCCGGCACGATGCGGTGGTCGCGACGAACCGAGGCCGAAGGATCGGCCATGGGGGCCGGAGGAACCGGGGCACCTTGGTCAGCGGCGGGGGCAACGCCCTCACCACCGTGGTAGACACCACCACCACAGGCTCCGCAAGCTCCGCAGCTCGAACCGCAGGAGGTGCAGGACGAGCAGCAGCTGGACTTGCAGGACTTCTTCTTGTGGCAGAACAGGTCCATCAAGGAGAAGCTCTTCTTCTTGCAGCAGCTCTTCTTGCAGCTGGTTTGGCAGCAGCTAGAAGCTTGGCAGCACGAGGGCTCGCAGCAGCTGGCGGCTTGGCAGCACGAGGGTTCGCAGCAGCTGTTGTTGTTGCAGCAGCTGGCAGCTTCGCAGCACGAGGGCTCGCAGCAGCTGTTGTTGTTGCAGCAGCTGGCGGCTTCGCAGCACGAGGGTTCGCAGCAGCTGTTGTTATTGCAGCAGCTGGCGGCTTCGCAGCACGAGGGTTCGCAGCAGGACGGCTCGCAGCAGGAAGTTTCGCAGCACGATTTCTTGCAGCAAGACTTCTTAGCGAACAGACCCTTCAGACCAGCGAACAGGTCGCAGCCCTTCTTGCAGCTCTTCTTGCAGCAGCTGGTTTGGCAGCAGCTGGCGGCTTCGCAGCAGGAAGGTTCGCAGCAGCCGCTATTGCAGCAGCTGGCAGCTTCGCAGCACGAGGGCTCGCAGCAGCTGTTGTTGTTGCAGCAGCTTGCGGCTTCGCAGCACGAGGGTTCGCAGCAGCTGTTGTTATTGCAGCAGCTGGCGGCTTCGCAGCACGAGGGTTCACAGCAACTGGGCTCACAGCATGACGTCTGACAACAACTGCTGCCTCCGCCGTGTCCCAACATCCGATGGAGCAGGTCAAAGCCGAAGCTTTGGCTACACAAGCTCATGCTGACCATGAGCGCTCCTACCATCATTTTCGAATTCATCAAGCACGTCTCCTTTACGTCGAACCGAGATGGGTTCGTCCCGTTCGTGGAACCCTAGTGTGTGAACACCTTTGTTACCGTCGCGGAAAACTCGTGTGTCGTGCGGGCTGCGGGAAGCCTACCTGTTGACATTACGTTGTGCGGCGGGGCGGGGTATTTCGGGGACCTAAACACCTCAGTTCTCATGGCTATCACGTCAAGCCCGTCGAGTCGCTCCTCGACCCGATTGTCCGATGCGGAACTTGACGCCGTGAGTGCCTTGCGAGCACGTCCCAATCCTTCCGGGACACATACCGTATCGGCTGGGCTAGCAGAGACCCTTGAGCGTTCGGAAGTAATTTTCATCAACTAGGTTACGTCGCGCGTTAGGTAAACAATTCCCACGCCGAAGACTAGTCAAACTGTGCCGGTTATCCGACGAGTTTCTGGGAATCCTTAACGCTCAGGCAAGCTCTTCGGGCCGTGCTAGCTGCGACGCGTGCGAGCATCATGCAGAGTTGGTCTCAGAAGAACCAGCGGTCGAGGACGTCCGCCGCTGCTGATAACCCCGTACGACTGGCCACAGGAAGAGGACCGCCGCAATCAGGAGGAAGTAAAAGGCCGGTCGAGCCGGATTGACCAGCGGTGCATAACTCCCTGCGGAGAGCATCAGCCCCTCACTCAGGTTACGCTCCGCTTCGTTCCCCAACACAAACCCAATCACGAACGGAGCCAGCGGAATCTTGCACCGTTCCAAGGCATAACCAAATAGCCCCATCGCCAACATCACCCAGACATCAAACATTCGGTTGTGCAGGGCGTAACTCCCCACCACGCAAAACACCAGGATCATTGGCATCAGCAACCAGCGCGGCACATTGATCAGCCGAGCCAGCCAACCCACCGTGGCAATCATAAAGCCGAACATAAAGATGTTGGCCAACAGTACCGTCACCATAATGGTGTAAACCACATCAGGGTTGTCACGAAACAACAGCGGCCCCGGCTGCAAGTTGTGGATCACCAGGGCTCCCAACAAGATGGCGTCGATCACGCTCCCTGGGATGCCCATGGAAATTAGCGGGATCAAAGCTCCTCCCACCGTGGCATTGTTGGCCGCTTCGGACGCGACGATCCCTTCGTCACACCCCTGGCCGAACTCCTCAGGTGTCTTGGAGAAGTTCTTCGCCATTGAATAAGCCACCACCGAACCAATGTTGGCCCCGATGCCTGGCAAGATGCCGATACAGGTGCCAATCACGGACGACCGGATCAGGTTGAGCCCTTGCTCCTTCCACTGTTGCCAGCGGAGGATCATTCCTTTTCGCGAAACGGCAAGCGAACGCCGCGATTCGTCAGGGCTGAGGATGTGATGAATGATTTGCCCTACCGCAAACAACCCAATCAGCACAGGCAGCAAACTCAGCCCATCGTCAAGTTCTGCCCAACCGAAGGTCAACCGGGGTTGCCCCGTTGCCGGCGAGGCCCCAGGCATTCGCAGCAAGATGCCTAACAAACCGGCCAGGATGCCGCGGACCAGCGAGTCACCCGCCACCGAGGCAATCAGCACCAGCGCCGTGCAGACCAAGGCGAACGTATCGAAGGCGTCCAACCGCAGTGACAGCTGCGCCATCGGCTCGGCCAGCACGACCAAAAACCCCCAGCTGATGATTCCACCCACAAACGAGGCTGCAATCCCCAGCCCCAGTGCCCGGCCCGGCTCTCCGCGCTGAGCCATAGGATAACCATCGAGCGTGGTCATCATCGAGGCCGGCGTTCCTGGCATGCGCAGCAGTGTGGCGGTAATCAGCCCTCCACTGATCGAGCCGACATACATCGAGACCAGCAGGACCAGCGCGTCTGCATACGGCATGTGGAAGGTGAGGGGCAGCGAGAGCGCAATCAACATTGCTCCGGTCAGCCCTGGGATGGCCCCCACCACAATCCCCAAGCTCGTACCCAGCACCATCCAGAACAGCGGGAGCGGCGTCAGCAGATACTGAAATGCGGCGAAGAAGCCTTCCACAATGAAATTCGCCTCTTGATTGCTCTGCGTGCGTACAAAACCGGCCAGGCTGGCACCCGCCGGCGAGTTCCAGGATTATGGGCGGTCCAATTCATTAAGCAACCGCCCGTTCCGGAATTTCACCGCGCAACGTCAGATACTGCGAACCGCAGATCACTGGCAATCGGCTGGTGCCTGACGGCCGTCGAGGACGCACTTCTACGAAGCCACGGGGCGAGCCGATTGATGATCAATCGCGTCTTGGAGCGATTCTTCGTCGCTCATCCGGTGCGGCAGATGATGCAGCCAGGCTAAGATGCCAATCGCCGCAACCAATCCTGCCGCGATGACGCCCGGTTGAAACTCCAAGTACGGCGTGTCTCCAAGGCGAAAGATCATGCCTAACCAGGGATGTTGGATCAACTCGTCGATTCCGATCTGATCCGAAGCATACCCCCGCAAAAGTTGCAAGCCATTGTGGGTCATGTGAAACAGCATCCCTGGCAATATGCTGCTGGTTTGCACCGCAATGTATCCAATCACCAGCCCAATCAGGCAGGCATTGATGGACTGTTGCAAAACAGTATGGACCATGCCGAACATCACACTGCTAAAGACAATCGCCAAACGGCGGTGCCCCATGTGGCGAAGCCCCGAGAGAATAAAACCGCGGAAGGCCAACTCTTCGCAGATAGCCGGCAACACGGCAATCACCAACAACTGCACCCACAGCGGAGGCAAATTGACCGTCATCTCCGCCAGACGTTGCTGTACTTCAGGGCTGATCGGATACAGTTCTTGCAATGCCTGACGGGCCAGGTCCGTCCCGGGATGCAGCGCCGCTGCCAACAAGATGGCCGCAGGGATAGCGGCAAACTTCGGCTTGCGAAGCAGCAGCGTGCTCCGCGCACTGCGGGTTAGCAGAAACGTTACGAGCAACGTAGGAATAAGAATCGCCACCACCTGCGTGATGGCCGCGCTGGTGACAAGCTGCGAACCCAGCGACGTCCGGCTCAAGCCCAGGCTGAGTACGAACTGCACCATCAGAATCAAGACCCCGCACATCACTGCCTGAGCCACCGAGGGCGTATCGCCCCGATCACGAACCACCTGGCGGACCCAAAGGCCGAGGTCGAATCGTTCGCTCTCGCGGAACAGGACCGACTCTTTCTTGAATTGATCAATGGCCCAACGGATCGCCAGCAGGCAGCAGATCAGCGTGATCACCGCCTACCGGCACGATGTACCGCAGGGCGAGCAAGTAGTGCCCTTCGATGGCCGACCTGAGAAGCAGTACCACGCCGGTCATCGGAATCAGGCTGTTGCCTAGCGTCAGTTCGACGCCGGGTGACAGGGGCAGCATCATCAACGGCATGGTGACCAGCAACAGCGGCATCAGGTAATACTGCCCTTCCTTGTTACTCTTGGCGAAGGCAGCCAGCGCCAGGCACAGCGCACTGAACAGCGCCGAAACCGGCAAGATGGCAATCATCAACCAGACGAACGACAACAGCGGCGGGGGACCAAGGTCTCTCGAGAGAGCTCTGCTGAATCCGCTGCAACACGACCAAGCCCTGTGATGCCCACGCTGGCCAGGTTGAGCAGTCAAGTCGCCACGCTAAAGATCATGACCGTGAACAGCTTTCCCCAGACAATCTCGCTTCGCTCAGCCGGACTGGAGAGCAGAGTCTCCAGTGTGCCACGTTCCTTCTCGCCGGCACAGAAGTCAACCGCCGGATAAAAGGCTCCGGTGAGTGACCAGATCAACAGCATGAAGGGGAACAGGGACGCCCATAGCGCCGCGTCCCGATTGCGATCGTCGGCAACGTCATGCTGAACCACATCAAACGGCGATGCCGCTTGCA
Source organism: uncultured Planctomycetia bacterium (assembly GCA_942492195.1). Lineage (GTDB taxonomy): Bacteria > Planctomycetota > Planctomycetia > Pirellulales > S012-138 > CALOEH01. Next base: position 2,913 of record CALOEH010000167.1, on the reverse strand, counting down.
CCGGCACGCCAGCCATGCTGAGATTGCGGCGGATCACGTCTTCGCGCCACCGCCGCAACACCTCGGCCAATCGGGCGTAGGTGATTTGCGACTTCTTCTTGGCCGTGTTGTGATAAACCTCAGGGCTGGGGACTTCCAGCTCTGCGACTGTCGTTTCGTGGTTCTTCAGTCGCTCACGGAACCGCTCCAGGCGCTGGGCAAAGTCGGGTGGAAAATACACCACCGCTTGATACTCATCGTCGGCCAATTGACCGCGTGCATGTCGCAAGACCGCCGGCAGTGACGATTCGGCCTCTTCGAGTTCGGCATCGGGGAAATGCAGACGAATCAGGTTCGCTCGTTCAGGGTTCGAGAACCAGCTCGGCTCGAACGTCGGCTGCACCGTGAACGCAAACTCACCGACACGCAACACGTCGCCTGGTTGTAGCAAGCCAGAGCGGATGGCGAGGTCGTTGATTTCCACCGCGGCGACGCCTTCGGCTACTTCGACCTTGAGACCTTCTGCCGAGGGTTGCAGCGTGATGTGCTGGGGAGCAATGCCCTGCCTGGCTAGCGTGAGGTCATTGTCTTCGCTGCTGCCGATGGTGAACTTGCTGGTGTTCACAATGTGCGAGGACCCGCTCCCCGGCCCTTCGGTGATGAGCAACCGACTTCCAATCAAGGCCGGCTGAGGCGGGATCGCCTCGTGCCCCAGTACCAGCACATCGGTGGGATGTTCGCGGATGAACTGCATCAACTGCAGTCCGCTCATGCCCATCAGGGGATACAGCAGGATTGGCAACACAAAGATCATGAACAGCGTCCGCCGATCGCGCAATTGATCGCGAATCTCACGTTGGAGAATCAGGCGTACGTTGGTCCAGTTCATCATGGCATTGCCTGGCGGACAGTGGCCGCCGTGTTTCTTCGTTCGGTATCGGGCGACGTTGGGTGGTTGGTTATTGGGTGGTTTAGCTATTGCGTGGCGGGAATCGTGGGGTCCACTTCCATCTCATCGTGATGGGCAATCAATCGGTAGAACAACTCTTCGAGATCCTGCTCGTGATGGGTCTGGCGCAGTTCGTCCAGTCCTCCTTCAGCCAGGAACTTACCACGATGCACGATGGCTACCCGGTCACACAGTTTCTCGGCTTCGCGCATGATGTGGGTCGAAAAGATCACGCACTTCCCCAAGTCTCGCAGCTCGGCCACGGTTTTCAACACCGCGCGAGCGACCAGCACATCCAGTCCACTCGTGGCTTCGTCAAAGATCAGCACGGGGGGATCATGCACAATCGCTCTGGCGATGGAGACCTTTTGCTTCATGCCGGTAGACATCTTGGCACCGAGCAGGTCACGGATTTCGTTCATCTGAAGACGATCGAAGATCCCTTCCATGCGGAGCTCGAGTTCGTCCGGTTCGATCCCATACAGGCGTCCGAAGTATTCCACCATTTCCCAGGCGGTCATACGGTCGTAGACGCCGGTATTGACAGAAACAAACCCAATTTGCCGGCGTACCAGCGATGGTTGGCGAAGAACATCATAACCGTTGATGATGGCTGTGCCGGCGGTGGGACGCAGCGCCGTGCTGAGGATTCGCAGGGCGGTGGTCTTGCCGGCTCCATTGGGACCCAACAGGCCGTAGACCTGGCCGCTCAGGGCATCAAAGCTAATTCCCCGCAGCGCAAAGACATTGCCGCAGCGCAAGTCAGGATAGCTCTTGGTGAGGTTATCTACATGAATCATCGGCGGCGGCCATTCAGCGGCATCTCCTCGCCGCGGCAAAAGCTTGAATGTTGCTTACCTAATCAACGTCGCTGCCGCCGCGATGTGCCGCCGAGCGCCGCCAAGTGTGATCGTTCTCTTCCTGCTCATCCCTACAACCGCTGCAACCGGCGGACGCAGCATACGGGAGGCTCTTCTCTTCAGCTTAGCTTACAGTTGCCGGCACCTGCTCTGCCTGATCCACGAGTTGGTAGAACACATTGCGGCGGCGCGGTGTATAGCCTGCTTCGCGGATGGCCTCGCGGATTTCGTCCAACGTCAAATGATGCACCGTGCCGGCCGAGGCAACCACGTTTTCCTCGATCATCAGGCTGCCCATGTCGTTGGCCCCGTAGAGTAGTGATATCTGGCCAATCTTGAGTCCCTGCGTGACCCAGCTCGATTGGATGTTGGGAATGTTGTCCAGGTACAGTCGGGCAACCGCCTGGGTCTTGAGGTATTCGAAACTTCCGGTCGGTGGAATATGGCTCAAGGCCGTATGATCCGGCTGAAACGTCCAACAGATGAAGGCCGTAAATCCGCCGGTCTCGTCCTGCAAGGCCCGGAGTCGCTCCAAGTGTTCGATCCGTTCGGCCAGCGTCTCTACATGGCCAAACATCATGGTGGCTGATCCCCGTCCCCCCAACAGATGCCACTGCCGGCAGACGTTGAGCCAGTCATCGGTCATCACTTTGCCACGCGTGATCTCTGCGCGAACCCGATCTACCAGGATCTCAGCCCCGCCTCCTGGCAGGCTCCCAAGTCCCGCTTCGCGGAGGCGCGTGAGGACTTCGACCAGCGGCATCTTGAAGACTTTGATAAAGGCGAACAACTCCGGAGGGCTGAAGCCATGCACGTTGACCTGCGGGAAGTGGCTCTTGATGTCCCGCAGCAACTCCTCGTACCACTCGATTCCCAGCGAGGGGTGCATGCCCCCTTGGAGCAAGATCTGATCCCCTCCCAGATCCACGGTCTCTTGGATCTTCTGGAGGAGAACGTCGCGGTCCAGCACGTAGCCTTCGGCGTCTTTGATGGTGCGGTAGAAGGCGCAGAAGTCGCACACGGCACTACAGATGTTGGTGTAGTTGATGTTGCGATCAACATTGTACGTGCGATACGACTCAGGATGCAGGCGGCGCGTGACGGCGTCTGCCGCATGTTGAGACT
>CALOEH010000166.1:0-31056 GCA_942492195.1 uncultured Planctomycetia bacterium | reverse complement strand
ACTGAGTGTGGGCAAGCGACTTAGGAGCGGGCCGATTTGCAACCGGTAATGTCGGCAGGAAGCACTTGAGCCAACTGGTCGATGATAGCATGAATCGTCCAACGACTGGTTCGATCACGGGGGCGACACGTGCCGCCAGGGGAACGTCGAACCTGCCGTGCACCAACTGTTGAGCCAGTGTCAATTGTTATCGAAAGCGTATTTCGTGCCTTACTGACTGAGGTGAGCCGCAGCAGTACTCAATGACGAAAACGTCAAGAAGATGACCGTCGAATGACTGGCGCGTAAGACGATGCACGACTTGGTCGGACACATCGTCCAATGACAGGGACAATGGGGCGGTGAAGCGGGTCCACCAGCTCATTGTTTCAACAACCGTTCCAGCAAGTCATCGACACCAACTTAATCGGCCGCGCGATGAAGGTAAGCCCTATCGACCGTTTCGCCGAGCAGTTTAAGCAATCTGGAAACGTCTTCCCATTGACGCTCGACGCATGGCATCTTCGTCGAACGGTCGCTTTCGACTGACAAAGATATCGACTTTGAATGACGATGGCAGGTGAATGAGATTGAAACAGGACTGTCGTCTGACAGCATCTCGCACTGCTGGTTCGCTGATGTAGAAATCATCACCGAAACTGGCGACGAAGGATGCCACTTGATTCTTCGGACAGCTCGGCGACAAGGTCCACATCCATGGTAGATCGTGTGGCGCCGTGAAACGAACTGGCGCGGCGAACTTGAAGAATACGAGCGTCTTGAGCATCTCGGTCGAATGCTCAAAGCTCGCCTTCGTCAGAAGAAGAATTCATGACTGCCAGGCCTTCGGCCGATCTGCGCCGACAAGTCATTCGACGAGCTGGCAACCGATGTGAGTATTGCCTCATTCACCAGGATGATGCCATCGCCAGCCACCAAACCGATCATGTGATTGCTGACAAGCACGGTGGCCCAACAACTCTGTCAAATCTCGCTCTGGCATGCATCCTCTGCAACATTCGCAAGGGAAGTGACTTGAGCTCGGTTGATCCTGAAACGAACGACGTAACGCCTCTTTTCAATCCTCGAACGCAACACTGGGAAGATCATTTCCGGTTTGAAGACACGTCGATAATAGGGCAGACTCCGGTGGGACGTGCCACCGTGTGGCTTCTGCAACTGAATTCAGGTGAGCGAATGGCTGAACGGCGGGAACTAGCCAAAGCAGGTAGACTGCCTACCGCTCGTTAAGACGCATCGCTGAACATACTCTCGGCCACACAATCGCTGGGCCGTCGCCTCACCCCTACCCAGCCGCACAGTACGGGTCCGCCGACTTTCGCCGGGGACACACGTGCACCAACGATGCGCCGTCATCGGAGGGTAATTCTCGACCTGCGAAGACTGGGGGGCGACACCCATTCAGCACCCTACCAACGCAGGGCGCCAAAACCGCAAAAGCGAGCCACCGAAAGTCCCTGGACCCGTACACCACGACGTGTTTGTTCTTCATCACTAGCCAGATCCATGTTTGTGGGGGAGTCGGGAATCACTTCATTTGAATAGTTGCTGGGCGAAGAGGTACAAATTTTTGCTCCACTCCTGGCCATCGTGGCCATGCGAATCGACATGCCAGATGTGTGGCACCTTGTTCTCCTTGAGGTAAGCGTGCACTCCCTGGCTGATTCGGATCAGTCCGTCTTTGTTTCCGCAACCGAGCCACAGCAGTTTCAGCTTCTCACGCGCGGCCGCCGGATCGGGGACGAGTTCGGCCGGGGACTTCGTATTGGGCGCCGAGGAGAACCCGCCGACCCAGGCGAACGTATCCAAGTGACCGAGGCCAAAGTTGAGCGATTGTCCGCCACCCATGGAAAGACCGGCCAGCGCACGGTGCTCGGGGTCGGCAATGACCGAGTATCGCGATTCAATTGCCGGGATCACATCCTGCAGCAGATCGCCTTCAAAGTTCGCGAACGCAGGCGCCGTGGCGAACACATTGCCTTCCGCGCGGTCATTCTTCTGAGCTCGACCGTTGGGCATCACGACGATCATCGGCTTTAGTTTGCCATCAGCGATCAGATTGTCCATGATCGCCTCGGGCTTGCAGAGTCGCTGCCACTCGGTCTCATCTCCACCGATGCCGTGCAAGAGATAGAGAACGGGATACTTCTGCTCGGCCGAATAGCCGGGCGGCGTGTAGACGTTCATGTTGCGGCGGGTGCCGACCGTCTTCGAATCGTATTGGATCATCTCCAGCTTGCCATGCGAAATGTCATGGCGGACCACATTAAAGCCAGCGGGCGGGTCGTCGAAGGCCGGTTTGTCATCGGGGCCGAGCGTGATCTGGCCGCCGAAACCGCCGCGGCCACCACGACGTGGTCGGCGCGGAGCGGGCCGCGCCGGCTGCTCCTGAGCAGCCGCTCCCATATTAGTCTCGGGCGGCGCGGCACCGGTCGCGGGACCTGCCTGTGGAATAATCTCGATCGCGTTGATCTCCGGGTTTTCGATCTGGCTCGTGAAGACAATCCGAAATTCGCCGTCGGTCACTTCCGCGGGCACCGTTTCGATATACGCGCGATTGGGACCACCGGCCTTGGCCCAAATATCGAAATCCTTGAACTCGTGTCCCTGCACGCTGAAAGAAAACACGCGCTCGCCCGGACCCGTAATACCGTCAAACGTTTCCGCGAAGTAGAGTTTCGCGAGATACTTGCCGTTGGCAAGCTTGCAGGATAACGAGGTCATCGAATAGTGCTCGGCCAAGAACAACTCCGGATCCTTGGTTCCTGCAATCTCCGTGTTCGGATCACGATCGATCGTGTCACCTCCTTCGAAGCCCTGATCTGGCGACCAGACCTGGCCTTTCGAATCGGTAAAGGGCGTGAACTGGCCCGCATTGATACGAACAGTCGTCGCCTTGGGCGCAGCGGCCGGCGCACTGGTCTTGGCGGAACGGTCCAACGTCAAGAGTCCGAGCCGATAAGGCAACAGGCTATAGTTCCCGCCACTTTTCGGATCGCGACCTTGATAGAGGAACTGCAGGTTCTCGGGATCGATCGTCGGAGTCTGGTCGTAGTTGTCGCGCAGCAACTCCCCATGGCTGATGTCTCTGGTCCAAGGCTCCACACCCTCCGCGAACGTAACGTTGTTGATCCCCGCGAACGGCTTCTCCCAAGAGTCGGCGCCGACGAGCGGCGTCCACTCGCCGTTGAGGTCATCGGAAAGCCAGGCGCGGTAGTACCGTGCCGGGAGCATAGCCTCGATCATGGTCAGATAGGTATTGGTGCCCTTGATCTTGTAGGTCATGCTCCCTTCGAAGAGATTGTTTCGATTGTCTTGGATCGCAATCTCGGGGTCGCTGAAGCCCTTAGGGAAATCTTCGATCTTGGTCCGGCTGCGATAGAAGCGGCCATCGTCGCCAGTGAAGAAGAGATAGGCGTGCGTCGAGTCGCAGATCATGTGGTAATCGATGGGAAGTCTCGGCGTGCTCCTAGGCATTCGCTCAAAGAAGTTCTGAGGAGCCGTCCAAGTCTCCGGTTTGGTGATGTCGTCGGTCGTGCAGTACTGGGGCTGCTGCGACTGAAAGACCAAGTACCATTTCTTATGAGGAGCGAAATAGAAGAGGTGCGGTGCGCAATGATAACCCTTCAAGCTTGGATTGACATCAATATAGGTCAGTTTGGCCTTGGGGGCGTCGGACCATTCCTTGAAGTTCAAGTACACCATACTCCAGGTCCTAGCGGACGTTGAATAGGCGGTCGCGTAAACGTGCCACAGACCGTTGTAATGGACGACAGTCGGGTCCTTTATGGAGACGATTGTATGCGATTCGTCGGAGATCGGACTGACCAGCACACCCGATGACTTCCACTTCAGCGGTGTGGTGATGGGGAGCTTGCTGGCATCCACGCTGACCGCTTCCGTCGTGGCGGGCTGTGCATGAGCGCTCGGCACCGTCGCGAAAGCGAGACTGAATCCGGCGGAAATCAATACCGACATAGACCATGAGAAGCGACGTTTGTTCACTGCAGCGTTCCTTTCGTTGATTCTGACTAGGGTACCAGGCTGAGATTGGGTGGTTCGGTCAGCCTCTTGGATTGCGGGCAATGCCCTCGTTGTGATCTAAAACGAAACATACGAAAGCAACGCTACTTGACTGGAACCACCTCCGGGGCGTTTGGCCTGAGCAGACGGTTCGATGTACTTCTCGTTGCCAGTAATCGCATAGATGTCGGCCAGCACCTCGTTCATCCCGCCGTATTCCGTAGCGAGCATTTGTTGCATCTGCGCGTCGGAAAAACCGGACGTGACCTGTTCGCACCAGTCCCCATAACGAACGAGCAGATCACGAGCCGTTGCGTTACCTCCGAGGAGATAGGCGTCCCGGAGCCCGGCAAACATCTTGTGCAGGTTGTACCACGGGACCCATTTGTGCCGCATGAGTTCGACACGACCTTCGGCAATGCGACTCCAAAAGTCTTTGCTGCCCGGGACACCACCAAGATATCCGTTGCCGTTGGTCTTTTGGACCTGCGCGAGTTCGTCGATCATCGTGTCGAGGCGATGATGAAACTCACCATCCGGATCAGCACCGGATGCTACCAACAGGGAGAGTGCAGACAGGTAATGCCCGGCAGTATGCCCATCCAGCCCGCCACTCTCCCAATTGCCGTAAGGCCGCGCTTTGGGCTCCAGCCCTGCTTCGCGGCGAAACGGCGCCAGCAGTCGGTCCGGATCGTGGGCCAGGAGGTATTGACGGTTCATCTCGACCGCCTTGGAAAAAGGACTCTCAAGCAAACGCACATCTCTCAGCGGAAATAGCTGTACGGACTGATCAGGCATCTGAGCGTATTGATTGGCATCTTCTTTGGTTTGAGCGGAGAAACTCTTCCATTTGAAACATGCACCGCCCTTACGAGCCGGGTTGGGGCCGGTGGCGGTTACGGTCACTGGGCCGGGAGAGTTGGGCTTGGTCGCGAGATAGCGGTGATTCGTCAGCGACATGAGCATCGTGTCGCCGCGCATCAGATTGATCCACTGGAAGGTCTCCGCCTCGCCGGGCTCGGCATCGCCGAGGTCCTTGAGGACGACGCTCTCAGGGCTTGCGACCGAGACGACCTTGCCATTGCTGGCCTTGAGCGCCACGCGTCCCAGGCCCAGGTCGATGACTTCGAACTTCGCGTTAGCCGGTGCGCCATCGCCAGCCGCGAGATTGACCAACTTCGACGATTCGAGGTCAGCCGCCAAGTGGCTACCATCCGCGCCGCTCGTCAGAACGATGGTCTTGCCCACAGGGATTTCACGTTCGATGCCTCTCGCCCGCGGCTCGTCAACCGTGTAGTTGTCGAAGTCGACATAACCGCCCGGTTGGCCGGACGTGTTGTAGTGGAACAGCGCGGGACGCACACCCTGGAATGTCGTCAACTGGAACGTCATCGTGAAGGGATTGCCAAGGGGCGTGAACTCCTTGCCATCGGCGCTCCAACTGAAGATGGCCTGGTCGTTGTCGAAGTTGCAGTGAACGCGCAGCCAGAGATGCTCGGGCGGTGCGGCCGGACTGACTACGGGCTCGTTGGCCGGCGCAGGAGTCAGAGGGTCGGGCACCAAATCGGCGGCTGCGGTTGGGGCTGTTGTACATCTGCAGTGTCGCGCCCTGGGCCGACTTCACCACGCCGATCCAGGCATAGGGCGAGCTTAACAGCGCCAGGCCCGCCGTGTCTCCCGCGACCATGCCCGACGTGTCCAGCTCGACGGTCATGATCGACTCGGGGCCGGGCGGCCGCTGGCAGAGGCTGTTGCGAGCCGAATAGAAATCACCAGCGGGCAATGAATGCAGACGTAGCACACCGGGCTTCTCGGTGATCGACCACTTGCTGTCATCAGGGACATGATTCCACTGCCAGTGCGGATTCAAACAGCCACCGTTGAAGTTGTCGTCATGCATGAACGCCGGCTTCGGCTCCTGGGAGTGACCGGTATCTGGCTTGATCCAGGTATTGGGTGCCTTACGCAGATTGCCCGGCAGGCCGATCAGCGGGAAGCCATTGTCCCATGTGACTGGCACCAGGGAGACCATGCGACCGGCACTGCCGTGGTCCGACATGATGATGCTCCACCACTGGCCCGAGGGCGTGTCAACAATGCCTCCCTGATGCAACCAGAGCCCACGATCATTGGGCTGGGCGCGATCGGGTGCCGCAGCCGTGACACCCAAGGACTCGCCTTGCACCATGCGCTCGACTCTCCATGGACCTTGGATGGAATCCGCAACGGCTACCATCTGATCGACGGGTCCACCGGGAATGGCGGACACATCGACATACTTGCCATTGATCTTGTAGAGGTGATGGCCCTCGCCCATCCTTCCATCAAGTTCATAACGGACGCCGGGAACGAAAGCAGTGAGGTCCGATGTGAGTTCTTCGATCGGATAGGGGCTGCGATTGCCGGAGATAATGTAGACCTTGCCGTCGTCATCGAACAACACCGACATGTCATGCCGTCCAGGCAGTTGGTTGCGCTGCCAAGGACCACGAATCGTTTTCGAACGAAAGATTTGAAGGCCCACGCCATTCACATTTGTAAAGACGTAGAACATGCCGTTGTGATAACGAAGGCAGGGTGCCCAAATGCCTCGGCCATAGATGTTCCCACTTTCGAGTCGGAACGCCGGTCCCAGGTCCAGTCGATCCATGCAGTAGCCCGCGAGTTCCCAGTTCACCAAGTCCTTGGAATGCATCAACTGGACGGCGGGGTTCATGTGCATCGTGGTGCCGGCGAGGTAGTAGTTCTCACCGACACGAATGACGTCCGGGTCCTCAAACTCTTCGTAGAACAAGGGGTTGGAGTAGGTGCCGTCGCCGTTGTCCGCGGTCCAAGATTTGTCTGCGTCTGGCGGAGCGCCAATACATTTGGGAGAATTGACTGCGAGGACTATCAGAGTCCCGGCAACCAACAGCGTGGAGACGACACAACGAGAAACGAGTGTAACGTTCATGTCAGCCTCTCACGTGATGGGTGCAAACACAGATATCGGCAAACCGACAGTTTTAATCTAACATCACCGATTGCCATCGGCTAACAATAATTGCGCAAAGCACTATCGATATTGCGCACTGCAGGTGCTTGATTGATGCGCGCCGCGCGAAGTCGGCGAATGGCAACGAAAGAGCCTCCCATCGATAGTGAGACTGCTGATCACGCTGGCGCACGCAGTGCGAGAATACACTGAGAACTTTTTGGAAATCGAAAGGTTTTGAGTTAGCATCGCGAAACCTCTCCGCGCGGGCGGTGTTAGCCTGGTGGCGTCGACTCACGGGAAAGGCAGAACAAAATGTTGCTTCCAAAAACATATGGCGCGATTCAGCATCGACTATCAGGGCTCAGTGTTGCAATGACGATGGTAACTCTGATGACATCCGTCGCGTGTGGTCAACAGCATGACTGGAAGGAGCAAGCGAACCAACGAATACAAAGTCTTCGGCAACGCGACACCCAGATTCGCGTGTTGGATCCGCAGGGGCAGCCTCTTCCTGGAGTCGCGCTGGAGGTAAGACAGACGTCGAAAGCGTTTCCGTTTGGCGCCGCGCTGAGCCCTACGGTCTTGAGGGACCCCAAGTATCAGGATTTCTTCCTCAAGCACTTCAACTGGGCGGTCTTCGAGAACGACATGAAATGGTATAGCAACGAAGGGCGGCGCGGTCAGGAGAACTATTCCCGAGCCGACGCCATGCTGGCATGGTGCAACGAACATGACATTCCATTGCGAGGTCATTGCATCTTTTGGGAACCAGAGAAATGGCAACCGCGTTGGCTCCGGGGGCTAAATGGTGAAGAGTTGCGTGCTGCGGTGGAGCAACGGATCGACAGTATCGCCGCTCGCTATCGCGGCGAGGCTGTCCACTGGGACGTCAACAACGAAATGCTTCACGGGACGTTCTTCAAGGACGGACTCGGTGAAGGTATTCACGCGTGGATGTTTAAACGAGCTCACGAAATCGATCCGAAGGCCAAGCTGTTCGTCAACGAATTCAATATCCTCTCCGTCGATAAGGACTTTAAGGAAACGCAGATCGATGAATATGTCGCGCAAATCCGGCAACTCATCGACGAGGGCGCGCCTATCCATGGCGTGGGAATACAAGGGCACATCTGGTCGAAGACAATCCTGGACCATCCCAAAATACTGCAGACGAACCTCGACAAGGTCGCGAAACTCGGCTTGCCGATCTGGATTTCGGAATTTGACTCGGCTTTTGACGAGGAAAGTGCCAACGCAGAATGCCTGGAAGCCGTGTATCGCACGGCTTATGGTCATCCCGCTGTGGAAGGCATCATGGCGTGGGTCTTCTGGGCAGGGAATTCCTGGCGAGGTCCCAACGCCGGTCTGGCCCGGCGCGACTGGAGCCTCAATGCTGCAGGGCAACGATACGAGTCGCTGATGGCTGAATGGTCAACAACGGCCTCGGGAGTCACCGATGCTGACGGCGTCTTCGCGTTTCGAGGCTTTCACGGTGATTACACGGTGACGTTGCGCAGTGGTTCGCAACAACCAACGCAGCAAGAGTTTCGATTAGCGCCCGGCAAAGTGGCTCTTGTTGTCTCTGTTGCTGGGAGTAAGCCCACCACTGAATGATGCCACAACTTGGATCACTTCGTCCATCCGGTTTTTCCAATGAGGACAAACAATGTCGCGCAAACGCCAACGTCAAAATCTGATTCTGCTTGCCAGCTTGGTCGTCACAATGGTTGGCGTCGTGGAAACCAGGGCCCAGGAGCCCGCCTCCCCGCCCGCCGGCGAACCGCTCGTGGTCGACCAACTTGGCCCGACCATCGACGATGCCTACAAGGACTACTTCTTCATCGGCACGGCGGGAGACCTGCCCGGTAGATACTCCGACGAGGAACTGGAACTGGCCAAGAAACACTTCAACTTCGTGACGCCGGAAAACTGCATGAAGCCGGGCCCGATTCATCCGAGCGAGGATACGTGGAGATTTGAACGGCCGGATGCCCTGGTGGCCTGGTGCGTGGACAACAACTTAGCCATCCACGGCCATACGCTCGTGTGGCATGCCCAGACCAACGATTGGTTCTTTCGTGGTGGCGACAAGTCGACAGTCACTCAGCGCATGAAGGACCATATCAGCACGCTCGTGGGTCGCTACAAAGGGAAGATCCAGAGTTGGGATGTCGTCAATGAGGCGATCAACGACCGCGGCAACGCCCAGACGGCCGAGACGGAAAACCTCCGCAATTCCTCCTGGTTGCAGGCCATGGGGCCGGAATTCCTGACGCTGGCATTCAAGTGCGCCCACGAAGCTGATCCGGAAGCCAAGTTGTATTACAACGACTACAGCATCGAGACGGGTCCCAAACACGAGAGTTCGATGGTGTTGCTCAAACGTCTGATCAAAGAGGGCGCACCGATTCACGGTGTGGGAATCCAGGGCCATTGGAGTACCGGCAGAGTTCCCTACGCCGCCGTGGACAAGGCAATCTCTGACTATGCGTCGCTGGGGCTGAAGGTCAGCATCACGGAACTGGACGTCACGATCCGCGGTGCCTCGGGAGGCCAGTTCGGACCCGGCTTTGGAGGTCGCAGGTTTGGGGGCCGTAGGTCTGGCGGTACGCCCCCTTCGCCGGAAGATCTCAAGGCACAGGCAGATGCTTACGCGCGTTTGTTTTCGATCTTTATCAAACACAAGGACGTGATCGAACGCGTGACGTTCTGGGGCCTCAGCGATCGCCGCACATGGCGGTTCGGACAACACCCGCTGATCTTTGACTCGAGCAACCAGCGAAAGCCGGCCTATGAGGCAATCGTCAACGCGGTCCTGCATCCAGGCGACACGCAGCAAGTGCCTCAATGACCAATGTTATTCCAGTCGTCCGACGCGAGAAATGATCGAACGGTCGCCTTCCACGTCAAGTCGCTCGAGGCGGAAAGCGTGGCACGCTCTTGGCCGGTGATGATGGCCGGCAGGAAAGAGACCAAGGTGCTCAAGAACCCCCGCCGGCCGGAATATGACAACGAGCAGTTGAATCGCGCTTTGCAGGAACTCGCCTGGAAGATCGTGATCGACTATCCGCCAAGCGGCGTCAAAGCCCCAACACAGACAAAGCAATAGAAAGCAGGAGTGGAGACCAGCGTCTTGTTAACATTCAAGTGAAGAAACAGATCGGAGCTAGTCAGATGATTCGAAGAGTAATCGGTATCCTATTGGTCGCCGTTGGCACAGGCGGAATGTGCTTGGCTCAAACAGACTCGCCGACGATTACAGACGACTTCAAACCATCAACGTTGAATCAGCCTGGCCAGCAGTATCCGCAGGTGAACTCGCAGCGTTATGCTCGTTTCCGCATCGAAGCCCCCGAAGCTCAGCACGTTCGCGTGAGCCTGGGTGGGTTGCGTCGCGGTGGCTTTGACCTCACCAAAGGCGAAAATGGTGTCTGGACAGGCGTCACGCAAAAACCGCTCGACGAAGGCTTCCACTACTACCACCTTACGGTGGACGGGGGCACGTTCAACGACCCGGGCACCTTGAATTTCTACGGTTCAACACGGTGGGAAAGTGGTATTGAGGTTCCTGCTCACGACAAGGAATTCTATGCACTCAAGGACGTTCCCCACGGCCGGGTGCAGCAGATCCTCTTCCCTTCGAAGAGCACCGACACCATCCGCCGCGCTTTTGTGTACACGCCTCCGGGCTACGACCGGGAACCTGAGAAACGCTACCCGGTGCTTTACCTACAGCACGGCTGGGGTGAGGACGAGACTGCCTGGAGTAATCAAGGCCACGCCAACTTGATCATGGACAATCTCATTGCGGAGGGGAAGACCACGCCTTTCATTATCGTGATGACTTACGGCATGACGAACGAAGTCCGTTTTGGCGGCCTGAGGAATTTTAAGATCGATGGCTTTGAGACCGTTCTCGTCGACGAGCTGATTCCCTACGTCGACACCCATTTCCGCACGTTGACTGATCGGCCCAACCGCGCCATGGCCGGACTGTCCATGGGCGGAATGGAGACCAAGATGATTACGCTGAGGAACCTCGACAAGTTCTCCCACATCGGACTCTTTAGCGGTGGCGTCATCACCCCTCAGGATGTCGAAGACACGGAAGGCTTTCGGGAGCAGGTCAAAGTGGTATTCTGCAGCTGCGGCACTCGAGAGAATCCCGATCGCATCAATGCGAATCGCGAAGCCCTCATAGAGGCTGGCGTTAAGAACACCGCGTACGTATCTCCCGATACGGCTCACGAATTCCTGACCTGGCGGCGCAGCTTACGTGAATTTGCCCCCTTGCTGTTCCGGTGATCCTAGTCAGGCGATGCGGCAGCTCGGAAATTGTCCTTCAACGTTACCTTAGAATGCCACAGACTGCTGCTGAAGCCATCGCCCCGCAGAGCCACATTCCGGACGCCTCCATGCGGTCGATTCCGCAATATTTGACTCGTGGAACAAAGGACTTCTTGATCCGCGATGAGGCGGTTTCGTCGTTTGCCGATGCGTGAAAAGAGAAAGGGCAGACGGTTGTATACCACCAAGTCGAAGGTGCCGGCCACGCGTTCTTTGACTGGAAGCCGAACGATCAAGTCAAAGCAACTTTCGCCAAGTACGGCGTGCCTTATGCCGCAAGAATAAGGGCCTTCTTCGAGAAACACCTGTGCCAGTAGTGACGCTCGAGCTACGAGCAGACACTCTCAGGCTCCAGAGACCCAAACGCAGAACAGCGCATCCGTACTCGTTCAAAGGTTAACTAACGATTAGATAAAATCGCGACCCAGTCGGAAGCGCTTGCCATCTAGCTCCGATTCGCTTCCCTCGGCTCGCGCGGCTTCGCATCTCTTTTCGTCGTCATTCTTGAGTTCGTCTCGATAGTCGCAATTCTCCATGGCGCACTAACCTGTCCAGTTGGTGCCGCCGGGCTCAGGATTGGCACCGCCTCGGGAGATATTGAGGGTTTAACTCTGTGCCAAGTCATCATGTTTGAGAGTCTCGCCGCTCTGCCGATTCTCTCCGGTTGCTGAAGCGTCCAACCCAGCCGCGGTTTTCAAGCGCTTATTTCGACGTGCGGACCGTGACTTCTCGGACAGCGTGTCCGAGTTCTGTCAGCAAATGGGACGAAAGCAGTTGGCAGGAAATGGCTTGCAACGACAGTGAATTAGATCGACCGTTGGCCCCTTTGGCCAAAGGTTGGTCCTTTCGCAAGACCTTAGACATAAAGGACTTAAAGTATCCCCGAGAGGATTCGAACCTCTAACCTCCGGCTCCGGAGGCCGGCGCTCTATCCAATTGAGCTACGGGGACGCAAAGGTATTTGTCACCCAGATCAAGATGAGTTTACCCTTGCCGTCAAACAGCCGCAAGAAGATGCTCCAAGGTCGTGGGGTCCGTCCCGACACGTCAAGTCCTTTCGTCCCGTCCACGACGTCCTCACTGGTTCAGCACGGCTTGAAGAGGCTGCCGATTTGGTGGACCGATGTGGCGTCGTGGGAACCGTTTTCAGCGCGCTGAACGGATGCTCAAGCCATGGCACGAATTTGCACATCGGCGATAGAACAGGTTGGACTTAACAATTGACGCGCCAGTCGTCACAATGGCAAACCGCAGATTGGATTTGCCATCAGTCGCTGAAAGGAGTGTCGTCATGGCCAGCTCAACAAGTCGCAGACGGCGAATCGGTATTCGGGATCGGCTGGGACAGCTTACCTATCGTGCAGCCTGCCGGTTGATGGGAGACGAGGATGGCGAAGCCCGCCTCCGCCAGGGTGCCCGCTTCGAAATCAACCTGCCCCGCGACGTCTATCTGGGCGGCGATACGCTCCGCGTCAGCGTGCCGGATTCCGAACTTCCTGATCAACAGGCGAACGTCACCGTCGTCGAGATGACGAACAAGCCCAAAGGGCTACATCTGAACTGCGAACAGTGCCAGGTTCGCTGCGACCACATCGCCGCCGTCCTGGGCATGATCTTGGACGAGAAACTGACGCTCGGACTCTCCGCGCCACCTGACCCTTCTGAACCAATCGAACACCTGACCGAAGATGAATTATTGCGGCGCGCTATCGCCGATCGTCAGGAGCGTGCTGCCAAGGAAAAGATGAGGCTCAGATCGCTGGACCCCAACCGGCCATGGACTGACTATACGATCACCAGCCTACAGTCGGGCAAGACGTATCGCGTCTCGCTCCGTGGAATTGAACCGGGCCAGTCCTATTGCTCGTGCCCCGACTTCCGCACCAATCACTTGGGAACGTGTAAGCATGTCCTGCATGCACTGGACAAGATCAAGAAGCGTTTTCCGCAGAAGAAACTTGACTCGCCCTATCAGCGACGCAATCTCTCCCTGCGACTGGACTATGGCAAACAACTCGGACTGCGTTTCAACCTGCCTCATCAATTGGATAAAGAGGCGAACAGGATTCTTGGTTCGTTTCGTGATCGGACGTTCGATGATGTGGACGGGCTGCTCAAGCGCATGCGTGCCCTTGAGCGAGCCGGGCATTCGGTGCACATCTATCCTGACGCCGAGGAGTTCGTAGAGCAGAGGTTGCTGCAACGGCGGCTCGCACAGGCTGCCGGCGAAATTCGCAGAGACCCGACAGATCACCCACTGAGGAAGGAGCTGCTGGACGTCGAGTTGCTACCTTACCAGTTGGACGGCATCGCCTTTGCAATCGAGGCCGGTCGCGCCGTATTGGCCGACGACATGGGACTTGGCAAGACTATTCAGGGCATTGGGGTCGCGGAATTGCTCGCTCGTCTAGCCGACGTCCGTCGCGTGCTAGTGGTCTGCCCGGCATCACTGAAGAGCCAATGGCGCAGCGAGATCAACCGCTTCTGTGGGCGATCTTGCCAAATCGTTATCGGCAGTGCAGAAGAACGGGTTCAACAGTACCAAAGTGACACGTTCTTCACGATCTGCAATTACGAGCAGGTGCTGCGCGACCACGCAACCATCGACCGACTGGATTGGGACCTGATCATTCTCGATGAGGGCCAGCGGATTAAGAATTGGGAATCCAAGACATCCAAGCTGATTACGAATCTCAAGTCGCCTTTCGCCTTGGTCTTATCTGGTACGCCACTCGAGAATCGGCTCGAAGAGCTCTACACCGTTGTTAGCTTCATCGACGATCGACGGTTGGGGCCAGCCTATCGCTTCTTTCACCGCCACCGTGTGGTCGACGAACGGGGACGTGTTGAGGGCTACCGCAAATTGGACGAGCTGCGTGAAACCCTCAAGCCGATCCTGCTGCGCCGCACGCGCCACAGTGTGATGCAGGAGTTACCCGAACGCAGCACCGAAATCGTACGCATCCGGCCCACCGAAGAACAGCTGATCATGAGCGAGGAAAACGTCAAGCGAGCTGCCCAGATTGCTTGCAAGAGGTACCTCACGGAGATGGATCTGCTGCGGCTGCAGAAATACTTACTCATGGCCCGCATGGCCTGCAATAGTACGTATCTGGTGGACAAGGAAGAACCGTCTTACAGCAGCAAACTGGAGCGACTCACCGAACTGCTCGAACAACTGGCAGCTGAGGGTGACCGCAAGCTGGTGCTGTTCAGCGAATGGACAACGATGTTGGGCCTGATCGAACCGATCATGAAACGACTCGGCCTCGACTTTGTGCGACTCGACGGCAAAGTACCGCAAAAGAAGCGGCAGCAACTGGTGCATCGTTTTCAGAACGATCCGGACTGTAAGGCGATCATCATGAGCAATGCAGGTAGTACAGGATTGAACCTGCAAGCGGCCAACACCGTCATCAATGTCGATTTACCGTGGAATCCCGCTGTGCTCGAACAGCGAATTGCGCGTGCTCATCGCATGGGTCAGCGACAGCCAGTGCAGGTCTACCTGTTGATAACCGAAGATACGATCGAAGAACGTATGCTGGGCACGCTTTCGGCAAAGCACGATCTGGCGGTGGCGGCATTGGACGTCAACTCCGACGTGTCAGAAGTTGAGCTTCGAAGCGGAATGGAGGAGCTCAAGCGACGCCTGGAACAATTGCTTGGAACCAAGCCCGCGGCGCCGGTCGATGCATCACTGCAGCAGACGGTGGAATCGGATGCGAATCAAATTGCCGCCCGTCGCAATAAGGTCGCCGCTGCCGGGGGAGAACTGCTCGGCGCCGCCATCAAGTTGGTCGGCGAGTTGATTGATGGGGAAATCGTTCCCGATCCCCATGCTGTCAAACAAGTAAGGGCCGGATTGGACGACTGCGTCGAACGCGACCCCGACGGGCGACTACAAGTTCGCTTTGCGCTACCTGACGACAACTCCTTGAATGACCTGGCGACCGCGTTGGCCAAGCTGCTGGTGTCGGAGAAGAAGTAGCAAAGCGGCCTGGCAGTTGTTGGTCCTGGTTGGCGGGCGTGGAAGCACCCTCGGCAAGTAGGATGCTACGGTTGGCGCGAGAGTATTTGCGCCGTCTTTTCTTGAAACAACTCTAACCAACTCAACGTCAATGCTTCGGCGATCGACTTGGGGGGACGATACTCGTCCGGCGTCTTTCCCCAATAGAAGCCGATCCAACCCGTTGCGTACGACTGTGACCGGTCGATGAACTGACCAAGTTCGTCAGCACCGCATTTCAGCGTAAACGTCTCTTCGATGATCACCGGTTTGCCGACCGCAGCGAACCCCTTCAAGGTCTCGATCGCCTCATCCACCTCTCCCGTCTGGGGATAGATGTGAACGGCGAGAAAATCGAGATCCGCGGCAATTTGTTCGGGTACGAAGCCGGATGTAAGACCGGGCCGGTCTAGACTCCAATGGACGAGACCCACTGTAATCAAGTGACGTTGGTCATGCTGGCGAATCGCGCGCACCAGTGTCTGAATCCACTCGCGGGCAACATCGGGACGATTTCGGCCCTTGCGATCCAGCGAGATAAACTGAACAAAGTACTTGTCCCCGAATCCCGGTCCAAGCCAGTCGTCGCGTTTCTTGTTGCCACCGGGGACCACCGGTTCGTTCATCAAGTCGTAACAAAAAACGGCGGGACTCTGTGCACACCCCTTGGCAATCGCTGCCCAGAACACGGTTTGCGCCGCCCAGCGTTCTTGTTCGCTCAGTTTGTCGTACCACTCCGGTACGTCCTGTTTGTGGTAACAACCCAGGCCGGTCAGGTCGAGATAGAGGCCCGTACGTTCCGCCAGTTTCACCAGGCGTGCAAGCTGCCGCAGAGAATGCTGCCGCGGCACAGTTGGACTCTCCATGAACCGGCCGAACTGAAGATGGATGCGGACGACATTCGCGCCCAACTGTTTCATCTCGTGGAACGCTGCTTCGACCGTGGGCCACTTCTCGTCCCAATAATCCTCAATTAGTTGCCCGTCGCCTTCGTGATCGTAGTTGAACCCCCACGGCACGAAGCGCTTGCCGGAATCCGCGAGCACGAAACCCTTGCCGTCATCAGCAACCTGCACCCACGGGAGTTGTGCATCGGAACAGGCTGACAGCGTGGCGACAATCGCCCAGGCGAGCAGTGCCAATGAACGGCGGGCAATCGTCATGACATGGCTCCCCTGTCGTTCCGTGCTTAAGGCGGCCTTGGAAGGCCGCCCTACGGTGACGACTACTTCTTCTCGAGGTACATCAACTTGGGATCGACGGTGTAGGTCCAGGGCAGGCCCGAGTTCTTCCAACCGTTCTTCATCCGCTGGCCAACAAAGACGCTTTCGGGATCCTTCACTTTGTCGCCTTCGAAACCGTCGACAACGCTATAAACCTTCTTGAACCCCGCCTTGGCGATGATGTTTGCGGCAGGTGCGCTGCGCTGTCCCGAACGACAGCTCACCAATATCGTATCGGTGGGCTTGATGATTTTCTTGACCTGCTCGAGGAAGTCCTCGTTCAGCTTCATCTTCTGTCGTTTGCTCTTATCGTCCCATTCATAGGTCAGGAACACTAACGGAACATTCCAAGCCATCGCCGGATGGCCTATAAATGCATACTCCTCAGGTGTACGCACATCGATGATCTTTACGTTTTCCGCATCGGCCTGCCATTTCTCATAAGCCTGCTTGGCGGTCACATACAGCCCTAGTTCGGTCTTCTTCCCATCGGGTACCTGCGGTTCCTGGGCAAACAGCCCACTAACGATGCCCAAGGTAACGAACACAATTAAGGTGAGAATGCTTTTCATGTTGTTGCTTTTCCTGATTCAAATCCTTGTTTGGCGAACCATTAACCTGAATGCGAGTCCGTAATTATATGCGCAAGTATCCGCCGGTTAAGTTTATAGGCCACCGAAAGCTACGAGAAGGCACGGAGCGGCGAAGCCGTTAACCAAACGGTGCCCCAATCGCCTCGGGAACCGTAGAATGTCGAAAGAAGAAGGGTAGTCGCCGCGAAAAGACGCAAGAACACGAGCAGTACAGAATGTCTGATTCTAGGTTCTGAACATGCGTCAGCCTGCAACGCTCTTTGTGGTTTTTCGCGATTTTTCGTGGCCATCTCTTCCGACAGCCCGGAACGAAGTGGGGGCCACGAGGGATCGCCGCCGCAGGAATTTCGCTAAAATATCGGATTGGCGTTTGGGCTGGTGCTTCGGCTACGGAGAGTGATCAATAACAATGCCTATAACACGGAAGTTTCTCGACTGGACCCAACCGGCCTTGCCGGCAGCGGTCGAGTATTTACAGCAAGAGTATCGGCAGCGCCAAACCCTCGATCTGGACCAAGTCGTCTTGGTGGTCCCGGGCGGCCGAGCCGGTCGCCGACTGTTGGAGTTGTTGGCCGAGTACGCCGAAACCGACTCGTTGCTGTTCTTTCCGCCTCAGATCCGAACTGCCGGCTCGCTGCCCGAATTGTTGTACGAGCCCAAACGGCCCTTCGCAAACGATTTGACGCAACAGATGGTTTGGGTTCGAGCATTACAGGGTGCCGATCGCGAACGCTGCCGCCAGTTCATCCCCACTCTGCCTGCGGAGCAAGACTTAAGCGCCTGGATGGAATTGGCAGGCGTTCTCTCGCGTCAGCACCGCGAATTGGCCGCCGACGGGTTGAACTTTCGCGACGTAGCAAGCCACGGTCAGCAGATCGACGGATTCCCGGAAACCGAACGATGGCAATTCCTGAGTGACGTCCAACAACGATACCTGAATACGCTGGACGGACTCGGACTGTGGGATCTGCAAACAGCGCGGCTCGTCGCCATTGAAAACAACGAGTGCCAGACTGATTTGAACCTGGTGATGATCGGCACGTCAGACATGAACCTGGCGACGCGACGCATGTTGGATCAAGTCGCGGACCGGGTCACGGCCATCATCCACGCGCCGGCGTCCTTTGAAGAACGCTTCGATCAACACGGTTGTCTCATCCCGGCAGCCTGGCAAGATGCGACGGTTGACCTGAAAACCGAACAAGTGCAGCTCGCCGATGGGCCAGCAGACCAGGCACACTCGGTTGTTCGTACAATGGCCGAACTTGGCGACCGCTATCGCGTCGACCAAATCGTGATCGGGGTTCCGGACGACCAACTGGTGCCGCAACTGCAACGCACACTGCTTCAAGCCGGTGTATCGTCACGGTGGGTCGTCGGGCGATCACTACCCGAAACAGCGCCCTACAAATTACTGTCTGCTATTTCTGCCTATCTGAGCCGAGGCCGGTTTGCGGATTTCGCAGCATTGGTTCGACATCCCGACGTGCACCGTTGGCTGGAAGCCCAGAAACTGCAGGGCGACTGGCTCACTCAGTTAGACGAATATTACAACGACCATTTACCGGTTCGGCTCGGCAATTGGCTAGGATCTTTCAACAGCACCGAGCCGCTTCGGCAACTGCATGCTGCCGTCGATCGGGCACTTGAACCCTTAACCAATGGGATGGTCAAGACCGAGCGAGGGGAGGGCGAAGCTCCTGCTGAGCCGAGAGCTGATAAGGTTCCAACTCGGCGGGAGCCTCGCCCTCCCAGTGCAAAGTCACAACCCTTAGATGCCTGGAGTGAATCCATCAGTCAGGTGCTGCTCGTGTTTTACGGAGAATCTCCGCTGGACACCCTCGATCCACAGCATCACTACACGATCAAGTCGCTGAATCATATTCGCAATGTGCTCTTGGAGCACAAACAGGTACCTCAACAAGTATCGCCACTGGTAAGCGCAACAGACGCCATTTCCCTCTTGCTGCAACAGTTGGCGGGCACCGAAATCCCGCCACTTCCAGATGATCAGGCAATCGAACTGCTTGGTTGGCTTGAATTGCCCTTGGATGAAGCTCCCGCTCTGGTGGTCACTTCATTCAACGAAGGATTCGTCCCCAAGTCGGTGAATTCAGACCTATTCCTGCCCAACACGTTGCGTCAGAAACTGGGTTTGTTGGATAACGCGCGTCGTTACGCACGCGACGCGTATGCTCTGAGTGTCTTGGTGGCTTCTCGCAATGATCTAACCTTGATCGCGGGCCGGCACACGGCCGACAATGACCCACTGACACCTAGCCGACTGGCGTTCGCCACCGATGACGAGACGATCGCCAAACGGGCACTCGCCTTCTTCCGACCGACTGACGCAGCTCCATCGCCACCACTATTACTTTCCGGCGAAGGACCAACGAAGGTATCGCAATTGGTCGTCCCCAAACCACGGCGGCTGGAAGCCCCCATCACGACAGTGAGCGTGACCGCCTTTCGCTCGTACTTAGCCTGCCGATATCGCTTCTACCTGCGGCACGTCCTGAGGTTGGCTCCACTGGATGACGAGGCCGAGGAATTGGATGCACCAACCTTTGGCAATATCATCCACGAGGTGCTGCGTCAGTTTGGCGAGCACAAGCTCAACACCTCACAGGATCCGTCACAGATTGCACAATTGCTGAAGCGAGCGGCGCGCAAGTACATCGACAGAACGTATGGCAAGCATCGACCTCCGGCTGTTGACGTCCAGACAGCTCAACTGGAGGAACGCCTGGCCGGCTTCGCTCGTTGGCAAGCCGACTGGGCCTCGCAAGGCTGGCAAATCCGGCATGTCGAAGCGACCTGCGATGATCCACCCGCTGAGCTGAACGTCGACGAGAAAAGAAAGATCCTGCTAAGAGGCCGCATTGACCGAATTGACTACCACCCCGACTCGGAACAGTGGGCGGTCTTCGACTACAAGACCTCGGACACGGCGAAGCCACCCGACAAGATGCATCGCAAGAACAACGAATGGGTTGACCTGCAGCTTCCGCTGTATCGACATTTGATTCGCAGCCTGGACATCAAGGACAATGTCCGTTTGGGTTACATCGTCTTGCCCAAAGATGTTTCCAAGGTCGGCGAGTTGTGGGCGGAGTGGGATGAAGAAACACTGGCCGAAGCAGACGATGTGGCTCTGCAAGTCGCGGAGGCCATTTTGAATGAAGAATTCTGGCCGCCGGAAGAGCAGCCGCCAGGCATGATGGCCGAGTTTGCGGCGATTTGTCAGGACGATGCCTATCGCGCGCGATTGGAGGAGTAGATCGTGGTTGGAGAAAGTAGGGGTGTGCCGAACTCACCGATGGAGAGCAATGGCGCACCAGAATACGGTTTGACAGGTGGGCGGTTTGGCGCTGGACGACTTTCATGCGTCCCTCCGGGACGCGACATATTTGTGCCATCGGATTACGGGGGCCAAGGCCCCCGCCTATTAACACGGAGCCCTCCGGGCTCCAAAGCAGCACGTCGTTTGGGCCGCTGAGAACGATAAGGCCAAGGCCCCCGCCTATTAGCATGGAGCCCTCCGGGCTCGAAAACAGCACCTCGTTTAGGCCGCCTATACATGTCTCACCGCGTCAAGAGAAAATCATGGATGAATTGAAAGCCAAACTCATTCGTGCTTCCGCAGGTACGGGAAAGACGTTTGCGCTGTCTAACCGCTACTTGGCACTCCTGAACGCGGGGGCGCCGGCCGATCAAATTCTGGCGACAACCTTCACTCGGAAAGCCGCGGGTGAAATCCTGGATCGCGTTGTCACTCGCCTGGCCGCAGCCGCCAACGATGCGCAACAAGTGGAAGAACTAGCGCCGTTCGTTGACCCCACTTTGACTCAACAGCGTTGTCTGAAATTGCTGCGAGAACTGGTTCACCGCTTGCACCGTCTGCAGATCAGCACTTTGGACGCGTTCTTTGCCAGCTTGGCCGCCAGTTTCAGTCTGGAACTGGGGCTACCGGCTGGATGGCGCATCCTCGAAGACCTGCACGATCAGTATCTGCGCACCGAAGCCATCGAGTCCATTTTGCGCGGCGACTCCGTCGACCGTGTCACACGACTCGTGCAGTTGTTGGCGAAGGGCGAAGCGAAGCGGTCTGTCAGCGACTTGATCCGCTCGACGGTGAACAGCCTTTACGGGCTGTACCTCGAAACCAACCAGGAAGCGTGGAACCAGTTCCCGAATCACAAGCTCTTGAGCGACGAGGCATTGAAGGCGGCGATCGAGCAATTGCCCAACGTCCCGTTGCCGAAACACAAGAAGATCGAACAAGCTCGGGAAAACGACATTGAAGCGGCCATCTTCGGTGACTGGGAGACGTTTATCAGCAAAGGTTTCCCAGCAAAATTGCTCGCCGGGGAAACGGTGTTCTATGGCAAACAAATGCCAGAGGACGCGGTTGATGTCTACCAGCAGTTGCTGCGTCACGCCCGAGCCGTACTGGTTGGGCAACTGGCCCAACAGACTGGTGCAACGTACGAGCTGTTGGATGCGTTCCACGGTGTGTACCAGCAACTCAAGCACAATGCTCACGGATTGAGATTTGACGATGTGACGCGCAGCCTGGACGGCGCCGCCCATACCGATCGCCTCGACCAGCAGCACTTCCGCTTGGACGTACAGCTGTCGCACTTGCTGTTGGACGAATTCCAGGACACGTCGCTCGTTCAATACCGCGTCCTTCGACCATTGACTCATCACGTTGCTCAGCTTGATCAGCAAGCCACCACTTCTTCAGCGGCCAACAAGCGATCGTTCTTCTGCGTAGGTGATGTGAAGCAGGCGATTTACGGATGGCGCGGCGGCAAGTCGGAATTGTTCGATGCCCTGCAAAAAGAATTGCCCGGCATCGTCCCTGAACCGTTGAACGTCAGCTACCGCTCCTCACAACCCGTTATCGACACCGTAAATCTGGCCTTTAGCCAGATGGCCAGCCATCCCAATCTGGATAAGCTTCAGCCCGCGGTACAACAGTGGTGCACTCAGTTCGAAGAACACTCGACCGCCAAGAAACACCTGCCGGGCTACGTGCAGTTGGTCACCGCACCGGCTGCCGAAGACCGCAAAGAACAGCCGAACATGACTCTCGGTTATGCCGCCAGGCGTATTCAGGAAATTGTGCAGTCGGCTCCCCACTGTGAAGTAGGTGTATTAGTAAGACGTAACGACGTGGTGGCTCAACTGATCTACAATCTTCGACAACTCGGTGTACCGGCGAGCGAGGAAGGCGGCATTCCCTTGACCGACTCGGCTGCCGTACAGGTCATTCTCTCGTTGATGAAAATGGCCGATCATCCGGGCGACACGATCGCAAGGTTTCATGTTTCCGAATCGCCACTGGGCCCGATCTTAGGTTTGACCAATCACTCTGACGGGACACAAGCGTTAGGCCTGTCTCGACGGATCCGCCACGCCTTGCTCTACGATGGCTACGGGCCGAGCGTCTACGACTGGTCACAAAGGTTAGCCGCCAGTTGCGACGAGCGCGAGCAGTCCCGATTACAGCAACTGATCGAACTCGCGTTCGGATACCAAGCTATCGCGACGCTGCGGGCAACAGATTTCGTGCGTTACACCGAGCTGACAAAGGTCGCCGATCCATCCTCGGCCGGCGTGCGTGTGATGACCGTCCATCAAGCCAAAGGCTTGCAGTTTGATATCGTCGTCTTACCGGAACTGGATTACTCGCTGACAGGACAAACGCCGGCGTGTGTGGTCGGCCAACCCGCGCCTACTGATCCTATTGATCGTGTCTGCATCTATCGCAATGAGAAGATCCAGAAACTGCTGCCTGATCGTCTTCAGCAGCTGTTCACCGACTACACCGCTCAAGCTGTCAGCGAAGCGCTCTGTGTCTTGTATGTCGCACTGACCCGCCCGATACATGCCCTGCACATGATCGTCGCCCCATCGTCTGACTCGGAACGCAACGTGCCGAAGACGCCAGCCGGACTATTGCGTGCCGGGCTGACCGAGGGAGGACGGCTGGAACCGAGCCAAGTTTATTACCAAGTCGGTGATCCACACTGGTATCGCAAATGCAAACCCGTGAAAGTGGCAGGAATACCGGAGCAACCACCAGCTGATCGGCCGATCAGCATTAAGCTCACCAGCGAAAAAAGGCAGTCGACCAGATCACCAGGCTCCATCGTCACTCGAAGGAGGCGCCGCCGTGCCTGCTTCGCGGTTACTCGATCTGAGTGGCTCTACCGCTTCGGCGCGTGGAACCATGATTCATGCGTTCTTTGAGCAAGTCCAATGGCTGGATGACGGGCCTCCCGATCCGCAAACACTCGGCCAAGTTGCACAGCAATTGAATACCGCCGGATTGAATGTCGACGAGCAGATCGGTGCATTTCAGCGCATGCTGAGTACACGAGCGATAGCAGAAGTGCTCGAGCGGTCACAGTACCATCCTCCTTACGCGAGCCCGATCTCATCGGCCTTGACGGCGGAACTGCGAAAGAAGAAGTTGCGAGCAGAAGTGTTCAACGAGCGTCGCTTCGTCGTACGCGAGGAAGACCGCTTCCTTTCTGGCATCATTGACCGCTTGGTTGTGCTCTACGATCAGGACCAAGCCATCGCAGCCGATGTTATTGACTTCAAGACCGACGCGATCGATAGCACCGATACCGCTGCCATTTCTGCGAAACTCGAGTTTTACCGCCCCCAACTGGATGCATATCGGCGAGCCGTCGCTCGTATGTTCCGTATCCCCACGCGGCGAATCACCGCACGGCTGGTACTGGTGTCCGCCGGTTGCGTGGTGGATAGCTAGAGAGTGACCACGAAGAGGCACGGTTTCGGCGGGGTCAGGGAGACCCGCGCTTGCCGCTCTGGTGGGTTGGCACTTGTTGGATCAGTGCCACAGCTTGCTAAAACGCGGTCATTTCAATCCAAGAGGCTGCCCTAGCGTAACCTTGCTATCACTTCGTCGGTCTGGGCAAGCAGTGCCGGCGCTGCACATGCACTGACCACTTGGAGGAACCGCTTCGGCGGGGTCGGGAGACCGAGCGCCGGGAGACCCGCGCCGAGCGTCTGCGGTTCTTTTTTGACGCTAATCGACCGTATCCCAGTCGATAGGCTTGCGGTCTTGGTAGCCGAACAAGTTCCAAAGAACAGCGGGATCAATCGACTTGGAGAAAGTACGGACGCTGCCGTCGCATAATGCAGCGAGAAAATGCTCCATCCCTTCAGCGGCCAAGTCACGGGCTGGAGTCTTCGGGTCAATCGTCAGATCGTCCGGCTTGGTCCACGGTACGGCTTTCTTAGGATCCGCGCGGACAACCATGATCGTCTGCGAGCTTCCATCAATGATATCTCGCAACCTAGCGCCGTCCTTAATAGACCAGATTGTCCCTTCGGCAACCGGTGCCAAGAAGTTGGTGGTACCAGGCTTGAGTTTCGAATTAGGATCCACATACACGGGTGGGATCTGTGCGATCAGCTTGCTGTTGTGTTCGCTATCCCAAGGCTCGTCTAGTTTGAACTTTTTGTAGAGTTCCTGCTGATCGATATACGGCAAAATGTGCACACGCCAGCTGAGCAACGGCTTGCCGTCTCTATCCCGATTTGCCACAGCGGGGAATCGCTTATGGGCGTCGTGATGAACATGCATGGCTAACGCCATTTGCTTGAGATTGTTCTTGGCCTGCATGCTTTTCGCACTCTGTCTCGCCTGGGTAACTGCCGGCAGTACAGCGCCGAGCACGGCTTTCAACACGCCCGATTCGGGTGTCATGGCGAACTCTATCTGATCCGCCAGTACCTGCGGTTTGAAGCTTTCCATGAGCTGCTCAATATTCGGCACCCTCTGTTGGACAAGCGGCGTTTTCGCCATGCTGTTGGTGGCCGCGACCACGATTGAACGCAGGCGTCGGGCCGTATTCTCATCCTTGGACTGAATCGTGAGGTGGGCCTGGAAACCTGGCTTCAGATCCAGAGCCAGAACGCACCACTGTACGCCGTCACTGATCTCTTTGCCCGTGGCGTCACCCCAGTCAGGCGGCAATTGCGGTAACGTTTCCGCGATCGCTCGTCGTTGATCGGCACTCGGTACAAGTAGCACTTTAACTGGTGAGCTCTTACCAGCCGAAAAAGCGGAGGCGATCTCGGGACGCTTGGCCGGTTGAGTCGTTCGCACACGCTGAAGTACATCCTGTTCGCCGATCAGGAGTGCTGTGTCATTGGCCCTATGCACCTGCGTGCGGCCACGCGAGGTGTTGGTCATCTGCTTGATGAACATTTCGAGCGTCGCGGTCTTCTGCGAATCCGAACTGGTGACGACCAGGAAGGGTTGGCGAGGTACGTCCGACATGCTGATGATGGCAAAGATGGCCTTGCCGCCGACAGCCAGGAACGCTTCGCGCAGTTGCACGGCCTGCTGGATGACCCCCGCGTTCAGCACCTCCAGAATCTCCTCACTGCCCGGAACGTCTTGGACTGCCTTGGTCAACTGTTCTTGCAGGTTATCCAGTTCCAGGTTTTCCACGTCGACGAAAGCAATCAACGTGGTTTGTTCGTCGACGAATGGAGCGATGATCTGATCCGGTGTGTCGCCGGCACGCAGTAAGCCGAGCGGCAAGAGTGTGACAAGCAGGAAAATCACTGGGCGGAGTTGCGTTGTGATATGAGACATTTCGATTCTCCTGGAACTTGGATTCATGGCCTTGCACTTCAAAACCGCGTCTTGGGAGGGCGAATTCCCTTGGTAGCTGAAGCCGCCGAGGCTTCAGATGGAGTGGTATTGCGTACACCGATTCGTCTGAACCCTGGCGGGTTCAGCAACGGCGCGGCAGGAGCCTCGCCCTCCCATTCCCGCTTCCGTCCGGCTCGTCCCGGCGGAGCGACAACTGTTCAGCTACAGCTCGGCGGGAGCCTCGCCCTCCCTGTTACGCCGGCTCGGCGGGAGCCTCGCCCTCCCTGCGGGAGCCTCGCCCTCTCGATCGTGGAAACGACGACCTTACTTGTCAGTCACTTTCAGGTGGTACTTCATGCCGAATCGCGGATGGTTCCGGGTACTCGGCGGCTCGAGTTCCAGCATCGCGGATTGTCCATCAAGAGTGAACGCAAAAAGCTTTCCCGTGACCGGATCGATCGGCGTTGGCAACTCGACTATCTGTTCGAGGTTCGAGGGCAGCTTGCCACCTGAACCTGCAACATACATCCGAATCGCCTCGATTGTTTGCAGTGCGGCGACCTCACGTTGAACTCGAACTACGGAGAATAAAGCACTATTGGTTGCCGGCAATAGGATCGAGGCGATGGGAATCACCTCTCGACGAGTTCCTTCACCGCCCAGGAATCCCTGGGTACGCAGCTTCTTGTAAGCCGCCTCCATCTGTACGTGCGACTGCCAGTAGGGCAACATCGACCATTTCATCGTTTGTTGGTAGATCGCACGGTAGGCACGAGCGGCTTGGATGGCAACGACCTGTCCGACAGGCATCGCCTCCACTTTCTTGGGATCCATACCGACTGCAATCAACTCCTTCTTGGCATCAGCATAAGCCCGTGTCACCATTCCGCTGGCGGCAAACGTCTCTCGCCAGCTCGGGGGACCATCACCGCTATCGTTACCGTTTCCAGGACTCACTCGCGACAGATTCTTCACCGCCTCGCCAAACACCTGCCGCCATTGCTCTGCCGTGTAGTCGACGGATTCCGGATCCTTCAAATAGGGAAAGAGCTGCAGGGGCAGATTCATCTCTTGCTCGAGTGATTTCCGCATGTCGACAAGTGGATTGGGCAAACTGGCCAGAGCCCAATACAAATTGGGGCCGCCGGATTGGATCCAATCCTCCACAGAGTCGTTCATGATTCCGGCGATTGCCAGGCCCACAAGATCCCCAACCAGCACTTCCGTCTTGCCCACATGGACGCCCAACTGGTACCCGCACCGAAGAGTATGCAGGGCGTCGTCAAAACGCCCCTCGGCAATTTCCAATCGTGACCTGATCCGAAGTGTTCGAGCAAGATTTCGCAACGGGCTTAGTTCCGGCAGTAGCAATTCAATTGGAGCCGTGCCCGTCAACTCTCGAACCCGCAGATTCCAATCACAACGCTCACGCACCGAGGCTCGTGCGACCTCTTCGAGCGCTTGCGCGTAGGGTCTCAGCCAAGCGCGGGCCTCGTCTTTCGGGAACTGGTTCAGCGGCAAGCTACTCCAGGCGGCCTGCTTTTCTCCGTACTGTTCGTCCTCGCCGCGCGGCAGCAAGACGATGGCCCGATAATAAAAGGTCGCGGCATTTCCAGGCTGGACGTCTCCGTAACTGGGGATGAACCGGTACTTCAACGGCGGATCGGGTTCACCACGGCCATCAATTTCCAAGGCTACCACGCGCCGGGTTTGACCATCCGACTGGGACGAAGGCGTCTGCGCCAACACGGTCGGGCTCATCACGAGCGCCAGCACGCAAAACACGACGGAAGCATAACCGAAAGCTCGGACCATTAGAGTGATCCTTTCGTACTGAGGATTTGTAACCAAAGTGGGGAATCCGGTTCAGAATCGGAGGGCAGGAGCGACTGGTGATCCAGCTCCGCCCGCCAATCGCCATAACGCAGCGGCGAAACACTGGTCGCCGTCGACACAGGTGTCACTGGAAGCAAGCGGTCAAGCGAATCGTCGATTGCCAATCGGCGCGAGCGGAAGAACTCGAGTGCTTCGTCGATGGTTCCCTCGTCAATGCTCGACTCGTTTCGCGGTCCCTCGACAGGACCGGGCATAGATTTGTCGCTTCCACGTTTTGCATCTTTCCCGTTATCTTCGACCTGAATCTCGCGATCGATGTAGACAATCCGTGGCTCATCCGGCACTGCCAGAAGCGTGCCGAGAGTTGCCGAGACAACCAGTAGCACCATTGCCGCAATGGGCCAGGCCATTCGCCCGGGTTGTCGGGCCAAGGCGGATTGTTGCCCGGCCAAGAACATCGCTTGCGCAACGTCCATCCGAGGCGATTTCGGAGCCAACTTGCGGAGAGATTGCTCGAGATCGTTCAGGCCGAGGTCGAGTTCTCGTTCTTCTGACATGGAATCACCAATCGTTCGCGTAATTGTCGTAGCCCAGCTTCGTATCGACGCTGAGCCGTACTGTTTGATACGCCGACTACCTCGGCAATTTGGTCGAAGGACAATCCGCCCCAAATCCGCACCACCACGACTTCTCGCAACCGTTCGTCGAGTGCCTTGAGCGTTGAAGTCAACTCTTCCAATTCGGCGGACGACCAGCCCGGAGCCATAAACCAAGATTCACGCTGTGCTGCCACGACGGATTCTCGCTTCCGTCGCCGCTTCGCTGACCTCAGCCAGCTGATTGCCTGGTTGCGAACAACGCGATACAGCCAGGCCTCGACTCGTTGGGGCATCCGCCTCTGCCGGACTAGTTGCAGAAAGGCCTCCTGCACACAGTCCTCCGGCATGCTCGTCCATTGCGCTGCGAACAGTTCGAGTGCGGCACCATGTTCGCGCATCAGGCGTTCGAGCAGTTCTGCGTCGAGATGATTTTGCATTGAGTTGTTGTAACCACCAAAAGGGACCTAGCGCGGCCAAGGACGTCGCCAGCCATTTCCGGAACCGTGGAACGAATCATGGAATCTCGAAGGAAGAAGCCTGCCGCCCCAGCCCCAAGAGGAACATGCAACCAGCTTCTCCCGTGCCTTTACTTCCTCTTTCTGACTTCCGCGTTCGATACTCATCGGCTCCCTCTCGGCCGGCCCCATCGTACCTAAAGACGCCGCCGGTCGCGGTTTTTCCCACACCGAACGAAAAAAACTCGCGAAACGCCGACCACGTGACCGGGGTATAATGCCGCGGAATCCACCAATCACTTCCGCTCTCTTGGAAACGGCAAGAACCATGAAAAGTAGACTCTCTCTGGCGTGCACCCCACTTCTGTTGATCCTCACATGGTGCTGGAGTTCCGCACCGGTCGCGGCCGCGGAAAAAACGGCCGCCGAGCTGCTACCGGGAACCACGGTGTTGTATGCGGAGTTGGCCAATCCAGCTCAGTTCCTCGAGACCGTTATGGACCACCCCGTTCGCCAAAAGCTGAATGAACTGGACGAATACCAGAAAGCCCTGGACAGCAAGCAGATGCGGGAATTTAAGACGGTTCTGCAGGTCATCGAGACGCAGATCGGCATGGACTGGCAGACGGCCATCAAGACACTCACGGGAGGGGGTGTCGTGGCTGCGGTTGACGCCAGTACGGAAGGTGTTGCCGTCATCATAAAGGCCAGCAATGAGGAGAAGCTGACCAAGACATTCGATACGCTATTGGACTTGGCTCGGAAAGATGCAGCGAACAAAGGGAATCCCGATCCAATCCGTTCGGCAGAGTACCGCGGCATAACTGCCTATCAAGGCGGCGAAGCGAGAATGGCCATCTTCGGGCCCTGGCTGGTGGTCACCAACAAAGGGGATCTTGGAAAACTACTGCTGGATAACTATCTGGATGGCACTGATACTTCGCTGGCGAAGAATGAGCGATTTCAGAAAGCCAAGTCGTCGATTTCGTCCGGTCAAGTCGCGTGGGCGTACGCGGATCTCAAGACGCTGCGAGATGCGGGTGTCGGCAAAGCAATGTTTCAAGGCCGCGCCGAAAATCCTGCCGCGGAGTTACTGCTCGGCGGTATCTTGAGCACGCTGAAAAAGACACCCTACGCTACCGCTTCACTCGCATTCTCAAAGCAGCAAACGCAACTGAGCTTTTCCGTGCCACATCAGGCGGACTGGGTCGAGGAATCGCGGGAGTACTTCTTCGGATCGGGCGGCCAGGGCAGGGCACCGGCGATGGTGCCTCTAGACGGCACTCTGTTTTCGCTTAGTACGTATCGCGACATTGGCGAGATGTGGTTACGTGCCGGCGATCTGTTCGACGAAAACACGAACGACGAAATGGCAAAGGCCGAGAGCAATCTGTCGACGCTGTTCTCAGGAAAAGACTTTGCAGAAGAGGTACTTGGGGCATTCAAACCAGAAATCCAATTCATCGCCACTCGGCAGGATTTCTCGAACGCAAAAGCGCAACCGGCCATCAAGTTACCCGCTTTCGCTGCAGTATTCGCGTTGAAAGATCCCGAAACCATGCGGCCTGATTTTCAGCGGACCTTCAAGAGTCTGATTGGGTTCCTGAATGTGATTGGAGCCCAGAACGGTCACCCACAACTTGATTGGGACAGCAAAGACAACAACGGCATCGAGATGATTTCGGCTTACTATAGCCCGGACCGAGACGAACCGGATCTCAAGCGGGCGCGAATCCACTTCAACTTTTCGCCATCCGTGGCTTTCGTCGGCGATCAGATGGTGGTCTCGAGCAGCCGAGAACTGAGTGGACAATTGGCTGAGGCGTTGCAGAAAGCCTCGGCCGCCGTGTCATCGGCGACGACCAATACAGCGGCAATCCTGAACGTACCCACATTGCGAGATGTGCTGCAAGACAACTATTCCCAACTTGTCGCTCAGAACATGCTGAAGGAAGGACGCAGTCGAGCCGAAGCCGAGAAACAGATCGGCATCCTGATGACGGTGCTGAGCCTGTTCAAGGACGCGAGCATCAAGTTGCAGGTAGCGGACAACGAACTGAGCCTTAATCTCGCTGTTCAGATGCAGGGCGAATAACATCGTAGAGCGGACTTCCAAGCCCGGAATGGGAGGGCGAGGCTCCCGCCGAGCTGTAGCTGAACAGTCCGCCGGAGCAAGCCCGACGAAAGCGGGAACGGGAGGGCGAGGCTCCCGCCGAGCTGTAGCTGAACAGTTGTCGCTCCGCCGGGAAAAGCCCGACGGAAGCGGGAACGGGAGGGCGAGGCTTCCTGTCCCCACGAGTATTTCCTATCTAGAGACCATCTCATGAACGCGTGGCTTGAAGAC
>CALOEH010000165.1:0-9906 GCA_942492195.1 uncultured Planctomycetia bacterium | reverse complement strand
GGGGCAGCGGAACTCGATCCGCTTGGCCTTGGGGCTGGGGCTGTACATCGGAATGCGGCAGGCCGGCCGAACGGTTCCGCTGCGAGTAGGCCAGGTTGACCGGCGCTTCGTAACCCGGAACCAACCGCTTGTAGCTGTTGGTCGTGGGGTTGGTGAAGGCCAGGATCGCCGGTGCATGCTTGAGGATACCGCCGATGGCGTGCAGGGCCGTCTCGCTCAGGCCCGCGTAGCCGCTGCCGGCGAACAGCGGCTCGCCGCCCTTCCACAGCGAGATGTGCGTGTGCATGCCGGAACCGTTGTCGCCAAAAGAGCGGCTTGGGCATGAAGGTCACCGTCTTGCCGTGCTTCGTGGCGACGTTCTTGATGATGTACTTGTACATCAGCATGTAGTCGGCCATCTTGACCAGTTCCTGGTACCGCAGGTCGATCTCCGCTCTGGCCGGCCGTGGCGACTTCGTGGTGCTGGCACTCGACGTCGAGACCGCAGTCGATCATCGTCTGCATCATCTCGTTGCGGATGTCCATCATCTGGTCGGCCGGCGGCACCGGGAAGTAGCCTTCCTTGTGCCGCAGCTTGTAGCCCAGGTTCGGGTTCTTCACGCGGCCGCGGTTCCATTCGCCCTCGATGCTGTCGATGTGATAGAAGCCTTCTTGCGCTTTCTGGTCGAAACGGATGTCGTCAAAAATGAAGAACTCAGCCTCGGGGCCGACATAAGCCGTATCGGCGATCCCGGTGCTCTTCAGGTAGTTGACCGCCTTGCGGGCCACGTTGCGCGGGTCGCGGGTGTAGTCTTCGCGGGTGATCGGGTCCTGGATGTTGCAGATCATCGCCAGCGTCGGCAGCTCGGTGAACGGATCGATGAACGCCGTGTCCGGTTGCGGGACGACCAGCATGTCGCTCTCGTTGCGTCCGACACCAGGGACATGTAGCGATTGGAGGTGACGGTCAGGTCACGCTGGGCTCTTCGGTCGTCAAACAGGACGCCATGAAGATCCGCCGCCTGGCGGGTGGCACGGTCATCACTGGGTTTGCCGGAGGAAGTGCCGATGCCTTCGCGCTGCTTGAGCGGTTCGAAGGCAAGCTCAAGGATTACCCCGCCAACGTTCCCAGGGCAGCTACGGAACTTGCCAAGGACTGGCGTACCGATCGGGCCCTGCGGCGGCTCGAAGCCTTGCTCTGCGTGGTCGATTCGAAGCACACCTTGCTGGTCACCGGCAATGGTGACGTGATTCAACCAGCGGACGGTGTCTTGGGAATTGGCTCCGGCGGTAACTTTGCCATGGCCGCAGCCAGAGCGTTGCTCAAACATTCCAGCCTGAATGCGGCCGACATCGTGCGCGAAGCCTTGAGCATTGCCGCAGATCTCGACATCTACACCAATCACAACATCACCGTCGAGGACATGCCGTGCGAGACTTGACGCCCCGTGAGATTGTTACCGAATTGGATCGACACATCATCGGTCAGGACAAAGCGAAACGGGCGGTCGCCATCGCCGTGCGCAATCGCTGGCGACGCAAACACCTGCCTGAGGAGATGCAGCCTGAGGTGGCTCCCAAAAACATCCTCATGATCGGCCCCACCGGTGTCGGCAAGACCGAGATCGCCCGTCGCCTGGCCCGCTTGACCGGTGCCCCGTTCATTAAGACCGAGGCTACCAAGTTCACCGAAGTGGGCTATTACGGGCGTGACGTCGAAAGCATCGTTCGCGAACTCGTCGAGAACGCTATCGGCCTGGTGCGCGAGCAGGACCGCAAAAAGGTCGAAGCGGAAGCCGAGCAACGCACCAACCAGCGACTGCTGGATCTGTTGGCACCTCCACCCATGGGTGCCGATGCCGGAAGTGAAGGTTCCGCCGAACGGTACGAACGCACGCGCGAGAAAATGCGCGCCATGCTCGCATCGGGCGAAATGGAAAACCGCCCTGTTGAGATCAACGTCGAGCAGAAGGCCACGCCGATGATGTTCACCGGAGCCGGCATGGAACAGATGGATTTCGACATCCAAGGCATGTTCGAGAAGATCATGCCCAAGCAGAGTGCGCGCCGCGAGCTTACCGTGGCCGAAGCTCGCAAAGTCCTGTTCGAGCAAGAGTGCGAAGCGTTGATCAACCCCGAGGAGATCAACACTCAGGCCATTCATCGAGCCGAAGACTTGGGGATCGTGTTCTTGGACGAACTCGACAAAGTGGTCTCCGTGGAAGGAGGCCGCGGAGCGGATGTTTCGCGGCAAGGGGTTCAGCGTGATCTGCTCCCGATTGTCGAAGGCACCACCGTGCAAACCAAGTACGGGTCCGTCAAGACAGACCATATCTTGTTTATTGCTGCCGGAGCGTTCCATCGCAGTCAACCCAGCGAACTAATGCCGGAACTGCAGGGCCGGTTCCCGATCCGCGTGGAGTTGGAAGACCTCACCCAAGAGGACTTTGTCCGGATTCTGACTGAGCCCAAGAGTGCCCTGACCAAGCAGTATGCGGCGCTGCTGAATACCGAAGGGGTGACCGTGAACTTTACCGACGACGCCGTGCAGCAGATGGCCGATTACGCCTTTCGCGTGAATCAAACCACGCAGAACATTGGTGCCAGGCGGCTGTATACCATCATGGAACGGTTGCTCGAAGAACTCAGTTTCGAGGCGGCTGACATGAAGTCCGGCACCGTCACCATCAACGCAGCGTACGTCAACCAGCGGCTGGAAGAAGTGGCTCAGGACGAAGACCTCAGCAAGTTCATCTTGTGAGCTGCCAACCATGAAGAAAAGCTGTGCCCTTTGGGTGAGCGTCAGCGTTATAATGCCTCCAGCCGCGTGGGTGAAACACCCCCGTTGGCAAACGGTCCCACTTCCCGTCGGCCCTCTTCGAAGAAGATCCAGATGAAAAAGAAGATTTTGATCGCATTGTCGGTGATTGCCGGCCTGATCGCAGTGTTTCTGATTGTGGTTGCTTTACAACCTGGCGAGTACCAGGTGAGTCGGTCCGCAACAATCGACGCACCACCAGCGGCGGTCTTTGCTCATGTCAATGACCTGCATCAATGGGAAGAGTGGTCCCCTTGGGCCAAGCTGGACCCCAATGCAAAGAATACCTTCACAGGGCCAGAGTCTGGCAAAGGTGCCGTCTTCGCTTGGGCAGGTAACGACGAAGTCGGCGAAGGGAAAATGACCATTACCACCAGCCAACCGCCTGAGAAGATCGAGCTCTCGCTCGAATTCGTCAAACCGTTTGCCGATCAAGCGGATGTGGGGTTCACCTTCGAACCTGAGGGAGAAAAGACCAACGTCACTTGGTCCATGCACGGAGAGAATAACTTCATCGAGAAAGGCTTCTGCCTGTTCATGGACATGGAGAAGATGATCGGCGAGCAGTACGAGAAGGGGTTGGTCAACCTTAAGAAGGTCGTCGAATCCGGGGCCAAGACACCAGCGGCAGAAGATCAAGACTTCCTGCCCAACGACGAGAAGCAATCGCCAGAAGGCACTGCCACGCCGGATGCAACCGATAGCTAACTTGTGCGTCACGGCAAAGTTTTCGGGTGTCATGCCCTCGCTTGCGTGCATGTTCGGATGCCAAGTGGCGACTCTGACTCCACTTCAGCATGGCCATGGCACCCATGGCACCCAACCTGATACTCAAGCGTTGACGCAGCATGAGCCACAGCCACGAATCGGAACGCCGATTCCGCATGCTTTAACTTTTTCTATCGAGTAGAATGCGGGAGCTGAATAACCTCCCCGCCTGGCGAATCCCCTGACGCCAGCCAACCGAGTTTCCCTCCCGTACGAGTTGCCCAATGTCTTCTTCACAGACCGTACGTCTGTACGTGACGGCTGCGTGGTTCCTTCTGCTGCTGTTGTGCGGCGCGGCTCCGCTGCATGCGGATGACTATCAGGCGCAGATCGAGCCGTTCATGCAGAAGTACTGCATCCGCTGCCACAATAGCAAGCAGGCCAAAGGAGAACTCGACCTCACTCGCTACGCCGGTTCTGGCGACATCACGGCCAACTTCCGCCGCTGGAACCACATTGTGGAGTTCGTTGTCCAAGGGGAGATGCCACCGGAAGATGCCACGCAGCCGACGCTGGCTGAGCGCAAGCGGGTGGCCGACGCGGTCGAGGCGATCTTGCTCGTCGAGGCCAAGAAGCACGCTGGCGATCCTGGCATTGTGCTCCCTCGCCGCCTGTCGCGAACGGAGTATGACTATTCGATTCGGGATCTGACCGGCGTGGACATTCGCCCCACCCAGGATTTTCCCGCGGATCCTGCCGCAGGCGAAGGATTCGACAATACCGGCGAAGCGCTGAGCATGTCGCCAAATCTGTTGAAGAAGTACCTGGCCGCAGCCCAGCATGTTTCCGAACACCTGGTCCTCAAGCCGAGCGGCATCACCTTCGCGCCGTTCTCGGTCACCTCGTACAACGAACGCAAGAAGCTCACCGAACAGGCGGTCATCGATTTCTACGAACAGCACGAAGTACGCATTGCCGACTATCTCGAAGCATGCTGGCGGTATCGACATCGCCCGGCAGCCCAAGCGGGCCTGAGCATCGAATCTTGGGCTGCCGAGCATGGACTGAGCAAGCGGTATCTGTCGCTGATGTGGCAGACGCTCCATGACGGAGCCGCCACGTCCGGTTTTCTGCGACGTTTGGATGAGTTGTGGCACGCGATTCCAGCCCCAGACGCCGACAACCGCACGCCGGCAGAACTTTCGGCATTGGCAAAGTTCGTCGATTTCGCGCAGCGCGTTCTCTGTCCTGCGGAAGAGCAACTCATTCGCTCCAATGCAGGCAACTGGCCGATCAGCCACTTGGATTTTCGAGCCAGAACGGCGGCCCAGCGCAACCAGTTCAATCCTGATGTGCTGCAAAGCCAGCGGCTCCTGGTCTTCGATCGACTGCGAGCTCCCCGAGACAACCAGAAGTCGGAGGAATTCACGCTTTCGATCCGCTTTGAATTGGCCACCACCGCAGGCGATAGCAACTACATCCTGTTGGAGAATGCTCAGTTCAGCAAGTCCACCCGACCCCCGAAAAATGCGACTGAAGCCCAGCGCAATGAAGTGGTCACCTTGCGTTCCGTACTTGAGCAGCACGCTCCGGACCTGGCCAAGCGATTGGCCTTTGGCAAGCATCCCCAAGCTGAGCAGTTTGGCGAAGACTCCTTTGTGGTCAAGGCACCTGCGCTGATCGAGATTCCGCTCACTGCTGATTTGCGCAAGCTTCTGGACGGAAAACAGTTGCTCATTGAGTGCCAACTTGACCCCGTGCACTCCCGCAAAGCCAGCGTGTACCTCCAGCACGCCACCGGCAACAAGCTGCCGGAAGAGACGCTCAATGGGACGAATATCCAACTGTTGATGTTCCCGGACAGCCCCGCCGCAGAAGAGCTGACCGTGTCTGCCAAGCGGTTCTGCCAGACGTTCCCCAACCGCTTCTTTTACGTGAATGATCGGCGGGGACTCGCCGCGGGTTTCCATCTTGTGGAAGGGTACTTTCGCGATGATCAGCCGCTTATGGAGATCGTGCTTTCCGACCAAGAGCGGCGCACGTTGAATCAACTGTGGGAAGAGCTTCACTTTGTCACGCGCAGCCGCAGACACGCTGCTGCGAGGCTTTGTCTGGTTCGAACGGGCCGAACGGCATGTGCTTCAGGACGAACGATTCGACTTCGTGCTTTCCGAAGATCCCAAACTCGTCGAACCTGAAATGCTGCTCCGGTTCGAAAAGGTCTACCTGGAGAAAATGGGAGTCAAGCTGCTCGAAGGCAAGCTCCAGCCAGTGCAGGCGGATCCTAAGTTCGACATGATTCACAACTTCTTCGAAAGCGTGCGCAGCCAACTGACCCATCACCGCGAGCAGTTGCAAACCGCCGAGCAAGACGCGCTGAAGGACATGGACGGTTTGGCTCGCCGCGCGTACCGCCGCGATTTGCGACCAGGCGAGCATCAGGCACTTCAATCTCTTTATGAGAAGTTGCGCCAACAAGGATCAGGCGTTGAGGAATCATTGCGCGGTATGCTGACAGCCATCTTGATGTCGCCGGATTTCAGCTATTGCTATACCGAGGCTGCTGCGGGAACAGGTCTGCAACCACTCTCGAACGATGCCTTGGCGAGCCGGTTGAGCTACTTCCTTTGGTCCTCCTTGCCTGACGAACAACTACTAGCGGCAGCCAGCGAAGGCCGCCTGCAAGACGAACAGGTGCTGCTGGCCCAAACCCAGCGGATGCTCAAGGACCCCAAGATTGCGGCATTCGCGGGTGAGTTTCTCGCCCAATGGCTGCGTTACCGGGACTACCTGGCGAAAGATTCCATCAACGCAGAAGCCTTTCCTGGCTACACGGACGAGTTGCGCGAAGCCATGCAGTCCGAACCGCAGCATCTGGCAACCTACCTGATTCGCGAAGACCAACCGATCACGGATTTACTCAATACGGACATGACATTCGTCAACGGCGTTCTGGCCAAGCACTACGGGGGAGAGATTGCCGCGCAGTACGCCCGACAATCGGCAACTTGGGCTGAAGGTCAAAAGCGCCGTGCCGCTGCACCCCAGCTCAAGCCCCAAGAGGTTTGGCACCCAGTCACAGGGCTGAAGGGCGCGGGGCGAGGAGGTCTGTTCGGCATGGGGGTGATCCTCACCAAGAATTCTTCCGGCGAGCGGACCAGTCCGGTGAAGCGGGGATTTTGGGCAGTCCACCATTTGCTCGGACAGCACTTTCCACCTCCTCCCGCGGATGTGGCCGAACTGCCAACGACAGAAAAACTGGCAACCAAGACCATTCGCGAACTGCTGGCGGACCACACCAAGAACCCACGCTGCGCCATGTGCCACGTCCATTTCGACAGCCTTGGAATGGCCCTTGAGGGCTTCGACCCAATCGGCCGTGCCCGCACCAAAGATCTGGCTGGGCGGGTGATTGACAACACCGCCACATTACCCAACGGTGACACTGCCCAAGGCATCCCTGGTTTGATCCAGTACGTGGAAGACCATCGACGGGACGACTTTGTGCGGACCTTCTGCCGCAAGTTCCTAGGCTACGCCTTGGGGCGTTCGGTTGTCCTTTCTGATCAGCCACTGCTCAGCGAGATCGAAACGGCACTCGCCAAGAATGACTACCGCTTTTCGGTTCTGTTTGAGATGGTGGTCACCAGCCCTCAATTTCGTAACCAGCGAGGCCAGGCGTTCGTCGCCACCAGTCCTTAGCCCCTTCTGTCGCACGGAAACCGAGCGGCGTTGCCCCTGACTTGCTGGTTTCGCTACAATATCACAGATCTTGCACCAAGAAATTCTAACGAGGTTGACGCGATGGGTTCCAAGAACCAGATTTCCCGACGGGTAGTCTTGCAGGGCTTAGGGGCCAGTGTGGCTTTGCCATGGCTGGAGTCTGGAGCACTCGGGGCCGCCGCGCCAGAAGTCTCCCAGTCAGGCCCTCCCAAGCGATTCGCGTTGCTGTTTTTTGGAGATGGGATCCATCCGCCTGAGTGGTGGTCACGCGGAAGCGGCACCAAGTTGGAACTCGGCCCGGCGTTCGCTTCGCTCGACCCGGTCAAGCACAAGATGAACTTTGTTAATGGGTTATGCCACCCCGGCAATGTTGTCGGAGGGCATGCCAAAGGGGCCGCGGGAATGCTCACCGGCGTGCAGCCGCAAGGTGGGCGCGAGATCCGTGGCGAGACCAGTATGGATCAGGTCTTGGCACAGAACTTGGAAGATGAGACGGTGCTGCCGAGTCTCGTCCTGGCTTGCGAACGTCCGGTGAGTGGTTTTCATGAATCCGGCTATTCCATGATGTATGCCTCGCATGTCTCCTGGAGTTCCCCGGTCTCTCCCGTCCCGGCCGAACTCTATCCCTCCCTGGCCTTCGACAGCTTGTTCGATAGCAAAGGGAGTCGGACTCACTTGAGTGTGCTGGATCTCATCTTCGACCAACTCCAAGACGTCTCACGTAAGGTCTCGCATGCGGATCGGGCCAAGATTGACGAGTACAGTACATCGGTACGCGAGGTCGAGAAGCGACTCGCACGATTGCAGGAAAGCCAACAGGGGGACGCCGAAGCCAGCGATGCCATCCGAGCCCAGCGTCCGGCTGATGGTTTGCCAAGCCAACTGGATGAGCACTCCCGCCTGATGTGCGACATTATCGCACTGGCGTTCCAGACCGATCGGACACGAATCGCGACGATGCTACTGACCAACAATCTCTCCGGTCAGGTCTATCCGTTCCTTGGGCTGCGAAGCGATCACCATAGCTTCTCGCACAATTGGCAAGGCAAGGAGTTCGCCTCGATCACGCGGTTCTGGGTGGACCAATACGCCTATCTCGTTCGCAAGCTAGACAGTATGCAGGAAGCGGATGGAACCGTGCTGGACAATTGCTGCCTGCTGCTGGCCAACGAACAGTGGACCGCGCACAACGCCCCAAAGGTGCCGCTATTGATGGCAGGGGGACTCGGCGGAACGCTCGAAACCGGGCGAAGCCTGGACTTCGAGAAGAACCAAAACCGCAAGATGTGCTCACTTTATTTGAGCATTATGGACC
The DNA here is from genome assembly GCA_942492195.1 of uncultured Planctomycetia bacterium. Lineage (GTDB taxonomy): Bacteria > Planctomycetota > Planctomycetia > Pirellulales > S012-138 > CALOEH01. Next base: position 1,363 of record CALOEH010000165.1, on the reverse strand, counting down.
GGATGGGGGTACGGCGGTCCCGTTTCGGAGATTCCACCGAGCAGCTTGCTGCCATCTGATTGTAGAACAGTTGTCTCAACGGTTCACGAGGGCTAAGAAAAACCTTCCGGATGTTTCTAAGCCCCCCTGTCCATGGCAAAGAACCCGCTCCCCTGGGTCACTGGTAGCGTGACGCAAGATGAGCGGGTTCTCTTCCATCAATCAGCTAACACTCGGCTTCGCGGTGAGCCATGCAGTTGCCACACCACGATCCATGCCGGCACTGAACCAGCACCCGAGGTCGATTGTGTCAGCGTAGAATGTTGGCACGGGTGACGACTAGTCGTCCGCCAACGGTTCTTTCTTTTCAGTCAGCACTTCGCACTGTGGCGACATCTCAGCGTTCAGGGCGGTGAATTCCGTCCATTCTTCCGGAACATTGTCTTCGTGGAAGATCGCTTCCACTGGGCATTCCGGCACACAGGCCTCGCAGTCAATGCATTCTTCGGGGTGGATGTACAACATCTGTTCCCCTTCGTAGAAGCATTCGACCGGGCAGACAATCACGCAATCGGTGTACTTGCAACCGAAGCAGGGCTCGCAAACAACGTGAGTCATCGATTAGTTTCTCCTCGCCCACAAGGAGTGACCTTGCGGGAACCCACCAGACACGGAAATCTCTATTGAGAAAACGTCTCAACTTCTTGTGTGCGAAGTAATTAACACCTCGCACTCGCCTCGAATATTAGTGCTGGCTGGGAAAAGTGTCAACCGTGCTAACTCGCAAAACCGGTAGGCTTTTACACAACGCCGCGGCTAGTGGTTTGTCAGGGTTGCAAACTCACCCGGCTCGCCCGGCTGGTGACATGCGAAACTCGGGACCAGCGTTCCACTTGCGGATCCGCATCTCCGGGCCATCAAAGACGTGCACGGCATGACCTGATTCCGGTGCTCCTCGCCTTCCTACGACTCGGGTGAGCCGGCGACAGTTGGAATCCAGCGCGTTGTCGATCAGGCCAGCAGGGTTTCGATCGGTCCGACGTCTTCGTTGGCAATCGGCAGAGGCTGCCCTTGGTTGTCGTACTCGACTGATTCACCGATCCCCATGGCGCGGAAGAAGGTGTGATAAAGGTCGGCGTAAGCCACTTCGCCGTCAGTGATCCAGCTTCCCTCGGCATTCGTTTTGCCATGGACGGCTCCGCGCTGGAGACGTCCGCCTGCCATGGCCATGGACCAGGCGTCTGGCCAATGATCGCGCCCCAGCGCACCGTTGACTTTCGGCGTCCGCCCGAACTCGGACATCACGATTACCAGCGTATGTTCCAATCTTCCGCTTTCGGCCAGGTCATCGATCAGCGCGGCGAACGGTTGATCGAAGGCACCC
>CALOEH010000164.1:0-17849 GCA_942492195.1 uncultured Planctomycetia bacterium | reverse complement strand
CGGATGACATGACAAAGCCTATCGAGAAATCGTTCGCACAACTCCACTCCCGCGTGGCAATCTTAGAAGCGGACGAAAGAACAGAAGACAAGAAACTCTCGCTGGAATGCTACTTTGACGAAAATCAGCGGCGATGGGGAGTTCGCACAGACGAAGAAGTACATGCCGAAATGGAGCGACGAATGCGAAAGCGAGCGGTTGAGCCTGCGATCGCTGAGATGGAACCTGCTTGACCCGCCCCGGCGAGTGGCCATTCCCGATGGTCGATCTGGTTTGAATCATGATCCGCGTGTCGGGGGTTCGAGTCCCTCCCCGCTACTTCTTGAACGCTTACGGTAACGCCTGTCGCTTCGCTGCGATGGGCGTTTTTGGTTGATTTGGATGGTTCGTGTGCAAATACGGTGTGGATAGAAACGCGAGGGTCAGTTGCTTGACGATCCTTCCCGCGAAGACGGAAACCGATTTCAGGTTTGAATGCGGGGTGAATTGGGAAGGCGCTGGCGGCGTGATTTCTGAGGGAAGTCGTGGACGTTGATGGCTGCGTTTCGTGCCGTGTTGTCTACGTTGCGGTGGCATGCACTCGGTTGCGGGCCAGTGAACTGGCTTCGCGCAGTCGATCATGCTTCGCTTGCTGGGGGATTGACACTAGTTTCGGTTCCGGACTTGCGCGCAGGAGTCGCTGAATTCGTCTCGCTTCGGCTGACCGGGTTGATTCTCGTCCTAGAGTTCAACAACTGACCAGCATGCCCTTGGTCTGGTCCGCCGTGACGAAATCGACTTGACGAATCCTACCTGCGTCTCTCGCCAGGCTTCTTTCGCAGAACGAACAGGCAGATCCCTATCTGCATGTAGGTTCGCTTGCCTGACGAGTTTCGTCCCACCCCAACAGCGTGCCTTCTATGAATCTGCTTGGTGGTCCGTTCCGGTTATTTGGTTCTGAACCGCGCAAACGTTCGACTCGGCGTCGTCGTCGGCTCGGCAAGCAGCAGTTGGAATCGCGCATGGTGATGAGCCGCCTTTCCGGTGACGTTCGACGTCCCAGGCATTGTCGCCAACAAAGGGGTGTATGCGGCAGTCTTTGGGAACGCGACGACGACATCCTCCCAGTCCGTCACAAGTTCGAGCGTCGGCCCCACGTTGACCGTGCAAGATACGTCGTTCTTCCCCAGTTCGGACACCATCACTTTGAACGATGGCACCAACTCGCTCACAGTGACCTATACCAGCATTCAAGACGGCACAACGCTGGCAGGTGTTCAGATCGAAGGGACTCCGCCTGTCATGCCGGTGACGGTGAATTCTGGAGCGACGGTGAGTTTGGGATCGTTCGTGTATCTTGCCTCGGCGTCGGCCGCCAGCACGACCACGTTGTCAACGATGACAACCTCATCCGTTGGGCCGGTGAACGGCAATCCGATTGCCGTGGGCTCGGTCACCGGTTTTCCGACGCAAGGGAGTATTCTGGTCAGCCTGCCCGGCTTGAGTCAGGTGGTTGCCTATACCGGGCTGGATACGGTGAACAACACGTTTACAGGCACGACCTTTCAGCCTGGAGCCTCGGGGATTGCCATCGACTCCAGCGTGACACTCTTGAACGTGCTTGACTCGACCATCTCGGTGGAGTCCACCGTCGGCTTCACGGATTCTGGTGCCTTGATGCTGGAGAGTCCGCCAGGCTACGCACCGAATGAGAATGTGGTGGTTTACTACACAGGCAAGACCGCTACTTCGTTCACTGGCGTGACAGGCATTCCACCAGGAACCACGCTTCCTAGCGGCGGCGCGGTGATCCAGATGGCCGACCCAACAACGGCCACGGAGTACGCCGTGGCACCCGTAAACCAGAACCTTCCGCTCATCAATCTGTTTCCCACGACCGGCGGTCCGTATGCGAATACGAACGCGTTGGTCACGGCAACGCTCAATCTGCCAGACCCCAGCATCAATGGAGTGTTGAGCGGCGTGATTGTGATCAGTGTCGGTACACCGATCGCTTTGCCGGTGACCGGAACCAGTGGAAGTCCGATCATTGGATCGCCGACTCCGCAAACCAACCCGGACGATGTTTTTGGGTTGTTCGAATGGGGGCTTACCAGCGACAGCCTGGACTTTGACGTTTCTGAAGTCGATCAGGTTGGTTTTCCGTTCCAGGTGACGTCGGTCGGCACTTCGCCACCTCCCCCGGCTGACCCGGTGCTGGGCGTGGGCCTGCTGCAAGACCGGGACACACTGTTTAACGGTTTCCGTCCGTACATCAATAGTCTGGATGCCGCCTCGGATGCCGGAGTGTTTCTTGCTGGAGCTCCGGACAATGCGAACGCTCCGTTCGACACAGGCACCCGGATCACCGCCCCGCAAGACATCATTGGAATTCTACAGGGGAATCCGCCCGTTGGCTCGAGCGCGATGCCAACCGGCCCCGCAGGCACGTATACGTCGACCACGGCCTACTATGCTGTTACGGCCATTAATGCTACCGGCGGCATTGATGGTGGACCTGGTGAGTCGATGGCCAGCAATGTGCTTACCGGCGTGACTGGGACAGCAAGCAAGCAGCTACAGGTCACTTGGAAGAGTTATCCCTACGCCACCGGCTACAACGTCTACTGGTCCAGTTCGGCACCTGTGGATGGTCAACTGGTGAACCCGCAATTGATTGGAACGACCGATGGCAGCACGTTGAGTTTCACCGATACCACACCGAGCAGCCATACCGGGAAAGCCCAAACCCCGCCGGACAACAACTTTCTTTACGATCCGCTCAATCGGTACTACGTCCCAGCGCTGAAGGACTTCTTCGACTACTACCGAACCAACCTGTTTGTGCTGGACGACCAGTCCACGTCCACCAAGTGGACTGGCAACACCACCGATGCAGACGTGAATGGAACCACATACACCATGCTGCAACTGACGGGCGAAGCGGGACAGTGGGGAGATCTTTACAGTGGCGAAACGCTCAATATCTACCTGCCGGTTTTCTCTTCGAACACCGATCAGGTGCCGGCGCACAACGGGGGAATCACGAACTTTCCGGCACCGCCGACATGGCTAACCAATGTGTACAGCCCTTGGGAATCGCCCTCTTCCATGGTGTTTGGAGCAGATGGTGTGTTTGGTTCGGCCATTGATGCCGGCACGTGGTCGGGTGCATCAACGTTGGACGTTGGCAATGCAAAGAACGTATTCAACAACATTGTCTCTGCGTTGACACGCGGGATCACGCCTCGCCGGGCCACCGGCGGCGGTTGGGAGAATGTCCTTCCGCCTACCAACTGGGCCGGTTCGCCATTGCTCACGGCGGCCACCGCCACAACCGGCGGCACCCTGGCTCCCGGTAGTTACCGATATTCGTTGACGGCCTTGAACTTCGTCCAGTCCGCGGCCTTGACCGGAACAGTCACCGGGGCCAGCAGCGCCACGCCGATTGTGATCACCTCCACCGCTCACGGATTGCAATCCGGCGAACGCGTCATCATTGCGGATGTGGGTGGAAACACGGCCGCAAACGGAACCTTCACCGTCACCGTCCTCGACAACAACACGTTCTCCATTCCCGTCGCTAGCAACGGAACGTATACCAGCGGCGGCTCCTGGCAGCAGGCAACCGAGACGACGCCGAGCAACTTCATTGAGGTGGTGGTCAAGACAGGGGAGAACCAGGTGGACCTGACCTGGAATGCCTTGAACTTGCCAGGGGGAGCCACGGGCTCTCCGACCGCCAGCGGGTTCAATGTGTATCGCAGTCAACTCGATGCAACAACCGGCGTCTGGAGCGATCCGGCGAAACTGAATGACGCCCCCATTGAGAACGGGCCAGGCACACCAACGACAACGTTCAGTGATGATGGAACGAAGACCCCTGACGGTGCCCCACCGGCCGTCTATTTCGCAGATGGTACGTCGGCCAACTTCTACGCGGCCTATTTTGGCGGAGCCGATGTCAGCATCAACGGATTGGCCTACGGGTTCCCCTTCGCAGACAAGAATGGGCAATCAACGAATGTGCAGATGGCCGTACCGGATGGATTGACGATTCTTCTCAATCCTTGGACAAGCACCACGCAACTCGAAATTGCGGTCACGCCGCCAGCGCAGATTTCGCCCTCGACGCCATTCCAGATCACGGTGCAAGCCAAAGAGCACTCTGGATCCGTTGACTCCAACTACGGAGGCACCATCTACTTCGAGAGCACAGACTTCACTGGCTTGATCCAAGGGACACCGATCTCGGAGTTTTCGTACACGTTCACACCGGCGGACCAGGGAACGAAGGTGTTCACCGTACTGTTGAATACGGTTGGCGCGCATGCACTGACCGTGAGTGACCGTGCCAACGATCTGCTGGTGACCGCCGGGGTGGCCGTTGCCACGGTCATTGTTGATGTTGAACCAGTTGGTACTCCATCGCCTTCCATCTTGGGCCAGTTGGGGTTTGCGGCAACGGTGGTAATCTTTGACTCCGCGCGATTCCAGTTCGAGCTCCCCTCGATTCGAACGACGGCTCTCCCGGCCCCATTCGCCCCGACGCCTGCGGTCAGCTTCTCCTACTTCATGGGTTCTCTACCGCAGTTGCCACTGGAATATCGGTTCCCCGGTGGCAGCTTGCCGCTCGACGAGAGCGACCAGCCTGACGGTGCGACGGAAGAGGGGACTGCAGAAGAGAAACCAGGGGAAGAAGGGAGTTCGAAGCGACGCAGTTCTGGCGAGCCATCGGACGATGAAGACACAACGCCCAGCGATTCGTCGAACGACCGGCAACCTCTCAATGACGAGCAGCAGGCAGAGAACCGCCGCCGGCGCTTGGACGAAAGAGCATCGGTCAAGGATCTGGTGGAACAGCACCAGGTCCAGTCTGGCCGAGTCCAGCGATGGCTCAAACGCATGGCTGATCAGGCAGTCCGTCCGTTCACTCGCCCCGGCGGCTGATCGGCGTCTCGATTTCGTCGGGACGATGGAATCGATTCTCCAGAGAACCTGGCTGCTGATCCGCGTTGCAACCGACCAGCGGTGAGATAATCCGGTTTGTTGTAAGGGAATCGCCCCATAGTGGCGTTGGCAAGCTGTGCTGATTGCCGCGTGCGGTGCGTGTTTCGCGTTCTACACTTGCATGATGCTGAACATCCCCAACTGCGAAGGTGCGTACTTGTGATCAAACTCAACCGCTTGGGAGGCGAGCCGTTCTTGCTGAATGCCGAGCGAATTCGGTATGTCGAAGCCCGACCGGACACCTTCGTCACCATGGACACGGGCGATCGGGTGATTGTGCAGCAATCTTTGGACGAAGTGATGCGGCTTGTGATCGAATACCAACGCGCGAAACACCTGATCCCACCCCCTTACACAGGTTCGGTTGCTGCTGGGGCAGAGGTCGCGCCGCGGCGGCGCGGAACCAGTGTTCAGGCTGATTTGGTGAGATCTTCGGTTGAGACAGGGGACGCCTAAATGGATCTGGCTAGTATTATTGGTTTGGCGCTCGGCATCGGTCTGCTGGTCGTGTCAATCATGATTGCCGACGGGGCAACCTTCGGGGCTTTCATGGACATGCCTTCGTTCATGGTCGTGGTGGGTGGAGCCTTTGCCGCGGTGTTGATTTCGTTCCCGCTCAAGAATTTCCTGGCACTCGGCGGCGTGGTGATGCAGGTGTTCTTCAGCAAGGCCCCGGATGTCCCCACCTTGATTAGTGAAGTGGTCGCGCTGGCCGAGACCGCTCGTCGAGACGGCCTGCTCGCCTTGGAAGCCAAGATTGACGAGATCGACAACCCCTTCATTGTCTTAGGGATCCAGATGGCGGTGGATGGAACGCAGCAAGAAGTGATTGAATCCATCATGCGAACGGAGATTGAAGCGGTGGCCACTCGGCATGCCAGCGGTAAGGGGCTGTTGGATCAGTTGGGAAGGTTTGGTCCCGCGTTCGGAATGATTGGAACCCTGATGGGGTTGATCATCATGCTTGGCAACATGGACGATCCTTCCTCCATTGGATCAGGGATGGCCGTGGCGTTGATCACCACGCTGTACGGTGCCATCTTCTCCAACCTGCTGTGTCTCCCCTTTGCCGAGAAGCTAGGGTTTATCAACAAACAAGAGTTGTTGGCCATGGAGATCACCGTGCGGGGGATTATCGGAATTCAGTCCGGAGACAATCCCCGCGTGATCGAACAGAAACTCAGCACCTACATTCCTCCCAAGCAGCGTGCAAGCGCTCAAGAGCAGGCGGCCTGAGCCTATGTCCATGCCTGAAGAAGAAGAAATGGGGATCCCAGAATGGGTCGTGACCTTCGGTGACATGATGTCGCTGTTGCTCACGTTCTTCATCATGTTGGTCAGCTTGAGTGAGATCAAACAAGAAGAAAAGTTTCAGGCTTTGGTGGATTCGATGCATCGCCAATTTGGCCACGATACATCCATGAACAGCATGGCCCCGGGGCCGCACCGCCCCAGAAACTCGGATAAGACCGAACTCTCCAGCCAAGGGCGTTCGAAACGTTTGGATACGCACCGAGGAGGCGACAAAACCAAAGCTCCCACAGGCGAGAATCCACAAGTAGAGATCATTCGTCCTGGTTCGCAAACCGCCGTGGGAGGAGTCATTTTCTTCACGCCGGGCGAGAGCCTGTTGAGCGAGAACAACAAGGTCCAACTGCACCGCATCTTGGGCCAGATTCTCGGCAAGCCGCAGAAGCTCGAGATCCGCGGACATACCATGTACCAGCTCCCCAGCGAATCACCCGGTTTCGAAGACAACTGGCAGTTGGCCTACGCGCGCTGCCGTAGCACGTTGGATTATCTGGTCAGCATGGGTGTGGAAGAACGGCGGATCCGTATCAGTGTCGCCGCGGCCAACGAACCGCGCGTGCTCGACCCCGCTTCGCGAAGGCAACGCGAGAACGCCCGAGTCGATGTCTTCTTGATGGACGAACTCGCTACCGATTTCGAAGGAGAACAGTCGCAGCGTGATCAACGGTATCGACAGATAGATCAACCCTAGAGCGTTTGAGTCAAGGTTTAGCGACCAGCGGAAAAGTAGTCGTCACGCTCCGTCGTGATGACAAGCGGAAGCTCAAATTGCGTCGAAGTCCTACCTCGTTAGATCACCAAAGTGGAGAAGGTCTCCGCTTTGCAGGAAACCTCTTGATTACTTTTGCCAGGCAGTCAGACACCATGGACACTCCTGAAACTCCCGCTGAGACCGATGGCACCGCTTCTGGCAAGTCGGGAATGATTGTCAAACTTTCCGTTGTCTTGTTTTTGGTCGCTGTGATCGTGGGCGAGTGTGTGCTGGCGTACATCTATACCCCTTCGCCTGAGCAGGCCGCGGTGGCCGCCGGTCTTAAGATGCCAGAGAAGCAAGAAGGGGAATTGTTTGCCGAAGAACTCGACGAAATGCTGGATCACAAACAACTGGCCGAGGTGGATCTGGATACCTTCACGATCTCCACCTACGAGCCTGCGTCCGGTTCTTCGATGCGGTTCGATTTCGTCCTCTATGGAGCGATCCTGGAAGAGGAGAAATCCGACTGGACCAAACTGTACGGACTGCACGAGCGGCGGGTTCGCGAACAGGTCATCGAAACGATCCGCAGTGCCGAGATCGAAGACTTTGCCGACGCCAAGTTGGGCTTGATCAAGCGGCGGCTATTGACGAAGGTAAACGAGACGCTCGGCAAACCGCTCTTGAAGCGAGTGGGCTTTGAGCAGTTCTCGTTCATTGAACAGTAACGACAATGGATTGAGCCCCAATCGGCAACCGCTATCAGCGATAGCACGCTGGCCGAAGGTGGGTAACGTTGGTCGCCCGAAAGGATTTCGCTGCCATGGCTGACGACAAACCGATGGACGAACAAACGCCGGACGCCGGGGCAGATTCGGCTGCGAATCAGGATGCTCAAGGGACCGCATTGCGCCAGGATGAGATTGACGCCCTGCTGAGTCAGGGTGCCAAGCAGTCCGAAGCCGACGGTTCCAACGAACCCAAGCGTGGCAGCACTGAAAGCGGCGAGGCGATCACCGCTGGCGACATCGAGTTCCTGCTGTCGCAAGCAGAGCAAGCACTTGCTTCGGTCGATCAGCCTGTCGAAACGGATGCCGAAGTTCGGCCCTTCGAACTAAAAGATTTTTCTGGCTCTCCCCCCTCCACCGATGCCGCGACGCTCGAACTCATCCGCGATGTGGACCTTGATCTGAAGATTGAGCTAGGCCGAACGCAGATGTATCTGGAAGACGTGCTGAAACTCCGCAAAGGGTCGGTGGTCGCCTTGGATAAACTGGCTGGCGACCCGGTCGATATCTTTGTCAATGGCCGACTTGTCGCCCGCGGCGAGATCCTCGTCCTCAATGACAACTTCTGCGTCCGGATTGCCGAACTGATTGCCGGAGTGAACGCTCAGGCAGGGTAACGTCGGGCAATCACCGCACCATTCGCACTCAGGCAGGGCATTAGCCCAACTGGTACTTCCGCCGGATACCAAGCGGCGGGACGAAGCTGGCCCTGCTTCCGGCGTGGACGAGAGTCTGGCAACCGACGATGAACAGACAGAGGACCACGATTCCAATCATCAGACTGCCGAACATCAGCGAGAAGTTACTCTCCGGCAGCATTACCGAATCTGCCAGCGCCAGGCCGAAGGCGTACTCCAACGGCCCACGCGGAGACTCCCACACGAGCCGGTTGAAGACTTGAAAGATGACTCCCAGCAGCAGCATGCCAAACACGATGCCAGGCGTGCCGAAGTTCATGTAGAACTCAGGCAGCCACGGCAGATTGAAGCTGGTGACAATGTCGTGCGTGTGCAGGTAGCCGTACTCGCTGGCCCAGCGATTGCCTAGATTCTCGATCGGTTTGCCAGCCCATAGGGCTCGGGGAATCCACTTGGTCAACAGCGGGGCATACGTGGCTCCGCCTCGGAATGGTTGACGCACAGGCGTATCGGCAATGATGGCGGCCGTCACTACCGAGTGATTGATGCGATCGATACTGTTCTCAAGGAACTCCCAGCCGTTGGACTCTTGGTGGTCGTTGTGCCAGTAGGCATCTACCATCAGTTGCCCCATCATCGAGAGCCCTTCGACCGCTCCCACCTTAGAGGCCATGTGGGTCCAATTGGTCCTTCCGGTGGCCCAAGTCGCTCTGCGAAATTGTTGCTTGATGGGTTGGAGCACAACGACCAGCAGCACCGCCACGGCCACCATGGACCAGGGAATCCGCCGTTTGGCGTACATGTAAGCCATGGCCATCACCAGGAGCGAGAGCACGGTGGTGGCCAGTTTTCCAGCCCCAATGCCGTCAAACAAGACAAGCGTGTAGGGCAGTACCAGCAGCAGATACGCCGCCTGAGACAATCGGCCGAGTTGCTTCGAGAAGAACAGAAAGGACCACAGCGCAAAGGTAAATGTCGAACAGGTGGTTGCCGCTTCTTGCAGAACCCCGATGCCTACTTTGAGCCGTAACAACTGCATGGCAGCCACCGCAATGGTCATCAACCAGAGACAGCGCTGCATGTCCGAACTGCTACGAAACTGCGCGAATGCGACCGATCCCAATCGGCGGGGAAGCAACCATCGGGTGGCGTAGTAGCCGCACAGCAGCATCACCACACCCACCAGCGTCAGCAACAGCCCGCGTTGAAGCATTGACTCGCTAATCCGCAGAATCGGCAGCTTTCCGCAGGTCGATGCCGTGGTGGGCATCAAGCCGGTGAATCCGAGCCCAATGGCATAGAAGAAACCGTGCAGGGCCATGAACGGGACCGGTTGGGTGAACCCGCCGCGCAGATAGCGGAACATCGGAATCGATGCCACGGCGTAAACCGCCCAGCAGAGGGCAATGGTCCACGGCGACTTCGCGTAGGGGTTCGCCAGCGTGTAGGTGCCCAACAAGGCCGTGCTGAGTGCGACATAGATCCAGGCGTCGTAGCGGCGAGGGTGTGCCGCGGCGAGCGGTTGCGTCATGAGCGCATCTTCGGCCATCTCAGTTCTCCTCAGCTAGACTGGTCCATGTCGAAGGCACCTGGCGGCCAGATCGCCGAGAACTTCTAACGAGGATCTCGAACCAATGCAGAACCGTCCTCGTTTGCGTGGGCAGAGCCAAATTGTTGGTTGATTGTCACTTGCACTCCAGCATGCCCACGCTAACAACCTGACTCAAACGGAACGAGTTCTCTTCTAAGGTATCTAACGGTCCACCGTTGGGCGGAACCGGGACTTGCTCTTGGGGGCGGGAGGACCAACACGAGGAGGTTGCGTCGGTGCGGAATTCGTCTCTCGCTGGCGACCGCGCCGCAGCTGGCCGAATTCTTCGGCCGCCGGAAGCTCTCGATCGCAACCGTTCACAACCAGTCCCACGAGATGGACCTCGCACCTGTCCAGCAACACCTGAGCCCAGCGCACGGTCGGACGGGTATCGTGAGACGGATGCACGTTGAGCAGCATCCGATCTGCCAACGAACCCAAGCTGGCCGCATCTGCCGTGGCCAGAACGGCCGGACAGTCCAGCAAGACCATGTCATACTGCTCTCGGGCGGTTGCCAGGAACGTGGCGAACTCTTGCGATTCGAACAAGTCCGCCGCTCCCCCTCCGTCAACACCTGCCGCGAGCACCCAAGTTTCGGTACCCGGAACTTGTTGGATGAACTGCGCCGGGTCTTTGCGTTGGCCCAAGGCTTGTGTCAGACCAGGCTGGGCGGCAACACCCAACAGCGTATGCAGCGTGGGGGCGTGCAGATGGCAGTCGATCAACAGCACGCGTTTGCCGGTTCGGCTGACGCAACAGGCAAGATTGGCGGTCAGTGTTGAGGTTCCGCCGCCTGGGTTCACGCTGGCAATGGCCAGCACCTTGTCGCCAGAATCCGCCGTGGCGGTCAAATAGCTCCGCAGTCTGCGGAGCGACTCCTCTTCGGGTGCCAGCGGTTTTTGCGAAGAACCGGTCGCGGTAGGCGTCAGGTTCGGCAATCGCGTCAACACCGGAAGATGGGTCCAGTTTTCGAGATCAACCGTTGATTCGAACGAGCGGTCGAGCACTTGCTGCAAACAGGCCAAGCCAACGCCTGAGACGCATCCGCCCAAGATTCCCATGGCCAGGTACAAGGCCAGGCCGGGAGATACGTTGCGTCCCTGTGAGGCAGGAGTGATGGTTTGCGAATTGAGCCACGAAACCCGATTGTGGGCCCCGGACTTGGAGGTGGCGTTTTCCATTGCCTGGCCAACTTCAGCTGCCGACTGTCGAACACCAGCCCCGGCGTCTTGCACGAACCGCCCGTATTGGTTCAAGACGGCATTCAAGACCTGTTGGCCGTCTGCAGGGTTGCGGCTGCGCAAGCGGAATTCGAGAACTTCAGAAACCCGCGCCCCAGGCATCACCTGCAGGCCGGCTCGGACTACTTCAGCTGGCGGAGTGGTGGTGTCCGGCGGAGTCAGACTTGGCAACTTCTCCAGTCCGTGTTCTTTGAGTGCCACGGAAATCACTTCGGTGGATCTGGCAATCTCAGCCTGCGTGGCTAGTTCGCTGCTATGAACTTGAACAATCTCCTGCATCGGTTTGGTTTGCGGAGCCAGCAGCACCTCGTGCTTGCTGAGCAGCACCTGAGCCTGGGATTCGAAGACCACCGGCACTCTTGCCCAAGCACCCGCTGCCAAACATGCGGCAACGGCGGTACAGATAACCACGGTTCGCCATCGCCGCCGGAGGACCGGAAGCAGGTTCCAGCCATGCTGATCCGTAGTTGCAGAGGCCGCGAGTTCAATCATTCTGGAGTGCCTTGGATGCGAAAGGACGTAACGCCTGTGCGCGCTGACGAGAGATAACTGGTTGGTGATCCGAGGAATCGAATATCAAAACCAGCCCAGCAAGGCAACGTCATTGCTGCGTGCCGTCAGTGATTTCAGACCGCAGGCGGCAGGCCAGCGGGGGCTTTCTCAAAGCGTGGGATGTGCCAAGAATCGCCAACGAGTTGGAGCTTGCGAAGATGCTCCAGGCCATTGCCAGCAGACACGCGGGAAATGCCTTGCAGCAAGACCTCGCCCTCTCCGGGGGCGTGCTAGCGTTTCGTGCAGAGGAGCAGAGGAGTCGATACGGCGGGTTGATTCGCAGCTTCTTCTCGTCCTACTCGGCAAATTCGGCGGCCATGGCCTGGTGATAAGCGAACAACGCGGGAGTTCCACCCGTGTGGACGAACACGATGGGCCGATTGCCGGTCAGGCGACCCGTGCGAATGTCCGTCAGCACGGCCGCCATGGCTTTGGCGCTGTAGATGGGATCCAGCAAGATCCCTTCCGTTTGCGCCACCAAGCTGAGTGCATCCATTCCGGCGGGTGACGGGATTCCATAGTCTTCGCCGACGAAGTCTTCGGTCGCGTCAATGTCTGACGGAGTGACGCGTTCGGGCCAGCCCAACATGGAGCAAACTTCGTTGGCAATGCTGGCCAGGTCTTCTTGCAGATTCCAGGGCCAGCGGATCGGGGCGATGTTGCGTACCGGGAAATCAAGATTCAAGTGAGCCTGAGCGGCAACCAGCCCTGCACCGGTACTGCCGGCAGAGCAGACATAGACGGCCTGCGGCGTTTGCTCCAGTTGCTGCAGCTGTTCCAGGATTTCGACCAGGCAGAGCACGTAGCTGATTGCGGCTCGCGGTTTCACGATGTGGCGATCCCAGACATAGGGAACCCGGCCAGATTTGCGAAGTTTTTCGGCTTCGGCAAGGAGCCGATCGTCCAATGCTGGACCAATCGGCTCGTCCACAATCGTCACCTGAGCACCCAGAATGTGATCCAGCAGCAGGTTCCCCTGGACCTCTTCAGGGTAGTGGCCCCGCCTAGAAACAGCCGGCACTCGAGCCCTAGCTTGGCGCAGGCGGCGGCGGTTTGGCGGCAGTTGTTGGATTGGACACCGGCCCCCCAGACAAACACGTCTGCCTGCTCAGAGAGGGCATGGGCCAGGACAAACTCGTTGTGGCGAGTTTTGTTGCCTCCCATCGCCAGTCCGGTGCAATCATCTCGCTTGATGAAGACGGGAGGACCCGCCATCTCTGCCGAGAGTCTCAGGAGTGGTTCGAGCGGGGTCGGTAGGTGCCCTAGCCGGACGCGGGGAATGCGTCCCACGTCATCGCGAACCTGTTGCAGGGATTGCGTTAAATCGGCGGTCATGTTCGGCAGGCTCCACAGCGCGGCGCTCGGCACTTTGCAATGCCTACCAAAGCTGCCAGCCACGCACCCAGGCGTAGGCGAGGAAGCAGCAAATCGGGAACGCCACAAAGATCAAGGCATAGGTAAACAGTGTGGTCCAAGTATGTCGTGGCCAACGTGCCATTTGGCAAGACGCCTCTCAAAGTTGGCTTGCAGGGAAGGAGGGGGTTGGAAGGTCTTTTGATCTGCCAAAGGGGCTGATCCATTCTTTCTTTGGGCAATGGTAGCAAGCCCGACGCTCGCCGTCATTGCGAGTTACCAGAAGTTTCGTACAGGGCTTGGACCTGGGCAGCGTACTTCTCGGCAATCACCTTCCGCCGCAGCTTGAGAGTCGGCGTGAGTTCGCCAGACTCAATAGTGAGTGGGGCAGCCAGCAGGGAAAACCGCCCAATCTGTTCGTGCGGTGAAAGTTCTGCCAACTGTTGGTCCACGGCATCGCGGAGAAGCTGCATGGCGTGGGGGTCTTCTAACGGCGGCACCGCAGCAGATGGTGAGCTGTCCGGAGCGGTGAGAGCCGCGCTGAGGGCTTGCCTGTCGGGAACCAGCAAGGCGGTGAGATACGCCCTGGCGTCACCGAACACGACGGCCTGTTCAATCAGCGGATGCTGGTTGAGCAGCCCTTCGAGCAACTGGGGAGCGATGTTCTTGCCACCTGAAGTGACAATGATTTCCTTCTTGCGGCCGGTGATGTACACAAAGCCGTCTTCGTCTTGGGAACCCAGATCGCCGGTATAAAACCAGCCATCTCGAAGCACTTCGGCTGTGGCTTCGGGCAGTTCCCAATAGCCGAGCATGACATGGGGGCCACGGGTAAGGATCTCGCCGTCCGCGGCAAACTGGACTTCGACATCAGGAATCGGACGTCCGACACTGCCAGGTCGAAACTCCGTGCCCACCGTAATCACCGGCGAAGTCTCGGTCAGTCCGTATCCTTGAACAAGCACCACCCCTTGATCGTTGAAGAATTGTCCTACCGCATCTGGCAGCGCCGCTCCCCCTGAACAGCACATTCGCAGCCGACCACCAAGCATGGCCTGTACGTCGCCGGGCGGATCGGTACTGCAAAGATGACGAGAGACCTTCTCAAAGAAATACGGCACGCCGTTGAGCAGGGTGGGGCGAACCGCCTGACAGTCTGGCACCACGGTGTCTCTGCCCCGTCCTAGAGCAAGGGTCATCTCGGGTGTGATCAGCCATGTGTACAAGTCGCACGTGCGGGCAAAGATGTGGCTCAGCGGCAGCCAACTCAGCCGCACGTCGCCAGATTCCTGCGGAAACGCCGCCATGGTGGACACGGCGTTGGAGGTCAGGTTTCCCTGCGAGAGCAGCACCCCTTTGGGCTCACCTGTCGTTCCTGAGGTGTAAAGAAATGTGTCGCCGAATTCGTCCGGGCGGCGGGCACCCGCCAAAGGGGCAATCCAGGAAAGCGGGTCCGAGGGAAGATTGCCGAGCATCTCATTCCAGGGGCGAACGGGCACGCCTGAAGATGCTAAATCGCAGGGGTCGTACGAAAACATCTCAGCGGCCAGGGGGCGGTGTGGAGCCAGTTTCTCCGCTTGAGCCGGACCGCTGAGCAGTACCAGCTTGATTCGCTGTTCGTTGGCCTGGTAGGCAATCTGATGCCCCGATAGCGTGGCATGTACTGGGACGTGCACCGCTCCTAGGACCAAGAGAGCCAGATCCAACACCACCCACTCGTAGCGATTCTCAGAAACCTGCGCCACACGGTCTCCCGCCACGATTCCCAAACGCTGCAGGGCAACACCCCACGCGGCCACATCAGCAGCCAGTGCCTGCCAGGTCACCGGTGTCAGCGAATCTCCCTGGTACGTTAGCAATGCGGGAGCTTCGCTCGGCTGGCGAACTCGGGCACAAAACAGCGAAGCAATCGTGGCTTGCTTGTCCAAGGGATGGTGCCTCACGGGAAGTCGTGGGTAATTCACAGAAGAAGAGTTGGCTCACGCCCCAAATCTATTGGAACCGCTGCCCAGATACAACAACGCCAGAATCGCAACCGGGACGGCCAGGTATTTTCAGCTTTCCTCCGAAGCATAAGCGAGAGAACAACTTGAGAATACCCCACAAGTGTTGCTTGGCGTCCGGCGTTGTTTCATGTGCGCGTTGGGCAATGTTACAATAAAACGTGGAACCATTTGAGCCTCAATGCCAGGCAAGTGCCATCGGCACGTCGGGACCGGTCGGGAGAGACTAAGATGAATCGCCAGCACACTTCCTACCACAACCTTAGGACGTGGAAGGTTGTCAACAGCCGCACTGCGTTTGCGATCGTGCCGTCTCCAAACTCGGTTCTATGGAACTTTGCCGTTTGTGTGCCATTGTTCGCATTCTTCTTGTGGCTTCTCCACTCATTGGCGATTCACAACCAAGCCGTGCTGTTGTTGACAGTGGCCATTGTGCTGGCAACCTCCATAGCACTGTTGGCCATTTGCCTAACGGTGCGGTCTCGCTCTCCGTCTGACAAGACGCCGCTGTTGGAGATACTCAAAGCCCAAGGCACTCTGAGGCTGCCTCGAGCGAAGCTTGAGTTCCCGCTGGTTGATGAGAATTACTTCATCGCCTACGACCACTTCACGGATGGATGCGAGTCCTTTGCGTCCGAGCTCAACATGATCCGTCAGGTGCGCGGAGAGGAGCAACTCATTCCACTGCTCCACAGTTCGGACCGAGCCTTCGATAAGATTTGCAGCGAACTGTTGGCCTTGGGAGTTCACGTCAAGTTTCGGAAGCACGCAGCATAGACGGGGCAGCCGGGCACAAAACAACGAACGAGCGGTGGCTTGCTTGTCCAAGGGGTGTGCCCCACGGAAAGACGTGGATGGATCACGGAAGAAGTGTCGGCTCACGCCTGAGATCTATGGAAACCGCTGCCCACCCGTCGAGCGGTTTGACAGGAGGTTGAAGCATTGCTGGTTGGGCCGATTTTCATAGGTTGGCGAAATCGAACCAAGGCGAACCAGTTTTGAGCCGATCCAATAGATTGGCGACGTTGGACTCTTGAAGGAAGAATTTGATCATTTTGACTCAAGTTCAGCCACCAACGGGGAGCGGATTCTTGCTTGTGAGCGGAAGCTCAACGTTGGTTCGAGGCCCTGGGTTGTTGGATCTCCCTTTTCGCATCTTGGACGAGCTGGCCCATGCTTTTGAAACGCGCACTGCTTGGTTCGGCCGCGGCGGCGGCCATCGGCGTTCCGTACGTTGCCACCGAGACGCCGCTGGCGACCATGATCTCAGGCGGATCTGCCGAAGACGCAAACTCGTCCGAGGACGGTGTTCCCGTGGCACCACAGGTGCAGAACTTGAACGCTAGCATCGTCCCGCTGGGAGAGGTGTTTCGCTGGGATGCCACGCCACAATGGATCTTCCAACGCTGGGGGCGAGTTTCGACCATCACTGCCGCGGGAGAACTCAAAGGCTACCGTGTGCCGTTGGTGACCGGCACATCATCCTTCGATCTGGCTGGCTCGTTGACCTACTACTTTGACGTCAACCGGACTGTGCAGCGAATCATCTTCCACGGCCACACAGGCGATCCACAACCATTGGTGCAACTGGCCACCATGCAACATGGGCTTCGGCAGCAATCCACCACCGACCCTGGCATGCAGATTTATCAAGCTTGGAGCAACGGCACGGCACATAGCGAACTGCGGCTCCAACCAGCCAACGTGGTGGATGCCTCTTCGCCCCATGCCCGCTACGCAGTCAACCTATTGCTGGAACGGCAGGCAGAGTTTAGCCGGTTCCGCCAATCCCAGCCCTCGGCGACGTTGCAAACCCGGTTGGGTTATTAGCGCTGCGTCAACGCTTAAATTTCGGGTTGGGTGCGATGGCACCCGAAAACTTTGCCGCGACAAAGCGGGGTAGCCGAGGTTGCTCGCAACCTGGGTTTACAAGAGATATTCGCGCCCTGGCAACGGCGAAGGACCTCGTGACGACTACTTTCTGCTGCATCACCCGCGCCCGACATACTTTTGCTGGTGCGGCAGAACGATGGCTTCGAGCATCTCAACATGGGGCGGCAAGGTTGCCATCAGCAGAGCCACCTCGGCCAAGTCGCTGGGGGCCATCATCGGTTCGGCATCTTCGGGGCGATTGGTTTCGCGGCGTTCGACCATCACGTTGCCAGGGTTCAGGCAGCAGCAGGTGATGCCATGTTCGCGGCCTTCCAAAGCCGTGGATTGGGTCAGCCCCCACAGGCCATGTTTGGAAGTGGTATACGGGGCCGAATTGGGTCTGGCGCGTTGTCCGGAGATCGAGCCGATGTTGATAATCCGGCCCCCCTCCTGACGTTTCATGATTCGCATGGCTCCCCGAGTGCAAAGGAACGGGCCGCGTAGATTGACCGCCATGACGTGTTCCCAATCTGCCAGCGAAAGTTCGTCGAGAGGGCCGCCGTTGAACACGCCGGCATTGTTCACCAGTACGTCCAGTCTGCCAAACTCGTAGGCGACGGCGGCGAACAAGGCATCCACCTCTTCTTCGTTGGTGACATCGGTCGCGACGCTCAACACCTGGTGGCCATCGGTCTGTATGGCCTTCGCGACTTCGTCCAAAGCGGCACCGCTGCGAGCCGCCACCACCACGTGGGCTTTCTCGGCGGCCATCGCTTCGGCAATCGCCCGACCGATCCCCCGGCTCGCCCCGGTCAC
>CALOEH010000163.1:0-55676 GCA_942492195.1 uncultured Planctomycetia bacterium | reverse complement strand
GTAAAAGCACGAGCGTCCTGCGATGCAACTTCACCAGCCACCAGGCGGTCAGGACCATCGTGGAAAGAGTCAAGAGGGTACTGCGTGGACAACAAGTGACGCGGCCAGTCTCGCGAATCGGCATCAAACTCCCCTTTGGGCATCAGCGTTCTACATCTCTAAGGCGGTACCTTCGAGCATAATCACCGTGTCCCGGAGATAGAACGCTTTTCCTTGCCTAGGGCTCCCGATTCTCGTGGGCGTCCTCGATCGCTTCGTCAATTCCTTCGCCGATCTTCTCGCCAGGCCCCTCTTCCTGGCAACCGGCCAGTGTCAACGGAGCGGTAGTGAGAGCGCCGAGCATCATGGCAAAGAGCAGGTGGTGGAGATCCTTATTGGTTGGGATTAAATAAAAGTAACTGCTCCGGATTCCGAGACGTGGGACGTATGACGTAGGCCACTCTCTCATTGTCCGGGTCTCATATTCGTTGTGCCTTGCACAATCCTCGTTTCCTGCATCTTTCATGCCAATCGGCTTGTCGCGTTGAGGCAGGTTTCGGTGTAGATTGCGGAATCAAGAGTGCCAAACAGATGCAGGGGAACCTCGCAATGCAAAAATACGTGTTAGCTTTGGACCAAGGGACGACCTCTAGCAGAGCGATGGTCTTTGATCGGCAAGGTGAGGTCGTAGGGCAGGCGCAGGAAGAATTTCCGCAGATCCTTCCACGACGTGGGGTCGTTGAACATGATCCCGAGGACATCTGGAACTCGCAGCTTCGGGTCGCCCGAGAAGCGTTGGCGGCGGCCCAAATCGAAGCCCATCAGGTTGCTGGTATTGGAGTTGCGAACCAGCGTGAGACCACCATTCTCTGGGATCGCGATACAGGCCGGCCGATTGCCAATGCCATTGTCTGGCAAAGTCGGGTGACCGCGGAATTTGTGACCGTCTGAAAGCCGACGGACACGAATCCGTTTCGCGAAAAGACGGGACTGGTGGTGGACGCCTATTTCTCCGGAACGAAGATCAAGTACCTGCTGGACCGATAGAAGGGCTGCGTAAACGTGCGGAGAAGGGTGAAATTCTTGTTCGGGACCGTCGACACCTATCTGTTTGGCGACTGACGGGCGGCAAACTGGTTCACGCCACCGACTACAGCAATGCCAGCCGCACGTTGATCTTCAACATCCACACGCTGGACTGGGACGAGGAACTGCTCAAGATTCTGGACATCCCCCGTGCCATGCTGCCCGACGTGGGCCAACTAGCGGTTACTATGGCGAAACCGACCCGAAGAAATGTTCGGCGGGCGAATACCGTTACCGGCATCGCGGGCGACCAGCAGGCGGCCACGGTCGGGCAGGTCTGCTTCGAGCCGGGCGAGGCCAAGAACACCTACGGCACCGGGTGCTTTATTCTGATGAATACCGGCGAGAAACCGGTCCGAGTCGAAGAACAATCTGCTGACGACCATCGGCTGGGGCATTGACGGGAAGTCACCTATTGCCTGGAAGGCTATCGGTGTTCGTCGCCGGGGCGGTGGTGCAATGGCTGCGCGACGGACTGAAGATCATTCAGACATCCGGAGATATCGAAAACTGGCGGCCACGGTGGAGGATGCCGGCGGTGTATATTTGGTGCCGGCATTCGTCGGGCTCGGGGCACGCCGCATTGGGATCCCTACGCGTGGAGCGGCATTTGGAATCGACCCGGGGAACCGGCGCGGGCGCATTTTGCCCGGGCCGCACTGGAGGCGATCGCTTTTCAGTCTGCTGATCTGATTGCCTGCATGGAGAAAGATTCTGGCATTTCTTTGCGGGAGTTGCAAGCGTTGATGGTTTGGGGCGTCACGGAGTGCGCCGCTCTTGCAGTTTTTTCAGGTCTGATTTGCTCGGGGCTCCGGTGGTGCGACCGAAAATTATCGAGACGACTGCTTTGGGGGCCGCCTACCTGGCTGGCCTGGCCGTGGGCTATTGGGATGATCTCGAACAGGTCCAAGCCAATTGGGCTTTGGATCGCCGCTTCGAACCGCAAATGGACGAGGCAACGCGAAACGCGCGAAGTGCCCAGTGGCGCAAAGCCGTACAACGCAGCCTCGGCTGGGACACGCCGGAGTCAGAAACCGCAGCGAACTAGGCGAGACAGACTGATTCGATTCCCCAACCAGGGCTTAATTCTTATGACCATCAGCAGGCGCGTTCGTAAACTTGCCCTATTGGCCGTCGGGCTGTTGCTCGGCAGTCTGGCCGTTCACCCTCTGGGGGAAGTGTCGGTTCAGGCGGACGATTGGCCTCGGTTCCGTGGTCCAGGTGGCCAGGCGATGGCAGCGGATGACCAGGTGCCGACCGAGTTCTCATTGACCAAGAACCTCGCATGGCGGACCAAGCTGCCTGGACCAGGTGGCTCGAGTCCTGTGATTTGGGGAGACCGAGTTTTTCTCACCGCCTACAGCGGGTATGGGCTGTCGCAAGAGGAGCCGGGGGATGAGGCCGCCTTGGTGCAGCACGTGCTCTGTTTCCAACGCAGCGATGGGAAGTTGCTGTGGCGGCAAGATATTCAGGCGAAACAGCCGATTGCTTCGTACGCTGACTTTCTGGTTCTCCACGGTTACACCACCAACACCCCCTACTGCGATGGCTCACGGTTGTACGTTTCGCTCGGAAAGACCGGGCTGTTCTGCTTCGATCTGGAAGGCAACCAACTCTGGACGGCCGACCTGGGGCGAGGTTTCCACAACTGGGGGTCTGCCGGATCTCCGGTACTGCACCAAGGGCGGTTGTTTGCCAACGCCACGATCGAAAGTCAATCGCTGTTCGCCTTCGATCCGAAAACGGGTGAGGTGCAGTGGCGCGTCCGCCCAGTGATTAGCTCTTGGAGTACGCCAGTCATTGCGAAGCTTGATGATGGTGCAGAAGAATTGATCTTCAGCGTGAAGGGCAAATTGCTAGGGCTGGATCCGGCCAACGGCGAAACCTTGTGGACCGCCAAGAATGAGCAGTCGTACGCCGCCCCCAGTCCTGTGACGGAGGGTGATGTTGTTTACAGCGTATATGGCGGCAGGCCGTCTGTCTTGATGGCCGTGCGTGCCGGTGGACGTGGCGATGTGAGCGAAAGCCGGCTGCTTTGGAAAGCCCAAGGTGTAGGTTCCGGGATCACCTCGCCGGTGCTGGTCGGAGATTTTCTCTACGCCGTGAGTGAACGGGGCGTGTTGGGGTCCGTGAGTGCGAAGACTGGAGAGGTCCTGTCGAGAGAACGGCTGGCCAGTTCCGGCAGCCCTCAGATTTACGCATCTCCGGTGGCCGTTGGTGACAGGCTGTTCATTGTCACGCGCGAAGATGGCGTATTCGTCACCACGACCGGCGCTCATCCCAAGGTTCTGGCACACAATCAACTCGAAGACGCCAGCATTTTCAACGCCACGCCGGCGGTCAGCAACGGCCAGATGTTCTTGCGCAGCGACCAATATCTCTACTGCGTCAGCAAGACAAGCACCGAGTAGCCTGAGTCGGGCGGGTTCTTGACGAGCTGCCGAACTACCGTCCACGATCGCTGGCGACAACGCCTGTCATACTTCCTGGCTGATGCTTCGGGTTAGGATTGAAAAATCGAGAGCATTCAGATGATGCCAACTCCAACTCACTTGCAAAACTGCGTATCGCGTCCGGACGTGGACGTCGATACCGAACCGCTGAATGCGCGCGTTGTGTGCCATTGTGGCTGCGACGAACTCGCGTTGCTCCATCCAGGGCAGATGCGCGAACTGAATGGTGTGAAGTTCCCCGTGGAAGCAGAGATTGACGGCAACTATTTTCTCGTGCTGAAAGCTCGTTGCTCACGCTGTCGCACCGAGCATCTGCTGCTGGACTCGCACTACCATGGCTGGAACGGCTACATCTGCCGGGAAGCTCAACAGATAGCATTGCCACGGCCACCGCTGGAATGTTGGCAATGTGTCGCGTGCCATGCCACCGTGCACCGAATGGTTGTTCAGATTCTTAGTGAAGGATTTGAAGAGTTTGAAGGTGAATGGGACTTTGACCTGGACCCGAATACTTGGCCAGACGCCTTCGCATGGTTCAGTCTTGATACGACCTGTACGTCGTGTGGTCTGACGACAGAACGGCTGATTGACTTCGAGACCATGTGATTCGCACCCACCGCCAGCCTGATTCGTCAGTCAGACGAACGATTCGGTGGCTGGCTTCGTACAACTTCGGCCCATCGTCTGGAGAGATGGGGTTCTACTTCACCGAAGACCGCAGTCGGGAGCATGCGCGGCGGAAGTTCGAAGAGTTGCATTATCTTGGCGCGACGCCGCAGACCAGCACGGCGCTTGGCTATTTTCAGTGACTGCTCGCGATTCTGGAGCCCCTCGACGCAGCTAGATTCCAGCAGCCGCGGGATCCGTTCAGAAGCCGAGGATCGTTCGTCGGTTCGGCTCAATCAATCTGGCGCAACGACGACTTCGAAGTCCCGGCCTTGGATCTTGCGCAGTTCTTCATGCAAGTTGGGAATCCGCGGATCCGGCGTCACGGAAATGGCCCATTCAATCCCATTGTCGGCGACGAACATGCCGTACTTCTTCAAACCCCGCAGAATTGCCTGAACCTCGGGCGAGAATCCGCTGATGTCAAAATCCGCCCGCAGTCGCAAGCGTTCCCCCATCCGCGGCAGGTTCTTGTCCGTCAGCCGGCTGGCATAGTGCGTGGCAGGATGCACATAGGCCCTGCGGGTTTGGCGGACGGTCACGCGCATGGCATGTTCGACGATGCCACGCTTGAGTTCGTCGTAGCGGGCGACGGCAGGAAAGATCGGCAGCCCTGCGGCATCGGCCGATGTCCAGCCCTCGGGACGCAGGCGGTTTGACTTCAGATCGAAAATGGCAGCCCCTTTGGCTTCCCAGCCGTCGTCGGTCAGGCGGGCCGAGTAGAACTCGTACAGCATGCGTTTGTGCGGATCGACCACAATCGCGTGCCGGTCGCCGCGAAGTTCCATGCGATCGCGCTGCACGTCCTCAAAGGAAAGATGTTGGAACGTGCTCTTCCGTTTGTACATCTCCGGCCAGCCTTCGATAGGCATGTTTGCGGGCACGGGGGTAAGGGCCGGGATCGCTCTCGGACTTGAACTTGCCCAACACGACCGGAACCTTGGGCTGCGACGAGGGAACCAACACAAAGGCCATGTCGGTGTTGTAACGCAGCGGTAGGTCCAGCCCTACCGAATCCAGAATGTCGTGCGACTTGGGATGCACCGGCCAGTCCGTGATGACCTCGTTGAAGGCATTGTCCGGCGGCAAGACCTCGAGGGCCGACAGCACCGCGTCCGCTTCCGGGGTGTCGTACAGGATCGGCTCGGTGACCTCAGGCATCTTCGCCGCACGAATACGCTCGAGCCGGGCCGGGTCCGTGGCTACTTTTCGTGGAGCCATTTTGACAGAAGCGTGGGCAGTATCTTCGGGCTGTTTGCCTGTGGACCCCGATTTCTTTTCCGGCTGCTTGTCCTGAGTGAAGTAGTTGGCAAACGTATCGCTCCTGAAAGGAGACGCGGGCAAACCTTCGGCGTTGTACAGATTGCACTCGGGGTTCCGCTCCCAGGCGTATCGCACGGCAACCGGATCCGGCACCTGCGGGCTGCTAACAACCACCGTATCTCCAACAATGACAGCCTCGGCGCGGACCGGGCGTTTCTTTTTGTCGAGCAGGAGAAAGCCTTTCAACTCGTCACCCTTCGCGACGAGCCCGCCGCCGACATGCGTGAAGGATACGATGGCTTTCCCGTCTTCGAATCGGGCTTCCTTGAACAGCGGCCCGGAGTAGACGAGATCTTCTCCGTAGGCCAGCGCCCGCGCGCAACGTGCGGCACGCAGTGCGGCGGGGCGCTTGTTCGGGTAATGCACATTCTCAGCGATCCCAAGGTCGATGGCCACGACCAAGGCGGCATGCGGATCGCTCTGCACCACCTGGAGTTGAGCCTCGCGAATGGCGCAGTCGCCCCCCTCCCAGGGCGCCGGTTTCCGCTCCTGGTAGTTTGCATTCTGGACGACGATAAAGGGGAGTTCCGGCTGTCCCCACAGCCCGCGCCAGTCTGCCATCAATGCCGGAAGCAGACGGCGGTAGGTTTCCGGAAAATCCCGGTTCGCTTCTCCCTGGCACCAGAACACGCCGCGCACCGTATAGGGGACGATGCCAGCGACACTGCGATCAAACTGGTCGCCGATCGGCAGGCCGTGGACGGCGAGCGACTCGGCCAACTGGGGATCGGCGGCCACCGCTTCCTTACTGATGAACTGCTGCGCGCCGGCTCCATTCTTCGAGGAGTCGATGATACCAATCGGCCGGTCCAAGTCGGCATGCAGCGCTTCGGCGAAATACAACGCCAGCGCGGAGAGCAATCCAGAACGCTTTGGCGAAGGTTGGACCGGATTCCACCGGCTCGACGGGGCGAACATGAAGCGGATGTTCGGGTAGTCGAGTTTGGCGAAATCTTCTTCGGTCAGGTCGAGCTTCACCAAGGGGTAACGCATATTCGATTGACCCGAGACATGCCACACATCGCCGGACAGAACTTCCTTGATCTCGATCTGGTTCTTGCCTTTGATCCTCAGGCCGAGCGCGAGGCTCGGAGGCACCGGGTCCAGCGAGACCGACCACTTCCCATCTTTCGCCACGGTGGCCTTCTGTTGCAATACCTTCCCCGTGTCGTCAAGAAGCTCGACCGTGACGTTCTCGCCTTCGTCCGCGGCTCCGTAGATCTTGGCAGGCAGCTCGGCTTGCAGGATCATGCGATCGGCAATGATCTTGGGCAGCGTAATGTCGGCCAATGTGGGTGAGGCTGACCACAGGCACGTCAGTGCGGTCAGACAGTAGGTGTAACGTCTGGTACGGCTCATCCTATTCTCTCTTTCGGTTCGACAAGCATCGCTCGATCAGGAGATGGATGCTAATTGGCGATCCCTTGAATGGTCAACCACGTTCTGCATGTCTCCCGCATTTTGTAGGGAAAAACGCCCTGTTTTGTGCACACATGCTAATGTGCAACTCCTCTGGCTGCCACTGGATGCGGACGGTGATGCCGACCGCCGTACCCAAGCGAAGCGAGTGATGTCACAAGCCGCCCCGCTCCTGACGACGCCGGACGTAGTTCGCCAGTCAGGCGAACGTTTCGGTGGCTTCGTACAACTTCGGCTCATCGTCTGGAGGGATGGAATTGCAGGCGAGGCTGCGCTGGAGGTCTCTTCAGTCCCTTGAGTGGATTGGTAGCTTCGTACATTTCTTTAGCACGGTTGAACGCAGCCTGTAGCTTCCGACTGCGATGCTTCTCAATCAATCCACAACATTGACCCGCGCTACCTTGGCACCGATACTGACCTCTTACACCTCAACCGAATCAACTCCCCTCGATGTCTGCGGATCACAAGACCATGGCGACCTCAAGTCACATCCAAAACCCAGGCCGCTCTCGTTTGTGGAGCCTTCTAACACACGAATTTTCGACATTCCTGCTTGCTGCATTCGCAGCAGGTTCGTCAATTAGCGCCGTGTTTGCTGGAGAAATACCCAACAGTGGCAGCGCACCTAATATCGTACTCATTCTGGCTGACGATATGGGTTACGGTGATCTGAGATGCTATGGCCATCCGGTGGCCAAGACGCCGCGGATTGATGATCTGGCAAAACAGGGGGTGCGGTTCACGCAGTGCTATGCGAATGGTCCGGAGTGTACGCCGACACGTACCGCGCTGCTGACCGGTCGCTATCAACAGCGAGTAGGCGGGATGGAATGCGCCATCGGGACCGGCAATGTCGGGCGGTATGACGATGCCATGCGGTTAGCGGACCAGCGGGAGTTGGGACTCCCATCGGATACGACCGTGCTGCCAGGTGCCATGACGCAAGCGGGATACGCCTGCGGCGTGTTCGGCAAATGGCACCTGGGGTACGAGCCGCGGTTCAATCCCAGGGAGCATGGTTGGGATCAGTTCGAAGGTTACTTGGGGGGCAACGTTCATTACTTCAATCATCGTGAAACCAGCGACCTGCACGTCTATTTCCGTGGACGGCTGCCGGTCCATCGCGAAGGTTACATCACGCATATGATCACGGATGATTCGCTGGCCTTCATTCAGGCAAATCGCAAGCGTCCGTTCTTCTTGTACATTGCGCATGAGTGCCCTCACTTTCCCTACCAAGGACCGCAAGACGCCAAGAAGCGGGTCACCGCTGAGAATTGGGGAGAGAAGGATCCGAAGACCTACGTGGCCATGCTTGAAGATCTCGATCATCAGGTTGGCCGTGTCGTGGATGCCATCGATCAGGCCGGACTGGCTGAGAATACCGTGATCGTGTTCGTCTCAGACAATGGAGGGATCGAAGGAGCGGCTCATCTGGATCCCCTGCGGGGAACAAAAGGGCAAACGTTCGAAGGTGGAATCCGAGTGCCCATGATCATTCGCTGGCCGCAGAAGATTAAAGCAGGGAGCCAGAGCCATCAGGTATCGGCCACGTTTGACCTGACCCGTTCGTTTCTGCGATTGGCCGGTGCCCCAGTGGGCGAGGATCAACTCGACGGCTTTGACATTCTCGAGCACCTGACCGAGCAGCGAAACGACGTCCGCCGCACACTCTTCTGGCGCGGCAAACGAGGCAGCAGCACCTGGTGGGGAGTTCGAGACGGCAACTCGAAGTACGTGCGGCATGTGGAAGACGAGCAATCGCGCCAGTGGCTGTTTGACTTGGGCAGCGATATTGGCGAACAGCAGGATTTGTCTCGCACCCAGCCTGAGGAAACCAAGCGGCTGATCGACCTGCTGACCCAATGGGAATCTGAAGTCAAAGCTGCCAGATAGCGCTCGCCAGGCAGCCCTGGTTGATCGGAACTTTCCAACAGCGCAGAACTTGCGCCGTTGAACAGGCGGCGGTGCCGACCGGACGACTCATAATTCGCTCGTCCCACCCGAGATCTTCATGGAATCTTCACGCGGGTGCGTTCTACTTGCAGCCCAGTGGTCGATTCGACTCGATACCTCGAACCAATTTCCTGTGTGTAGAACAGTTGTCTCAACTGTTCAGGAACCAAGGCGGACGTTTTGGGTGGCTCTGCGGATGATGAACAGTTGGGACAACTGTTCTACCTAGACGACTCAAATTGAACGAGTTCTCTCCAATAAGGTGTCTTATGAGTTTGTTGCGAATGATGGTGAGTTTCGGCGTGTTGCTGGCCGCGATGGCGATGCCAGGGATGGCTCAGGAGGTGGACTCGGCGTTGCCGGACTACCAGCCAGTCTCAGGCGTGTCAGGGAGTATCAAGAGTGTCGGCTCCGACACCATGAATAACCTCATGACGCTCTGGTCTGAGGGATTTCTCAAGTACTATCCGGCCGTGCGGATTGAGATTGAAGGCAAGGGCTCTTCGACCGCACCGCCAGCGCTGATCAACGGCACGGCTACGTTTGGTCCAATGAGCCGAGGCATGAAGGACCAAGAGATTGACGCGTTCGAAGCCCGTTATGGGTATAAGCCGGTGCAGTTGCCTTCGAGCATCGACATGCTGGCCGTCTACGTGAACAAGGACAATCCCATCCAGCAGTTGACGCTGCCGGAAGTGGACGCGATTTTCTCGAAAACCCGCAAGTTGCGAGCCACGTCTGAAATCAAGAGTTGGGGCCAACTTGGTCTTGAGGGTGCGTACGCCAATGCTCCGGTCAGTTTGTACGGCCGCAATTCCGCGTCAGGCACGTATGGATTCTTCAAAGAGAAAGTGCTTGCCAACGGCGATTTCAAAGACTCGGTGAAAGAACAGCCTGGCAGCTCTTCGGTCGTGCAGGGAGTGGCCGCCGATAAGTTCGCGATTGGATTTAGCGGTATCGGATACGTCACGGCCGATGTACGAGCGGTTCCTCTGGCCAAAGCCGAAGGTGACGAACCTGTCGCAGCCACGGCCGATTCAGTGAGCAAATACCCGTTGGCTCGTTACCTTTGGTTGACGGTAAACTACAAGCCAGGCAGCCAACTTGACCCGCTCCGGCGCGAATTCATTCGCTATATTTTCAGCAAACAAGGTCAGATGGCGGTGGTCAAAGACGGCTACCTGCCGGCCAACGCAGCCATCGCAGCCCGGGCGTTGAAGATGGTTGGTCTGGAGCAGTAGGAGCCGCCATTCATTCTCAATCGTGCATTGCTCGCCGAAATCACTCCGTACCGTTGAACTGAACTGCAAAGAGACGCATGGGCGAGCCCGCCAAATCTTACACCGGCAGACGCCGGCAACGTCGCACCAAGTGGTCGGTGCGGTTGGCCGATCGCTGCGCGCGCGGCATCATTTCGATCGGCGGAATCGGAACGATCGTGGCCGTGTGTGGGGTGTTCGCCTTTTTGTTTTGGGTCGTTCTCCCGCTGTTCCAAAGTGCGAGTCTCTCAGGAGTGCGCACTCTCGATGTGACTCACTCCCAGCACATCGATCAGATGGAGATTGACGAATATCGCACGTTGGGTTGGACTCTTTCAGAGGGGGGGATCCTGCAAGTCTTTGACCTGGCCACCGGTCACGTGCTGGAAAATCGCCCCGTGGTCGACGATGGAGAAGTCACTGCCGTATCGTTCTCGGTGAATGGCGACGACGTAGTATTGGGACAAGCGGATGGTTCCATTCGTATCGGCACCATCGGATTCCGCTCCACGTTCTTGAAGGACGAAGATGTCCCGGCAGAGATTCGCCGCATCAAGCCGGGAGAACATGCTGAGTTTCGCGGCGGGATCGTCAAACGCACGGATCAAGGGCAGCTCCGCTTGCAGCAACTCGAAACGGCGTGGGAGTCCCCCATGTCACTGGCGGACGAACCCATCCATCGCATCGCCCATGTCCTCGAACGGGGCGATGCCGGACTCACTGGAGGCACGATTGCTGCCGTCACGCAGCAGGGGCGTGTTTTGTTGGCCTCCTTGGAGGTCGAAGAGGACTTGCTCTCCTTCTCGACCACCATCCAGCTGCGGACACCTATCGAAGTTCGCACCGCAGGCACCGATGGAAGGACGGACTTTCTGGCCTTGGCCGGGCGTGGCGATCGGTTACTGCTGGCTTGGAGTAGCGGTCTGGTGGAACGCTACGACATTGAACGGAAAGAGATTCACCGCGCCGAGCGAATCGAACATGTCGTGGCTCCTGGTGCCGAGTTGACCGCCTTCGAACTCCTGCTGGGAGGTTCGACGGTGGTGTGTGGAGACAGCACTGGCCGAGTCCAAGGGCTGTTCGTCATTCGTCCCGAGTCCAGCGATGCAGGGACAACACAGCGGAGCGACCCCGTTGCTTCGTCGGATCTTGCCGCGGCTGAGCAAACAACGAAACCAGACGCGCCGGCCCCCCCCAGGTTCGACCCAACGCGGTTGGTATCTGCACATGACTTTGGGCAGCAAGCATCGGCCGTAACTTGTCTCGCCATGTCGAGCCGTAGCCGGATGTTTGTGGTGGGGTATGCGGACGGAAGCTTACGCACGTTTTTCATGACCAACCAGCAACAACTCGCCGCAGCGGAAGTGGACGCTTCGCCACTGCTGGCCGTGGGAATCGCCCCCAAAGAGGACGGACTTTTCGCCGCCACGACCGCTGGTGTGTGGCAATGCGAGTTTGATCGGAAGTATCCCGAGGTTTCGTTCAGTTCATTGTTTTGTAAAGTCTGGTACGAAGGGTATCCGAGTCCAGATTACGTGTGGCAATCTTCGGGCGGAACCAACGATGTTGAAGCCAAGTTGAGCCTGATGCCACTGATCTTCGGCACGTTCAAGGCGACGCTCTACAGCATGATGTTTGGGGCGCCGATTGCGCTCTTGGCGGCGATCTTCACCAGCGAGTTCATGCACCCTCGGACCAAAGCCAGAATCAAGCCAACCATCGAAATGATGGCCGGTCTCCCCAGCGTCGTGCTGGGATTTCTAGCGGCGTTGGTCTTTGCGCCGGTCTTTCAGGATTGGCTGCCAGAATTACTCACATCACTGGTCACCGTTCCCCTGTCGCTGCTGTTGGGAGCCCATCTTTGGCAGTTGCTCCCGTATCGATTCACGATCCAATTTGCTTGGATGCGGCTGTGCCTGGCAGTGGGAATGCTGGCTCTCGGCATGGTGCTCACTTTGCTGCTCGGTCCGGCCGTCGAGCAATGGTTCTTTGGCGGCAACATCCTGCAATGGACCGATGGCCAAGTGGGATCAGGCACCGGTGCCTGGTTGATGATGCTGCTGCCGGCGACCACGGTGCTTGTGGTGTTCGGGGCTTCTCGGTTCGTGAATCCCTGGCTCCGCCGCCGTGCGAGAGAGTTCGGGCGGGGGCAATTCGCGCTCGTGAATCTGATCAAGTTCATCGTGCTTTCAGGAGTCGTGCTGAGCTCTGCCTGGCTGGTTTCGGCAGGTTTAACGGCAGCAGGCTTTGACCCACGTGGCACGCTGGTGGACACCTACATCCAGCGCAACGCGTTGGTGGTCGGGTTTGTGATGGGGTTCGCCGTAATTCCGATCATCTATACGATTGCCGAAGATGCTCTCAGCACGGTGCCAAAGCACCTGCGCTCGGCATCGCTGGGAGCTGGTGCCACGCCATGGCAGACCGCCATCTATATTGTGATTCCCACCGCCATGAGCGGGTTGTTCTCGGCGTTGATGATTGGCCTGGGGCGAGCAGTTGGCGAAACCATGATCATGCTGATGGCCGCCGGCAATACGCCCATCATGGAATGGAATGTCTTCAATGGATTCCGAACGCTTTCGGCCAACATTGCGGTTGAACTTCCCGAAGCGGCCAAAGATGGCACGCTGTTCCGCACGTTGTTCCTAACAGCATTGACGCTCTTCCTCATAACCTTCTTGATCAACACTCTGGCCGAGATCGTTCGATTGCGGTTCCGACGACGGGCCTACCAATTATGAGTACCACTTCCCAACAAACTCCGACCACCAAAGCAACGACCGCAACGCCCAAGAAACCAAGGCGACGCGGCCAGGCGACGCCGTCAGGGCAGTCGCTAGTGGCGCATGGCGAACCGGCCTTGTGGCTCATGGGTGGGTCGTTGCTGCTGGCGCTGATCATGATCGTGGGAATGCTGGGACTCATTCTTTACAACGGTGCCGCCACGTTCTGGCCAGCGCCTCTGACCGAAGTGGAATTGTTCGACGGCACCCGACTGTTGGGCGAATTTACCCGTTCAGAAAGCTTTGTGCCCACCGACTTCATGCTCAATGGCCTGACTCCGGACTCCGCCGAACGTGCCAGGCAGCAACTTACCAGTGGTCGAACAAAACTCCACCGCCGATTGTTGCGAACAGGCAACTTCGACCTCACCCGAACCCATTTCCATTGGGTCAACGACTTCGAGATTCGACAGGAATCTCAGCCTGAGAGTGCCTTATTGATCGAACGAGAGGAATGGGGGCGGTTTTATGGTAACCCTCATGCGTTCGTGACCGACGGAAAAACCATAGCCACCGAACCCGAGGCCGTTTGGCAGCAGTTTCTCGAACACCACGCCGGCGCTCGAGCGACCGTCGCCAGCATTCAAGACCTCATGCACGATGACATTGGTGAACTGAGTCACCAGCAGGAAGCGGCACGACTCGACGCCAATCAGGCGGCCATTGATTTTGGGGAAGGGGCTACCGAACATCAGCAGGCCTTGGCGCATGCGACCCAAGTTCAAGAGGACCTGGCTGAGCAACTTGCTCGCGTGAACGACCAGATCAAGTTCTTGCAAGGCGAAGCGAGTCGACATCAGATGGTGATGCGGACCGCAGACGGTGCGGAACAACCCATCCAACTCTCTGACATCGTCCGCGCGGTTCCGGCCAACCAACTGACCACCAGTGAGAAACTCGGCGTCTACCTATCACGTTGGGAAGAATTTCTGACGGCAGATCCTCGCGAAGCGAACAGCGAAGGTGGCGTATTCCCTGCCATTTGGGGAACCGTCGTGATGACGTTGATCATGTCACTGGCCGTGGTTCCGTTTGGCGTGCTGGCTGCTTTGTACCTGCACGAATACGCCAAAGCTGGCCCCATAGTCAGCGCGGTGCGGATTGCCATCAACAACCTGGCCGGTGTTCCGAGCATTGTGTTTGGCGTATTTGGGATGGGGTTCTTCTGCTACATCGTTGGTGGCTACATTGATGGTGGCCCCAAGAATGCAGGATTCCAGCCTTGGCCACCGGCGTTTTGGTTCGTCAATCTCGGCATTCTGGCAATCACCGCGGTGTTGGCATTCGCGTGTGGCCTGCTCGGCCTGGCAGCACGCAAGGGAGAGGCTACGCTGGCCCAGCGATTGGGTCGATACGGCAGTTGGGCTCTGTGGTTGGCGGCCAGCGGGTTGCTGTTGATGGTGCTGGTCAAGACGCCCATGTTCGACGGCCTGTTTCAAGCACGGCTATATGATGATCAACCCACCTTCGGCAAAGGAGGGCTTCTTTGGGCATCGCTCACCCTGGCCTTGCTGACGTTGCCGGTTGTGATTGTCGCTACTGAAGAAGCGCTCAGTGCCGTACCCAACTCGATGCGCGAAGGTTCGTACGCTTGCGGTGCCAGCAAATGGCAAACGATTCGCCGGATTGTGCTTCCCAGAGCCCTGCCGGGAATCATGACCGGAATGATTCTGGCCATGGCCCGTGGCGCTGGCGAAGTGGCTCCGCTGATGTTGGTAGGCGTGGTCAAAATAGCGCCAGAACTCCCCCTGGACGGCGAGGCTCCGTTCGTGCATCCGCAGCGAAGTTTCATGCACCTGGCTTTCCATATTTATGACCTGGGTTTTCAGAGCCAGAATAGCGAAGCAGCCAAACCGATGGTGTTCACCACCACGTTGCTATTGATTGTGCTGATTGCGGCATTGAATATCTTCGCCATCTGGCTCCGAGCCCGACTGCGGAAACGGTTTGTTTCGATTCAGTTCTAACCAGAGATGCCTTCAACCAACTTGAGCTACTTAATCCTAACCCGAAGCGTGAGCGAGGAAGCATGACCGGCCATGTCGCACGGTTGTCATCAACGACGGAGCCTGATGACTACTATTCCGCCGGTCGCTGGAGAGGACCTCGAACCAGTTGGCGCTGAGACGAATTGCACCCATTGCAAGGTACTTGAATCATGTCCACATCCAATTCCAGCATTGACCGAATGCCGCCGAGTACGCTGACGAGTCGGGAGAGAACAGGCTTGGTCAAACCTCCCCAGCCCTCGCGCTCGAGCCGGCTCGAAGCCATCACCCGGGGCGAACAGGTTGCCACCGCCGTTCACGAGGCCGTGCAGCACGAGCGCTATGTGCTCGACATTGCCCAATTCAATCTCTGGTACGGTGAGAAGCAGGCTCTGTTCGATGTCAATATCGGCGTGCCTGCTGGCAAAGTCACGGCAATGATCGGCCCCTCTGGCTGCGGCAAGTCCACGTTGCTGCGATGTGTCAACCGGATGAATGATCTGATCGACACGGTCCGCATCTCGGGTGATATGCGACTCAATGGGGATTCCATCTACGAACGTTCCGTGGACGTGATTGAGCTGCGAAAGCGGATGGGCATGGTGTTTCAAAAGCCCAATCCTTTTCCCATGAGTATCTATGAGAATGTCGTCTATCCGCTCAGGATTGATGGTGAGCGAGACAAACGCCTGCTGGACGAAGTGTGCGAACATAGCCTTCGCGGTGCCGCGTTGTGGGACGAAGTCAAAGACCGTTTGAACGAAAGTGCCCTAAGTCTCTCAGGTGGCCAACAACAGCGGTTGTGCATTGCCCGGGCGATTGCCAGCGAACCCGAAGTATTGCTGCTGGACGAACCTTGCTCGGCCCTGGACCCGATTGCCACCGGCAAGATCGAAGACCTGATCCAAGAACTCAAAGGGGACTACTCCGTACTCATTGTGACGCACAACATGCAGCAGGCTTCAAGAATCAGTGACTACACCGCATTCATGTACCTAGGTCACGTGATTGAGTACGGTCCAACGGTCGAGATCTTCACCCGACCAATGCTCAACGAAACGAATTCGTATGTCACCGGGCGGTTTGGCTAAGTGTGCCATCTCCGCCACTACGCGCAAACCAAACCGGGTTGACACCCCAAACTCTTTCAGGGAATGGCTGATGGTTGATCCCGTCACTGCACCGAGAATCTATTAATTATGGAAGCCACAATGTTTTTGTTGCAGGAAGTAATTAGAGAAGGCTCACCGCCGCCCGGTCGATGGAAGACTAAAGAAATCTGGTTCTTAACCATCAGGCTTGGCCAGTTCGTCCTTGAAATTGAAGTCAATCGCAGGCGAGGTGGCTGGCGCTTCTCGCTAAGGACGAAGTCTAGTCCGTGTGGAAACGCCGGCTCGACAACGTGTAGGAATTCAATGGCAGGGATGGACACATCGAACTCTATTTGATGAACTAGGCACTTTAACTCAATTTCCGGCGATCCAAATAGCAGCTTGCTCACAATTGAATCAATTTCTCCAGAAAGATCGACGAACGGAGAATTGATCCACACAAAACCAGATTCGGAAACAATGATTGGCCAAAAACGATGATCGAACGCCGGCAGAACTGTAGAGTATAAGCCCCCCGCTTCGCATAGCTTCAATATGTCCTTCATAATTCTCGGACCTAATCCTCATAGAACAGGTGAATATTGTCTTTGAAGTCGCCAAATCTACCCCAGGCATTGATATGCCCCCTAGTTTCATTAAAGGCTGAATGTCCAGCAGAGTAGGGTACGCTGTGCGTACCGTTCACTCGCCAAAATCGTGCGGTGACAGTTTGATTGCAAATGGTTCCTTGTGACCGCATCCCCAATTCTCTTGGTACACGCCTTTTGCAACCCAGCGGTGAAATGAGGAATGGGGCCAATCGACGGGACAGGAAACGTATTGGTGTTTCACTGGATTCCAGTGAACGTAGTCAATATGCGTTTCGAAGTCGTCCTCATCTTCGATCGTATGTTCCCAGTATCGTCGTTGCCAGACACCTCTGCGGCGATACCGTTTTCGTGATGATGACGTCGATTGTTCGTGACCGCCGAGTTCCAGGTGTCGTTTTGTAAATTCTTTCTTCAGCCAGCCCCACCGTTTGGGATAGTCCACATCTCCTGGTGGCAGAGACCAGATGGCGTGCAGGTGATCGGGGAAAAGAACGATCGCCTTGATCTCGAATGGCCAGAGTTGCATTACTTCTCGAATCACCTCTTCCAACAGGGCCACGAACTGTTGCTCGGCAATGACCGGAGCGTTGTGCTCTGTTTTCACGGTAAAGAAAAACGTCCCGCCAGGGGTATGTGCACGACGGTAATTGGACATCCACAAGCATAGCTCCCGCAATAAGGTACGCACAGCGTACCCTGCTCAGCTGCCTCACGGCTCCAACCACCGTAAACTCCACGACCTATTCCAGGTCCTCCAACTCGCGATATATCGCCTAAAGTGCAGAGTCAATGCTAGGTGGACTTATTTGATTCAAGCTCTGTCCAGACGAGTTCCCTCTGGCTTCCCTGTGACTCAAAGCAAGTAACACTTCCAGTCGGAAACGCTGCGACAAACTTTTGCACTAGAAGCCTCGCAGATGCCACCTCGGTTACAGCATTGTACTTACTGGCAGTTAGCAAATATAATTGCTCATAAGGGCTTTCGTCGAAATTGGTCGCACTTCTGATTTCATATACTTTTAGACGTACGGTACCATCGTCAATGCCACAATCAAACCCTGGACAGTGGTTCGCCTTACAACCGGGCGACTCTTGTGCGTTCTGTTCGTGTTCGATGCACCACAAGACTCCGATATTCTCGGCAACCGTAGGCCAGTTATTGAGATCGGCTGATGCTCCTGCCAAGATGAAATCAGGGACATAATTTACTTCCATGGGATCCAACCATTTACGAACGCTTGAATTGCGTGAGAGAGGCAAGGGCGATTCGGAAGCCAGAGCTTAGCGCGGGGTGGCCCACATCTCCTGGTGGCAGAGACCAGATGGCGTGCAGGTGATCGGGGAGAAGAACGATCGCCTTGATCTCGAATGGCCAGAGTTGCATTACTTCTCGAATCACCTCTCCCAACAGGGCCACGAACTGTTGCTCGGCAATGACCGGCACGTTGTACTCCGTTTTCACGGTAAAGAAAAACGTCCCACCAGGGATATGTGCACGACGGCAATTGGACATCCACAAAGCATAGATCCCGCAATAAGGTACGCACAGCGTACCCTACTCAGCTGTACCACTCACGAGATAGTGACAATTATCCGGCTTCTTCCTCGTCAACCATGCCATTCACAAACTCTGTAATCGACGGGGCCATGAACACCAACGAACGAGCAGGATCGTCAAAGTAATCGTGCATATAACAATACACAAATCCCACTTCATTCGATCGGACGCTCACGCAGTAGTAGTCTCCCCCTGGATCAATCGCAAACGGTACAAGGTGCTTGGGGAATTGCGGCGTGCCGATCACAAGGTCTCGATATGTATCTTCAAACCGACAGCCTTTCCTTCCGTACTTCATTGGCAGGAACTCATGAATTTGAAAGTACTCGCCATTCTTCTTAAATAGGTTTCTTGAAGGTCGCCCACCATTGAATGCCAGGTAATGGCTTCGAACAGAAGTTGGGAGACTCATGTCAAACGTGAGTTCGATTTCTCTCACGTCAGTTCCAGACAGAGACCGTTCCGTATCTAGAATTTCGTTCATATACATATCACTTACTTATTTATCTCTTATACTTCACCCCGTGGAACCTTTCATATTGGTTCACGGAGCCTGCATGGCTATAGGTTGCACGGTGTGCTGGTTGCTCGATTAACTCCAGCAAAGTAGGGTACGCTGTGCGTACCGTACACTCGCCAAAATCGTGCGGTGACAGTTTGATTGCAAATGGTTCCTTTCGACCGCGGGGTGGCACAGGTTGCTCGCCAACCTGGGTTTACAAGAGGCATCCGGGCACCGCGCACGGAGAATGATCTCGAAACACTTCCACGCTACACTACCACTATCAGAACAACGTCACCACCAAAGGTTCTTGCACAGGCAAATCACTGGCAGCACCTTGAGTACCATCGGGCGATTCCCAATCTCCGCGACTCTCGATTGAGGGCACCTCTTGTAAACCCAGGTTGGCGAGCAACCTGGGCTACCCCGCTAACATCATCTCGAAGCGGGCAAATCGGCGTAGGTACTTGCCATCGGTCAGCATTGGAAGTGGAGTGCCTGAGGACTTCTTGCCTGCTTCCTCCGATGACCGCACTGTTGCCGACTTCCGTGACTTACTTGCCAAGCGGCTCGGTCCCCTCGCCGTGGCCTTGTTTGATGCCAAAATGCGTGGAGAAGGCATGGCTTCGCTGGTCGGTGATCCGGCTTTCGGTCATCCGAAAAGACACACAATTCGCAACTTGTTCCACGCAGTGAAACAAGCCGCATCGGAGTTCACTGCCGACTCGAACAAGATCCAGCATCAATCGCATACTTGAGGACACAGAACATGGCCAAACAACAAATCACGGACTACCAATCTTCCTCCGACCAATCGACGTCTCCTAACAGAGGCAGGTTTGGGGATTCTAACAAAGCCTCAACCTCCGATTCAGGTACCTCACATTCCCTCAGCCCAACTCGAACTAAGCTTTGACGAATCGGTGAGTGCTCAAGCAGCGAAGATACGCCTTTAAGCCTTGCGTTACTCGACAAATCCAGGTACAGAACTCCCTTTGAGATTCCCGAGCTTACAATCTGTTCGACATCACCGAGACGAAGGCGGTTCCCGGCAAGATCGAGAACTCGGATGGAAGACGTTCTGGCGTCCTCTATTGACTGTATAGCATCACGTATCTCACAGTGATGAAGATGAAGTGCTACG
The DNA here is from genome assembly GCA_942492195.1 of uncultured Planctomycetia bacterium. Taxonomy (GTDB): domain Bacteria; phylum Planctomycetota; class Planctomycetia; order Pirellulales; family S012-138; genus CALOEH01. The sequence continues at coordinate 35,855 of CALOEH010000163.1, read as the reverse complement.
AGATTGCCACTCTTGCATCCATCTAATAAGTATCGAAGCCCATGCCTGCCAAAATCAGCAAACTCCAATGCCAATTCCTTAACTAAATACCCGAAATTCGCCAAGCGTGGATGACTCAATTCGGAGGATTCCGATATTATCCAACAGCCCGAAATCGGGGTCGAATAGGTTTTGACCACGTTTTTCAGCTGCAAGGGGCCCAAACGTATTGACTTCGGCTGCAATAATGTCTCCTTGATTCGGCCCCCAAATTCGTTTCTCTATCGACGCATTATGCACCAACACCCCTGACTCACCCACCCGGTAACAATGCTCTCCTTCGACCTCAATGTTGTAAACCGGCTTGGGTTCCGGACGACGAACCCGACTCTCAACAACCGTCGTTCCATCCAACGTCTTTAGCGTCTCGCCGATCTCCAGGTCAAGCACTGAGACCCAGGCTTGTCGATCCACTGACCAGAATGGGTGGGTTCCGGTGACGCCGATGGGCTTGGATTCGCTCGCCAGTTTGAGGTCGTAGACCTCACCTGATGTATGGCGGAAGGTGCCGGTGACCAGGCCGGGGCGAACGTCGTAGACCTGGGCGGGGCCGATGTCGAGAACTTCCGCTTCGCCCTCCACGCCCATCTCGGGCATGTTGAGCACACAGTGCCGCCGACGTGTGCGCCGTAGTCGGCAATCCACTCGGGACTGCGGAGCAGTTCCAATTCAAGCCCTTGAGAGTAGCTTCGATTCATCCGCATGCGGACACAGTGCAGTTCCTCGGACGTACAACAACTCGCTTTCGACTTGATCGGGAGAACTAGGCGTCCGCAGTTGACCTTCTCAATCGGAAACGTTGGCCCGACGTTCGAATTGACAGCGATGTTTAGATGGGTCAGTGTTCCTGCAACGAAACAACTACCATGTTTGGGAACAGGGCAGGAGGATCCAGTAGAATCAGGCACAGCCATGAGCGCTGCGGCGAGCGCCATCTCTTTTTCCTGGACGTCCTGCTTTTGTGTTGTCAGTGCAGTCTTCAGGCTTCTGTGGGACTCTGCCGGCGACAATTTGGAATGCACCAGGGGTGCCGCGGCTTCTCGATTCTCACTTTGTGCAACGGTTGACGGTTATTCCGGCCATTGCTAGACTCCACCCGCCGATCGTTTGATTACGCTGATGAGACCGCGCGCACGGTGCGCAACCATCGGGCGGGATCATTCGCTCTCACCAGGGCAGCTTTTGGTTGCCTGAGCAACGGATGCCCCCCAAACTGGTCACGCCCGCGCTCCAACGCGTGGCAGCTGGATTTGCCCCCGATTGGGTGCCGAGGGATGGAGCAAGCGTTCCGGGCGTTCTGCAGCGTGTTTCGCTCCAGATCGGGCGTCGATACACAAAATCTTGCGGCCCTTGTCCGCGTTATACCGTTTTGTTGGCCTCTCAGGCATCAATCTGAGCGACGAGAACGAAACGGAAAGGCCGGCACAGGGCTGATCGTCCATAATTCGCCAATTCACGTAAACCTTGAATCCCTTGTTTGAGGAATGTTCTCCAAGATGGCCAAGAAACGAACCACCACCGCCCGTCGCGGCAGCCAACTCACCTATTACTTTGGCAAGACGCGGACCGACGGGGGAGGCAGTCAGAAGGAATTACTCGGAGGCAAAGGAGCCAATCTGGCCGAAATGACCAGCATTGGGCTTCCGGTTCCCCCCGGTTTCACGATTACCACCGAAGTTTGCAAGCTGTACTACGACAATGGCCGCAAGCTTCCGGAACGCCTGATGGCCGAGGTTCACAAATGTGTGAGCATTCTCCAGAAGGAGACTGAGAAAAAGTTCGGTGACGACAAAAACCCGCTGTTGGTTTCCGTTCGCTCCGGGGCTGCCGTCAGCATGCCTGGCATGATGGACACGATCCTCAACCTGGGCCTCAACGACACCGCCGTGGTTGGGCTCTCCATTGCCACCGGCAATGAGCGTTTCGCCTACGATGCCTATCGCCGCCTGATCGATATGTTCGGCGCGGTCGTGATGGGAATCGAACACGAGCATTTCGAAATCGCCTTTGAGAAAATCAAGCGACAGTTCAACACCAACGTCGATACCGAAGTGCCCACCGAGGGGCTCATCAAGCTCTGCGAAGAGTACAAGAAGGTCTACGAGAAGCACGTGGGCGAGCCTTTCCCACAAGACCCGCTTTCGCAACTCGAACGGGCCGTCGAAGCGGTCTTCAAGAGCTGGATGCTCCCCAAAGCGGTCAGCTATCGGCAGATCGAAGGGATTGCCGGCTTGGCCGGAACCGCCGTCAACGTGCAAGCCATGGCGTTCGGCAACATGGGCGATGACTCAGGCACTGGGGTTGGCTTCACGCGCAATCCTACGACCGGCGAGAACAAATTCTACGGCGAGTTCCTGGTCAATGCTCAAGGCGAAGACGTGGTGGCCGGCATCCGCACCCCGCGTCCCATCAGTGAGATGACTCAGTGGGACCGCAAAGCCTACAAGCAACTGCTCGAAATCAAGGACAAGCTGGAAGAGCACTACCGGGACATGCAGGACATTGAGTACACCATCGAACGGGGTACGCTCTACATGCTGCAAACCCGAAATGGCAAGCGCACCGGGCCGGCCGCCGTGCGTATCGCCTGCGATCTGGTCAAAGAAGGCAAGATTGATGAGAAGACGGCGGTGGTGCGCGTGCCAGCGAGCGGCCTGACGCAGCTGCTGCTTCCCAGCTTTGATCCGGACGCCAAGTCGAAGGCCAAGGAGTTGACCGTTGGCATCCCCGCTTCACCGGGAGCCGCCGTTGGTCAACTTGCCTTCACTGCCGCAGAAGCGGTCGAGCGTGCCAAGAATGGCGAGGATGTGCTGCTCGTTCGCAAAGAGACCAGCCCTGAAGACGTGGACGGGATGAACTCGGCCGTGGGAATTCTCACCAGCACCGGTGGCCGAACCAGTCACGCTGCGGTAGTCGCCGTGGGCTGGGGACGTTGCTGTGTGGTGGGTGCCGGCCAAATGCAAATTGACGAGAAGGCCCGCAAGGTCACCATCAACGGCAAGACCTATCGTCACAACGATACGTTCTCCATTGACGGCACCACAGGGCAAGTTCTCGAGGGATCCGTTGAGACGGTTGAGCCCAAGCTTCCGGCCAACTACCACAAGCTGATGAAGTGGGCCGACCAGCACCGCAAGCTCAAGGTGCGAACCAACGTAGATACGCCTGAGGACGCGCGCCGCGCACGTGACTTTGGGGCCGAAGGAATCGGTCTCTGCCGTACCGAGCACATGTTCTTTGACAGCTCGCGGATTCAGTCCATGCGAGAGATGATCTTGGCTGAGGACGAAGCGTCTCGCCGAGAGGCGCTGGCCAAGCTGCTCCCCTTCCAACGGGACGACTTCATCGGCATCTTCACCGAGATGAAAGGGCTGCCGGTCACGATCCGGCTGCTGGATCCTCCGTTGCACGAGTTCTTGCCCAACGATCCCAAGAGCCAGCAAGAAGTGGCCAAGCTGTTGGGCGTCAAAGCCACGGCCATCAAGAACCGGGTGTCGCAGTTGCACGAAAGCAACCCGATGCTAGGGCACCGCGGCTGCCGCCTGGCGGTGACGTATCCCGAGATCCTCGAAATGCAAGTCACGGCCATTGTGCAAGCGGCCATCCACTGCAAGAAGAACCGGATTGACGCCCAGCCAGAGATCATGATTCCGCTGGTGGGCACGGCTGCCGAGCTTTCCACGCTTCGCGATAGGACCGAAGCGACCATCAAGCAGGTGTTCGAAGATGAGAAGTTCCGCGGCAACTTGGATATCTCCATCGGGACCATGATCGAGATTCCCAGGGCGGCCCTGACCGCCAACGAAGTGGCCGAACATGCTGACTTTTTCAGCTTCGGCACCAATGACCTGACGCAAATGACCTTTGGTTACAGCCGAGACGATGTCAACACCTTCCTGCCGGACTACCTCAAGCAGGAACTGCTCCCCAACGACCCATTCCAATCGCTCGACGTCACGGGCGTCGGGCAGTTGGTCGAGATGGCCGTCAAGAAAGGTCGCAAGACCGATAAGACGCTCAAGTGCGGGATCTGCGGTGAGCATGGTGGCGACCCCGCTTCGATCTACTTCTGCTCCAAGGTGGGACTGGACTACGTGAGTTGCTCGCCGTTCCGTGTCCCCATCGCCCGACTGGCCGCCGCACAAGCTGCCATTCTGGAAGAGTAGCAGTCAAGACATTTTGGTTCGCTCAAGCGGCCCTGCGTGTGATCGCTCACACGCAGGGCCGTTGACGTTTCCGGGAAAGCCCTGGCTGATTTGAGCCTCCGCTCCTTCAATCCCCCAGTCCGAGCGTCAGGGCGTCAGCGACGACGCATGACAGGCGATGTCGCCACCCGCGCTACGTCGCTGACGTTTCGCGCTGGGATTCCTGCGCCGAACAGTGGTCGCTGCTGTTCGAATTGCTCGATCTGCAGATGCCCCCGAATCGTTGCTCTTGGTTCCCGAGCAACTGGGGCAGATGTTCTACGAAGGCGCAACCCGAAGCGAAAGCGACGAAGCGGGGTGGAGCCCTCGGGTCATGTCTCTTCGGTTACTGCCAAGCTCGCTCCGGTGCCTGCCGCCAAAGTCTGCCGAATCGAGGGGGAATTCGTCCTCCTGCGGTGCTTCGTGGTACATTCAAAGGTGGTAAACCATCCCCCTGCCGAGCGCCGACTGTGACCGAGCAAGATTTTCAGCACCTGAAATTGCTGGCAGAAGTTGAATCTTTGCTGGCGGATCTTCGCCATTGGGCCGACGAAGCCCCCGATTGGAAACCTGCCCAGCCGTGCCAGATCCTGGTTCGCAGGCTGTTGTCCCGGACGGACGCTCTCCGCGTGCGGTTGGATGCCCCGCTGATTGTGGCCACCTTGGGCGGTACAGGCACCGGCAAGAGCACCCTGGTCAATGCCTTGCTTGGGAGCGACATCTCCACCACAGGCCGGCAGCGTCCCACCACGCGACAGCCGGTCATGATCTGCCGCAGCGGACTAGAGCCTGACGCCCTGGGGATTGATCCGGACTTGGTTGAAGTGGTGCATGCCGATCTTCCTGCCTTGCGAGAGCTGGTGTTGATTGATTGCCCTGACCCGGACACGACGGAAGGAGAAGAAGGAGAGCAATCCAATCTGGCCCGGTTGCGTAGCATCTTGCCGCACTGCGACGTGCTGCTGGTGACGTCAACGCAGCAGAAGTATCGCAGCGCTCGGGTGGCGGACGAACTGGCGACTGCCGCCGTCGGAGCCCGGCTCGTCTTTGTCCAGACGCATGCGGACGTGAATGAAGACGTTCGCGAAGATTGGCGAACCCAGCTGGCTTCGCAGTATGCCACCGGGGAGATGTACTTTATCGATTCGCTCCAGGCCTTGGACGATGTGCAGAATGGCCGGGAATTGCAGGGCGATTTTGGCAGGCTGAGTGCCTTATTAACCCGTGAACTTGCCGGTGCGGCCAGCCATCGGATTCGACGCGCCAACCTGCTCGATCTGGTTTCTGCCACCCTGGCCGCTTGTAACGAGCGTCTGGACGAGGCACTCCCGGCGGTCGAGAGCCTGGCCGATGCCGTGGCAGAGCATCGGGCTCAGCTTTCGGATCGTCTGGCCGCTCAGATGCAGGGCGAATTGCTCACCAGTCGTCGGCATTGGGAGAACCGCCTCCGTTGGGCGGGGTGGCCTCGCGGCAGGGTGTTCAGCCCTTTTTCCTTTGCTTTTCCAGGAGCTTATCAAGGGCTAGGCGGACCGTTTCAGCCACAGCACTCATGCGAGTTCGCACCCCTGCCCAAGCCGCGTTGTGGGGAACTTTCGAAGGTGTCCGTCGGCTGCGTCAAGGAAAACAACGCCGAGATGCCGAAGGGGCCGCTGATCGGGCGGTGGCCTGGTCGTTCGACGAAACGGGGCTTCGCCGAGCCGCACGAAGGTATTTGGCGAGTCACGCTCGGCGTGGAAGACTGCGAAAAGCCCGGGGGAGTTGTCAAACGAGCGTTGATCCCGGGATTCCCGAACTGGCGTACACTGAATTCATAGGTGTGCGTGGGCAAACGCGGTGAACTGAAACATCTAAGTAACCGCAGGAAAAGAAAGAAAAATCGATTTCCTCAGTAGCGGCGAGCGAACGGGAAATAGCCCAAACCGCGGAGGTTTTCCTCTGCGGGGTTGTAGGGCCTTCCACATGGGAGTTACAAATCGGTCCACTAGCAGAACGGTCTGGAAAGTCCGGCCACAGAGGGTGACAGTCCCGTACGCGAAAGTTGAACCGTCTCCCGGAGGGTACCTGAGTAGGTCGGGTCACGTGGAACCCCGACTGAATCTACGGGGACCATCCCGTAAGGCTAAATACTCCCTGACGACCGATAGTGAACTCAGTAGGGCGACTGAAAGATGGGAAGAACCCCTGCTAGGGGAGGATACTGAACCTGAAACCATGTGCCTACAAGCGGTCGGAGCACTATGGCCTTTACGGCAATGTGTGACGGCGTGCCTTTTGCATAATGATCCGGCGAGTTACCGTCTGCGGCTTGGTTAAGGCCTTCCGGGCCGAAGCCATAGGGAAACCGAGTCTGAATAGGGCGACATTGTCGTAGGTGGTAGACGCGAAACTGCGTGATCTACCCATGAGCAGGTTGAAGCGCGGGTTATACCGCGTGGAGGACCGAACCCACTTGGGTTGAAAACCGAGGGGATGACTTGTGGGGAGGAGTGAAAGTCTAATCAAACGCAGAGATAGCTCGTTCTCTCCGAAATAGCTTTAGGGCTAGCCTTGAGCCACTACGTACCGGGGGTAGAGATACTGAATCGGTTTGGGGCCCTTCCCGGGGTACCCTGCTGAACCAAACTCCGAATACCGGTGCGACTATCTCAGGAGTCAGTCCGCGAGGGATAAGCTTCGCGGTCGAGAGGGAAACAACCCAGACCATCTGCTAAGGTCCCGAAGATGTACTTAGTCACTAAGGAAGTTGAATTGCTGAGACAGCCAGGATGTTGGCTTAGAAGCAGCCACCATTTAAAAAGTGCGTAACAGCTTACTGGTCGAGCAATTCTGCGCCGATAATGAACGGGAGTAAGTACGACACCGAAGCCATGGATTTCGTCCTTCGGGTCCAGTGGTAGGAGAGCGCTGTAGATCAGATACGAGCCGTACCGTAAGGAGCGGTGTCGGGGTGTACAGGTGATTATGCCGGAATGAGTAACGATAAAGCAGGTGAGAATCCTGCTCGCCGAAAGCCTAAGGTTTCCTGGGGAAGGTAATTCCGCCCAGGGTTAGCCGGTACCTTAGTCGAGGCCGAAAGGCGTAGACGATGGATAGCAGGTCAACATTCCTGCGCCACCAAGTGGACCGATGGAGGGACGGCGTCTGAAAGGTGAGCGGTACGAGTAGAAATGTCCGTGGACCAATGTGAAGGTGAGGGATAGGAAAATCCGCCCTCGTAAGCCGGAAGGTTGGGACCGACCGCGTTTATGTTCGGGAAGTCATCTGAAGGACGTCCAAGAAAAGCTTCTAAGGGTTGAAGCTTCGGTGACCGTACTAAAACTGACACAGGTAGGCGAGACGAGAAGTCTAAGGCGCTCGGGAGAACACTGGTTAAGGAACTCTGCAAAATGGCCCCGTAAGTTCGCGATAAGGGGTGCCCTGGCGGTTCACGCTGCTGGGGGCCACAGTAAATCGGCTTCAGCGACTGTTTATCAAAAACACAGGACTCTGCTAACTCGCAAGAGGATGTATAGAGTCTGACGCCTGCCCGGTGCCGGTAGGTTAAGGAAGAGGGTTAGCCCTTCGGGGAAGCTCGCGACCGAAGCCCCGGTAAACGGCGGCCGTAACTATGACGGTCCTAAGGTAGCGAAGTTCCTTGTCGGGTAAGTTCCGACCTGCATGAAAGGCGTAACGACAGAAGCACTGTCTCAACCAGTGACCCGGTGAAATTGTAGTCGTGGTGAAGATGCCACGTACCCGCAGCTAGACGGAAAGACCCCGTGAACCTTTACTGTAGGCTGATATTGGGCTGTGGTATGTCTTGTGTAGGATAGGTGGGAGGCGTTGAAGCCGGCACGCCAGTGTCGGTGGAGCCATCCTTGAAATACCACCCTGGGCATGCTTTAGTTCTAACCCTGATTCCCGTGAATCCGGGCAGCGAACAGTGTCAGTTGGGCAGTTTGACTGGGGCGGTCTCCTCCCAAAGAGTAACGGAGGAGTCCAAAGGTACCCTCAGCCTGGTTGGCAATCAGGCGTCGAGCGTAAAGGTAGAAGGGTGCTTAACTGCGAGACTTATAAGTCGAGCAGATACGAAAGTAGGGCTTAGTGATCCGGTGGTTCCGTATGGAAGGGCCATCGCTCATCAGATAAAAGGTACTCCGGGGATAACAGGCTTATCGCTCCCGAGCGTCCATAGCGGCGGAGCGGTTTGGCACCTCGATGTCGGCTCATCACATCCTGGGGGTGGAGAAGCTCCCAAGGGTTTGGCTGTTCGCCAATGAAAGTGGTACGTGAGCTGGGTTCAGACCGTCGTGAGACAGGTCGGTCCCTATCTGCTGTGGGCGCACGAAACTTGCGGAGGTTCTTCTTTAGTACGAGAGGATTTGGAAGGACGTTCCTCTGGTGTTCCAGTTGTCGCGCTAGCGGCACGGCTGGATAGCTAAGAACGGAAAGGATAAACGCTGAAAGCATATAAGCGTGAAGCCCTCTCCAAGATCAGGTTTCGTAAGGGCAATGCCCGAAAGTCCCCTGGAAGACGACCAGGTTGATAGGCCGGATGTGTAAGCGCAGTAATGCGTTCAGCTAACCGGTACTAACGGACGAACGCTTGGCCACATGTATCCAACGCTCCTTGCGGAGTGAAGCTTATGGCCATCACCTCCTCCAGTGAACATATCAAAACCGTGTCCCTCGAAATTCTAGAGCGATCAAAAGTGCCAGATCGCCGCATTTATTTCAAATCAAAGAGCCCTTTGGAATCTACGGACTGCGCTTATGGGCTCCCTCAATACCGGCAACCCCCCTCCCTCCCCCCCCCCCACCTCTTCTCCCCCCCCACCCCCCTCCCCCCTCCCTCCCCTTCTCTCCCCCCCCCCCTCTTCCCCCCCTTCCCCCCCCCCCCCCCCCCCCCCCCCCGTCCTGCCACTAACCGTTCCTCTTATGTCGGGCCGCGCAGCCTCTCCCCAGCGGCCGCCCCTCTTCCCCTCCCCCTCCCCCCCTCTCTCTCCCCCTCTCTCCTCTCTCCCCTCTTCTCCTCCCCTCCCCCCCCTTTCTCCCCTCCCCTTCCTTCCTCCCTCCTCCTCCTAAATCACTCCATCCTCTTCTTCCCCCCCTCTTTCCTCCCCTCTTCTTCCCCCCTTCTTCCCCCTTCCTTCCCTCTCCCCTCTCCCCCCCTTCATCCTTCCCCTCCCCTCCTCCCCCCCCTCTTCCTCTTCTTCCTCCCCCTCTCCCCCCAACCGGTCCCCTCTTCCCCCTTCCTTCCCTCTCCCCTTCTTCCCCCCCTTTCTCCTCTTTCCCCTCCCCTCCTCCCCCCCCTCTTCCTCTCTTCTTCCTCCCCTTCCCCCCCTTCGTCCGGTGACCATAAGTCTTAAACGTCAGGCTCGATCCCATATGCGAAGGCACGGTAGTTAACAACGGGCCCCCGTGTCCGGCGCCCCCACCCCCGCCCGCAGGCCCCACCCGCCCCCATCGCGGCCGGACACACAGGTGCCCGGGGGGCCTGTTCACCGACCCCCGCCCCCTTTCCGCCTCCCCCCTCCCTCCCTTCCCCCCAGCCCCCCCCTTGAAGAACTCGGCATCCTCCGTGTTGCCCAAGGCTGCTCGGGCGGCGGCCACATTCTTGTCAAACTCAGCTAAGATCTCTGCTTGAGATTCAAGCTTGGCCGTCTGGTACTTCGGGCCGTCGGGCGGATTGACGTCCAGCGAATCTGTGCTGAGCGTCATTTGCGTCCAGCCTGGAATTTCGGCCAGATGATTGGCCACCCAACCGATGGTGTTGGATTTCTCGTGGGCCTTCCAGTCCAGTTTGTCATCTGGCAGGTTCTCAAGAACCCTGCGCGTGCCGGCCATTTCTTGGTCAAATTCTGGCAACAACCCAGCGCCGATACTCATGGCAAGATTCCCTTCGAAAACACGCAATGGAGACGTAATCCGGTTGCCGCCCATAGGGCCGGCTGGGAGCATAGTCTACCAAAACACCGAAGAGAAACTGCTTTCCGTAGTCGGAGAAGCAGTTCGACCAAAACTCGCCTCGTGCGCCAGCGGCTACTGCTCTTCGTTCTCCTCGGACTCTTGCCGCCGCCAGAGTTCCTTGAGAAGTTCCTGGCGGGCGTTGGTGCGTCGCGCAGAATCCAATTCATTTTCCAAAGTGCCGAGTGAACGTGTGGCGGTGGCTTGCATGGCAGAACTCCTCGGAATCTCGTTAAACATTCGGTTAAAAGGTTGCACTCGTGAGCGGAAGCTCAAACGGGTTTGCTACCGCGTCCTACTTGTCTATCCGTATCAGGCGAAAATACCGGACAGATACAACGGTGACGGGGACAGCAATTGTGGGCGCCGCGTGATTGGCAGCATTTGCTTGAGAAGTAGCGAAGCACCGAATAGTGCTACGGAGAACCGCTTTACGAACCGAGCTGCGCACGATCCGCTGGCGGCGAAAGTTCGTGACAACGTTAATACTCTACGTCACAAATCTTGATCGCGCGAAGATTTCGGCGGGGGCCACCGCTATTCTTCGTGGGGACGCATGACCGTCCGTACCGGCACGCCGTCGCCGGCCACTTGAAACTGCTGCAACAGTTGCTGACTGGCCGAGTGCTGTGGCTCCATGGTCAGCGCTTGCTGAACGGTTTGGGCAGCAAGTGCAGATTGGCCGGTACTCCACTGCAGACGAGCCAGTTGGCAGAGTAGGTCCGGGGTGGCGGGACCGCGACGCAGCGCCAGGTTCATGGAGTCCATGGCATCGCCGTTCCGGCCCAGTGCTTCGAATGCCAACGCCTGGAGTACCAGCGGTTGCTGCGGCTGCTGGCCATCTGCAAAGGTCTCAAGCAATTGTTGTAAGCTGGCGAGTGCCGCCTGAGGGCGGTTGAGGCTGCGGTTGACCTCTGCCAACTGCAACATGGCTTGGCGGTTGGAAGGTTCCAGGTGCAAGGCTCGGTGCAAATCGCTTAGAGCTTCGACCGAACGCCCTCGTTGCTGCTCGATTCGGCTCCGTACCACCCAGGCTTGGGCGAACCTGGGGTTCAGCCCTAACGCCCGCTCTGCCTTGGCTTGGGCAAGTTCCAGTTGATTGAGTTCTAACCGCAACTCGGCTTCTCGCAGCAAGACCTCAGGAGACTCGCCAGAAAGTTGGACGGCCTGCTCCATCTGCGCGAGGGCCGCCTCACGGTTCCCTTGTCGCCACAGAGCCTCGGCATAATTACGGCGGGCGTCGGCATCCACAGGGCAGGTTTGCGACGCCTGAGCAAACAGCGATTCCGCCTTGCTCCATTGACCAGCGTCCATGGCGGCGATTCCACGCTGCGAGAACTGCCGGCAGTCCAGCACATCTTTGGCCACCGGACCCCGCTGGCCTGTCAGGCTGCAGCCGCTCGCGCCAAGCAGGACAAGTCCCGCCACCAATGCCAGCGCAAGATGTTTGTAGAGAAGAAGTTGGCCGTCCTTGCGTTGGCCGGAACTCGGCATTCGCCGCGCGCACGTTCCTCGCAGTTGTTGCGCATCGGCACGACAGCAATTGAGGAAGTTCATGTGCGACATCGAATCCATTCGAAGTTGCGATCATTGGGCGAAGGACGGTATCAAATTCCACGGGGTCCAGCAACCCTAAGCGGCGGGGCTGATGGCACCGCTATCACGGTGTCCGCTTCGTTATGGTCGCCGCCGTCCAGCAATCCTCACCTACATATAAACTCGGCTCCCAAGCAGAATGGATCTAGTGGGAATCACCGATCCAGGCAGTGAGAGCCTGCTCACTTGGAGGTCAATGCCAGCATGTACTTCTGCCAGCGAGGTTCGAAGTCTGCTAGCGGTTGGCCAACGAGTTTCTCAAAGCGGCGGATCGGGCTCGAGATGCCGCCTGGTTTGACAAACTGTTCTAAGGCTTCGGTCCCTAGCACGCGCTGCTCGAAAGCCAGATAGTAGGCCAGCCCCCAGGAGTACGCATAGTGGCGGTTCGAGGCATCGGCATTGCCGCCGCCGTGCGCTACCAGAAAATTGCGATGGTCAGCCGTGAGCACTTGGGCCAACGAAAGAGGACCAGCATCGCTGCGCAGATCGGACTTGAGGGCGTTGAGAATATCCGCGTGCGGAGCGTCCACGCGAAACATGCCAGCTTCGAGCAGGCCCGTTTCGAAGACCTGGGCCAGACCTTCGTTCAGCCAACGGGGAATCTCATGGTCGTTGATGGGAAAGACAAAGTTCTCCAAGTAGGCATGAAACGCCTCGTGATACAGCGTGGCAAACATCTGGGCCGTGGCTTCGTCAAAGATGTTCTCGTTCTTGCGGTCGTAGCGATCTAGCTCCCGCTCGGCATCGCGAATTTCAACTTGGAAACGGCGTTTGGACAACGAAATCTGGCGGCGGATGTCATTGCTGGATGCTCCGCGACCGCGCAACAAAACGGACTGCTGGCGGATTCGCTCAGGCAGGCTATCCTCCAGCGCGGTCAGGTTCTCCCGCAACTGATCATGTTTGGCTTTGGCAGCGGCAATCTGAGCTTCCAGTCGGTCGACGTCACTGCCAGCGACCACTGCGTTCCAGTCTGCGGCATAAAACGCGGGGTTTTCGATCGGCAGTTCCGCCGCGCGCAGAAACGACTTGTATTGTTCGGTTGACCCAAAGTAGAGAATCTTGAGGGTTCGCTTCTGCTCTTGGACACGTGGAGGCAGTATCTGGCGGTAGGCCGCAAAGACCTGCTCCACCCTGACAATGCAGCGCCGGGTCACATCTTCATTGGCAGTGCTTTGCAGCACGAACCAAGGTCCTTCGTACTGCCAGTACCGCCCACCGCCTGACTCCACCGTCTTGAGCGTGACATCTTCCATCCGGCCCGCTTCAATCAGCGCACGCTGCCGATAGTTGGCAAATTGTTGCGAAAGTGCCTCGCGCTTGGCAGGTGAAAGTCTTTGGAGTTGGGCCACCTGCCCGGTTTCCCACTGATGCTGCACGCCATACATCGGGCGGCCTTTCGGACGGGCAATCTGCAAGAACAAGATCTTGCCTGCCGGCTCGGCCGTGAGAATTCCCTCAAACTTGCGGCCATCTCGCAGCGTGACCACGTCGAACTCCCAGTGGCTCGTCCCTACGCCAACCGTCTCATCGCCGTACCCCTGCGGGGCCAAACAAAAGGAATGCACCAGCCCAAGCAAGATGCAGAACATGGCCTGTCCCGCCACAGTTGCGGGCAAGCTAGTTGGGCTGCAAGTGCGGGCTGTACGCATGCGATGCACCAGACAAGTGGGCCAGGATAGGGTTGCCGCTTTTCGGCAGGCAGCATGAAAAGAAGCCGGGATCAGGCATTGTGCACGATCGCGCACTCTTTCACCACTGCACGTGTTAACTTCTGGGAATTTGCATCAAATGTCAAGAAAAAAGAAGTGCTAGCACTGTTGCCGCCAGGCCGTTCTCCCGAGCGAAACATCGGCTCGATCCTCCATTCCTTCGGTGGCTTCTGTGTTCAGCGGTCAGCGAATGACTTCCAGATTGGGAAGTTGCTGTTTCAGGCGTTCGGCTCCAGCGGCGGTCACGTTCGTATTGCTCACGTTCAGCTTCCGCAGGTTCACCAGGGGAGCCAGGTTGGCCAGGCCGGCGTCTGTGACCTGACTGCCGCGCAGATCGAGATCGGTCAACTGTCGAAGGCGAGCTACCGAACGGAGCCCGGCGTCGCCGATGCCAGTGTTCCAAAGGTCTAACCGCTTTAGTTGCTCGAGCCCCGCCAGGGCGGCGAGTCCTTGGTCGCTGATGCGAGTGGCACCCAGAATCAGGGTTTCGAGTTGTCTCACTTGGGCTACGGCGAGCAGCCCTGGATCTGTGATCTGGGTTCCGCTGAAATCAATCTGCTTCAAACGGGGCAATTGGGCCAACGTGGCGGCGCTGCTCCCATCGGTGGCCGTCTTGAAGAGGTCTATCCAAGTGACATGTTCCAGCTTGGGCAACCGGGTCAGCCCTAGGTCAGTAACCCGAGTCCCACCCAGCGCCAGGTACGAAATACCAGGCGAATCGATCACGCTGGCAAGATCCTCATCGTTGAGATTCAAAAAGGCCTGGTACGCTGCATCCAGCTGTTCCCAACCCAAGCCGGTCTGTTCTGTCAGTTCGTCCGCCTGATCCGTTCCGGCGTACAAACTCCGCAGCAGTTCGACACCCGCGTCTCGCCACGCTCCCTGGTTGCCGTGCATCAGCAGATACGTGAGCGCGGCACTTTGAGCATACAACTGCACAATCCGCGGATGTCGCTGCAAGTCTCGCATGCCGAGACTGGTAAGTTGTTGGGTCGGAACGGACAGTTCTTGCTTCAGCGCGTAGTATCGGGCGTCTTGCAGTCGGAAGGGGGTCCAGCCTCCCAGCATGATTTGTTCTGGAACGGCCGCGCTATGGTTCTCGCTCGAACCGCCTTGGAGGTTGATGGGTCTCAGGGACTCCATATAACAGGCCGCACCTTCGATGAGCCAAAAGTTGTGATCGCTGCCAGGCTCGGCCACGGTCCGTTCGCTTTCGCTAAACAACTGATGCGTGGCCTCATGCAGCAGCGTTGTTCCATCGGCCGTGGGATCATGGAAGAAGTAGGCCGTCTTGCGGCGCGAGAGATAAATCCCGGTGGTTACCACGTCGGCCGGGACTTCACCTTGTAGTGTTCGCAGGTAATCCTGCTTGTCACGAAAGTACACCACCTCATGCCGACGCCCCAAGGTGGGGAGCGATGCGGTTCCGCGAAAGAGCCGTTTGACCTGCTCTGCAGAGAGATAGTATTCGGCGAACACTTGCCGCCACGCGTGGTACAAATGTTCGAGTCTCGCGGCCAAAGCGGCCCCTGCCTCAAGGCTGTGATTCGTCGTCAGCCGGAAGTGTTCGGACTCGATGAGCCAGCCAGTTCCAATCGACTTGTGCAAGTCAGCATCGCGATCGGCACCGATCCACCGCCCGCGATGGTAGCGTTCCCCTTGCTCATAGCGTTTAAAATGCGAGGCGGGGATCCAACCGAACCGATCATGCCAAGCCTGGCCAACGCGCCGCTTTCCTTTCTCGTATACCGTGTACCAGCCATCCCGGTCCGCTCGAAAACCAAAGATCCTCCTCGCCTCAGCATGGTCGGGGTCTTGGCGGGCGGTCTCGTTGAGCAGATCGAACGCCAGCGAAACTTGGCCTGCTTCGGCCGCTTGTTGGGCTAGGGCATACGCGGCGTCTGCCTGACGGCGACGGTCTGCCGCAAATGGCTCCGCCCAAGCAGCTTGCGTGGCGTGGGTCTTGATGAACGTGTCCAGGACCCCCGACGTGTGAGAGAGCCAGGTGAGCCAGCGGCGTCTTGGGCTGCGCCTGGTCGCCCAGTCGGCGGTTTGTCGTGCTGCTTCTGACCAGCCGTTGGTTTGACAAACCTCGACCAACGACGCCAATCGCAGTTGCTGATCCTGCCGTAGTGCCTCGGCCCGCTCCAACAAACCTGCGTAATCGTCAACATCCGCGTAGGCATCGATCGGCCCAGCGAGTACTACCGCGGCGCTGATTGCGCAACACGCCACGGCAGTTGCCCAACCTTTTAATTCAAGTGTGAACATAGAAATGGCAAACAGTCAGAATTGCTACAGGAGGTGCCGGAGTTCTTTCATTCTACCTTCAGGCGGAAAGATTATGCAGACAATCGCCAGCGAGGTGTGCCTCGCCGCTTCACTACAGCTTGAGACAGCGGCGTCCTGAAATTGAGAATCAATCTTACCAGGCAGACGGAAAGCCGCAGTATGGTGTTCGATTTGCTCCATTACGACCCGGGGGCATAGAATCAGAATCGGAGCCCATGCCAATGACTCACGAAGATCAAGCTAGAGACACGGGTCAAACGGAGTATCGACGACTGCGCGAGGAGATGGTCGAGACGCAGTTAGTCGCCCGCAAAATTGCCTCACCAGCGGTACTCGAGGCGATGCGTCACGTGCCACGCGAAGCGTTCGTTCCCAGCGACCTGAAGTCGCAAGCCTACCAAGACAGGGCACTGCCAATTGACTGTGGGCAGACGATCAGCCAGCCATACATGGTGGCGCTGACTTTGGAGGCTCTCGAACTGACTGGGGGCGAATGTGTCCTGGAGATCGGCACCGGCAGCGGATACCTGACCGCACTGCTAAGCCGACTCGCCGGGAGCGTCATAAGTATCGAACGTCACAGAGTTTTGGCAGATGCGGCAAGGTTAATTCTTACAGGCCTTGGCGTTGCAAATGTGACCGTGCGGTGTGGAGATGGCTCGCTTGGCTGGCCCCAGGCTGCCCCCTACCGACGGATCGTGGTCAGCGCGGCAGGCTTTCAGGTACCCCCTTCGTTGATCGAACAACTCGCTGACCCGGGACTCCTTGTCCTGCCTGAGGGAGACCGGCAAAGTCAGGTCCTAAGGCAATATCGCCTTGAGTACGGAGCGATGACCAGCCGCGATCTTTGCCCCTGCCGGTTCGTTCCGCTACTAGGGGACGAGGGGTTTTCAACTTCTGGCGAAGAGGATTCGTCGAGCGGCTAATAGGCAGGTCCGGTTAGGCAGAAAATTCTCATGCTGACGCTTGACAGGCTATCTCCACGCATTAGACTGCCACCTGTTGATATTGAGTCTCATTAGCAGGGGGCTTGTCAGTAAGCCTCACCGCTCGCACGCCTCTCGGCCATTGTGGTCGAGTCCAAACCCTCCAGGAGTTGCTAGCCATGCGGTCTACCCGTCGTCCCGGTTTTACACTTGTCGAATTGTTAGTGGTGATGGTCATTATTGGCCTGTTGATGGGACTCTTGATCCCAGGTGTTCAAGCGGCCAGAGAGGCTGCTCGCAAGACGGCTTCTCAGAACAATCTGAAGCAAATCGGTCTGGCCTGGCACAACTACGAGGCGGCCAGAACTCACTATCCGCCCAGTTGGTCCGCCCGCGAGTTCGTCTATTCGTCAACGTTTGTCGCAGCCGATGGTTGGTCTGCTCACGTGTTGCTGCTCCCCTATCTCGAGCAAAAGGTAGCCTTCGACAACATTGACTTGAACGTCGGCTATGGCGTCTCGAATGTGGTCACCACTGCCGACGGCAAGAGCCTGGAGTTGGGTGGTTTGCGGATCGACACCTACGTGAGCCCTGCCGAAATTCGTGACGAACCGCGATTCGACGGCACCGTGGCCAACAACTATCCGGTCAGCTACGCCTTCAACTTGGGAACCTGGTTCGTTTGGGATCCGGCGACTGGCCGTGGTGGTGATGGCGCTGCGTTTCCCCACAGTCGCCTGACCGCTGGTGATTTCACGGACGGTTTGAGCAGCACGATGTGCGCCTCTGAGGTGAAAGGGTGGCAGCCTTACTACCGCAATGCCGCGATTGCTGGCAGCACGCTGGCTGCCAGTATTCCCGCGAACGCCGCAGCCATCGAAGCCCTGGGCATTGGCACCAGCGGCAACTTTAAGCCAGACACTGGTCATACCGAGTGGATTGATGGCCGTGCTCATCAAGCGGGTTTCACCACCGTGTTTCGTCCGAATACCAAAGTCATCGTCACCAACGGTGGCGTTACCTACGACGCGGACTGGACCAATCAGCAAGAAGGTAAAGCGGACGCACCCACATACGCCGCCGTCACTTCGCGAAGCTACCACAGTGGGATTGTCAATGTTCTGATGATGGATGGTACCGTCCGCACCGTGAACGAAGACATCGCCCTGGGCGTCTGGCGTGCCGCTGGCACTCGGGCGGGAGCCGAGTTGATGCCGGATTCCTGGAACGACTAACTCGCTCACAAGCAGAAAAGAAACCTGCGCTTTTATCAGCAATGGTTTGTCGAATCGTCAGGCGGATCAGACCATAGATCCGCCTGACGTACTTTTGTTTCCCACCTTCCAACGGCCAGCAACTGCTGCCGGATTGCGTCATCGATGGCTGCCTCCGCCAATCTTGGACTGCGCGACGCCACGCGAATCATTTTCGACACGCGCGAGCCCAACGGAACGCAGGTGGTCGCCGTCCGCGACTTGTTGGTGCAGGGGGCATTGCAAGGAGAGCGCCGGAAGAATCAATGGTACACCTCGCGCGAAGCGGTCGCGGAGTACCTGGCCGCCTCGACCCTAAGAAAAGGGGAGTCGCTGGCTCAAGACCGCAGCGGTCAGGCTGGTCAATCGAGTCGCACCGCTGGCCGCACCACGGCTTCGACCTCTGTCAACAACCCGTACAATACCGAACGTGGCGAAGCAGGTTCCATTCGGGGCGTCTATCGGCAGTATCTCAAGGACTACTTCCTAACGGTCGTAAATCGCCGAAGCACCCGAAATCGCTCGAGCGCGTTTCGCCGCGCCGTGATTGCCGGACGTGTCGCGGGGGTTCTGGCGATCGTGCTGCTTTGGGTATTCATCTACCGCACCACGTTCCCTGCTGCGGACCCGTCGCACGTTGCCGTCGAAGCTTGGCTCCAAGAGAACTTGGATCGCTACGAGATTGTCCAATGGTTCCCCGTTGAGCCACATCCCGCCGGTGGCGAACAGGTTCGCTTGCGGTACAAGTACTTTCCCCGCTCACGCAGAAGCGTGCTCACCAATCGGGTATTCGTGATCCACAACGGCCAGGTTGCGAGCGTCTCCAACGCGGCAGATTAGTGTAGAACAGTTGTCTCAACTGTTCATAAACCAAGCGCAGATACTGAAAGCCGTTGCGGTGCCGCTGTACGAGAAGCAGGGCGAGTGTTTCAGTGAGTCTGTGAGTATCGTGTTGGAAATGAACATTTGGGACAAATGTTCTACAATCGAAGCAGATGCGGCCAAAGGTGCGGTGCGTTTCGTGTTGGGAATGAACATTTGAGACAAATGTTCTACATATCTTGACGATGGGGCGAAAGGAATCTAACTTGGTGGGGTAGGGTTCCTTAGTCTTGGCGACCGAGTCCTGCAAGTCCATGACACTCACTGCCCCGTGGTGTAATTGGCAACACGACTGATTCTGGATCAGTTATTCATCGTTCGAGTCGATGCGGGGCAGCTTGATTCTCACAACGAGCCCGTCGTTTTGGCGGGCTCAATTCTTGCGCGGGCCACTCACCTCACCCGTTCAGCTCGCGCCACTGCCGGCGGGTTGTTCACCCGTCCATGGAACGGATTCTTGAAACGATACGAGTTCTGCGCTCGATTGATTCGCGATGAACCGGTGCATGCACTATCCTCAGCATGCCTGGAATTCTTTTCGTATTTTGCCTGGAGCGACATCCATGCGTAGCTTGCTATCTGTTGGGCTAGGAATCTTGGGAATCGGTTTGCTGGCTCCGGTCGATGCGGCCCTGGCTCAGTTGAATGGGCAACAGGAACTGCGGCAATCTGTCCGGCAACACGAAGACCGATACTGGGAAACCGCCTTGAAGATCTGGGGGTTCGCGGAGCCCGGCTATCAAGAACAAAAGTCGTCACAGTTGCTTGCTTCCATGTTGCAGGACGCAGGGCTCCGGGTGCAACGCGGAGTCGCCGAAATTCCGACCGCTTTCACCGCCACGTATGGGTCAGGCAAGCCGGTCATTGGCATCTTGGGCGAGTTCGACGCGCTGCCTGGCCTGGCTCAGGAGGCCAGTCCTCAGCGCCAGTTGCGTGACGGAAGCGCCGGCTATGGACATGGTTGTGGGCATCACCTGTTTGGCGTCGCGTCGGCTGCCGCGGCCATTGCCGTCGCCGAACAGATCAAGGCAGGCTCGCTGCCTGGGACGGTCCGTTTCTATGGCTGTCCGGCCGAAGAAGGGGGAAGTGCCAAGGTCTTCATGGTTCAGGCGGGGCTGTTCGAAGACTGCGATGTCGTGCTGCATTGGCACCCAGGCAGTCGCAATGCCGCCGGTGATCGATCGTCGCTGGCCAGGATGGCAGCCAAGTTTCGCTTCCATGGCAAGAGTGCCCATGCGGCCGGTGCCCCGGAACAGGGCCGATCTGCCTTGGATGCGGTCGAACTCACCAATCATGCCGCGCAACTGCTGCGTGAGCACACCCCGGATGATACGCGAATTCACCATGTCATTACCTTTGGCGGCGGGGCACCGAACGTGGTGCCTGACTTTGCCGAGGTGTACTACTACGTGCGGCATCCTCAGGCAGATGTGGTTCGGGACTTGTACCGCCGGCTGGTTCTTTGTGCCAAAGCGGGAGCCTTGGCCACCGAAACCCGACTCGAAACCAACTTCCAAGGGGGCATCTGGCAAGTGCTGCCCAACAATGTGCTTAGTCAACTGATGGCCAAGAACCTCAAGGCTCTGAACAACATTACCTACAACGCTGACGAAACCAAATTTGCCATTCGGCTGCAGACTTCGCTGGATCGCCCTAAGCCACTGGACGAAGTGGAACAGGTGACCGATGTCAGCGGAACCGTCGGCAAGGGGTCTACGGACGTAGGCGATGTTTCCTGGGTGGTGCCAACCTCAGGCTTCACAACCGCCTGCTGGGTTCCTGGAACGCCTGCCCATAGTTGGCAAGCGGTGGCCGCGGGAGGGACGACCATCGGCAAGCAGGGCATGATGCTGGCCGCTGAGGTCCTGGCTGTCACCGCTGGCGACTTGATGCTCATGCCGGACCTAATCGAGGCCGCCACCGTCGAGTTCAAACAACGCACCAGTCAACAGGCATACTCCAGTTTGATGGAAAAAGGGCAGAAGCCACCGCTGGATTACCGCAGCGCTCCCAAGTCTGAATAGGCCCGACTTGCAGCCTGCCACCTGGGTGTCTGGAGTGCCTGCTGACCGTATTCCGTCCACATGTTGCCGGTCCACGACCATCTTGAAAATCGCCAGACTCGGGTCTCTTTGCGGCTGTATTATCGTTTCTTGGCGAAACCGTCGAATTCATGTAAGTCCTTTTGTGTAAGTAGATTGCGGAAATTTTGACGGCCCGAAATCTGTTCCAATTCCCCCCGCCTGACACTGCTGGCACGCAGTGTGCAATTCCTCTTCATAGACTTGCAACACAAAATCATACCGAAGAGGTGATTCTGATGAATCCTCACAAGGTAGCCGGACTGTTCCCAATTCTGTCGGAAGCAAAAACCCTGCTCGCCGCCACCGATTACCCTGGCGCGTTGGAGTTGATTCGAGTTGGCCTCCGCCGCCTGGAAACGGACCTTTCGGTCGCGCGACGGGCGGAGGTTCTCAAATTTATGGGACTGATTGCCGAGTCGATAGGAGACATTACCGAGGCCGGTACGTTGTATTGTACCGCGCAGCGGATTGTGATCCGCGGCGACGATCGTTCGTTGTTGAAATCGCTTGAAGCGAGGCTCAACGATCTCGCCATCGCGCCCAAAAAGTACTCCATGCAACTGACCGGCCATCCCCAGGATCAGCAATTGACAACTCGCGCGGCCTTGGGATGGATCGATCTCTTTCTTGGCCAGGCCGAAGGATGGGCCCCCATGCTCGCGGCCGTCGATCATGTTTCTGTTGAACACCCGATCTATCGTTGGTTCGTTCCCGAATTACAACGACTTGGTGCCAGGCGCGAAAACTTTGGAGAAATCGTCCGCCAGCACGTTCGGCAACAGGCGCTTCAAAACGTTCTTTTAGAAGGCAATACCCCGACCGACGCGTCCTAACATAACCTCCCCGTTTCCCTCCCCAACCTCCACGCCTCAACGCAACCGCCGTTGCCTCAACGGCACGACTCCGGGACAAAGTATTCCGTCCCGCGCCCAGTGAGTTGCTGAAAAAAACAAGACCTTAGACCACGGATTGAGTATCGAGCGGTTCTCATCTGGCATTGTGTCGTACCTCAGACGTGCTAGAAATGAACGTGGGAATTTGATTCCGCTCGCCTGTGCACCCCCTCGGTTGGATGCTACAGCCTGACTCAACTTGGTTGAGTCTTCTCTTTTCAGGTATCGAATGGCATGACCGTCAACGCTAACGAGGTTGTGCTGGGGAGCGAAACGGAGCGACCGGTTTGGGGTGCCACGGTCGCCAAGTACAAACATGCCAATGTTTTCAAGAGCTGCTGGCAGGTTGCCAATTCGCTGATCCCATTCTTCGTACTCTGGTACTTGATGTACCTCAGCTACGCGTACTCGTATTGGCTCACCTTGTTGTTGGCGCTGCCGACCGCTGGCCTGTTGGTTCGCATCTTCATCATCCAGCATGATTGTGGGCACCACTCATTCTTCCATAGCAAACGTGCCAATGATGTCCTGGGAGTGTTTTGTGGAATCCTCACATTGACGCCGTATCACTTTTGGCGACGGACCCATTCTCGCCACCATGTCACCAGTGGCAATCTGGACCACCGAGGGCATGGTGATGTGGGGGTACTGACCGTCAAGGAATACGAGGCCCGAACCCGTTGGGGGCGACTCGGGTATCGCATCTATCGTCACCCGCTGTTCCTGTTTCTGATTGGGTCCAGTTACATGTTCATCGTGCAGCAGCGCATTGCGAGCGGGCTGCCTGGTTCCTGGCGACGGGAGCGGTTGAGCATCTACACAACGAACCTGGCAATTCTGGCGATTCTTGTCACCGCCTGGATGACGATCGGACTGCAGGCGTTCTTGCTCATCGAACTCCCGATTGTGGTGATCGGGGCGGCAGCGGGGAGTTGGTTGTTCTTTGTCCAACATCAGTACGAGGATGCCTACTGGCAGCCGAACCGGACGTGGGATTTTACCGCCTCGGCCTTGGCCGGAAGTTCGTACTACCGGTTGCCTGCGGTGCTTCGCTGGTTTAGCGGCAATATCGGGTATCATCACATCCACCATCTCAACAGCCGGATTCCCAACTATCACCTCGCTGCCTGCCATGCCGCGGAGCCTGACTTTCGCCAGGCTGTCACGTTTGGTCTTGTCGAAAGCCTGAGCTGCGTCTCGTTCAAGCTTTGGGACGAAGACGGCAAGCGAATGGTGACCTTCGCCCAAGCCGCGAATCCCCAGCCTCCTACGGTCATCACCCCCTCTGAGCCTGGCTGAAACACCCGGTATCTGTGGCCCCGGCAAACAGGAGGCCCCCACGTGCACGATCCATCATGCGCAGGGCTCAAGCGGCGTTGCCGCCAAAATGCTGATCTTGATAGGATGGGCCGCACTGCCTCGCCGAGCGGGATTGGCCATCAGGCAGTTCATTCGTCGTTTCGATGAGCCATTTCTCACATGGAGGTGTTGGGATGTTGACCCGATTCTGCGTTCTTAGTGTCTGGACCGTTGCTGCCTGGTTGATGGCATCCGACGTCCATGCAGCAGACCGCGCCGCAAAAACCCAAGTATGCGTGGAACTCGCGCTGTACGAAGAAACAGCCCCGGACAGCAGGAAGATCTTATCCTCGCCGCGTGTCGTCGTCATGCTAGGGCAGAAATTCTCGCTTCACATCGGCGGCCAGCTGATGGATAAAAAGGGGAAAGATGGCATTGAGTTTGGCACTGGTTTTCATGGCAAGATCAAACGCCAGGGGCCGGACAAGCTACTCTTGCGGCTCAAGCTCACCCAGGGGAACGCCGTCGACATCGCAGATGCCCCTGAGATTCAACTCGTGCGAACGGAAGTGTTCGAGGTCCGCACTCCGGTCACCATTGGCAAAGTGATGCGGATCCCGTGTGGAGAGTCTCAGACGCTAGAACTGCGAATCCATCCCGTTGCACTTCCCGCGGACCAACCAAACGCACGACCTTAGCCGCGCCTGTTCACATCATGGCCGCTCGCTTCTCGTTGATGAATGCGATGTGGTGCGGGATGTGTTCGGTGATGTGGGTTAGAAGTTGCTCGACGGTGAGCGGGCCAGCTTCGGAGTGAACGACCTTTCGCTGGAAAGCATCGGGGGTCAGTGTCCGTAGGATTCGGGCCACGTGCTTGCGGACGCTCTCAATCAGCTGCAGCTCTTCGTCCATGTCCCGCTGTTGATAAGCGAGTCGGGCGGCAAACGCATCGGGATCACCGCCAAAGATCGTTGGTTCGTCTTCGGCCAACGCCCGTTTGATTCTGTCTGCGTACACCGGTTCGAAGTCAGCGATGTGGCAGATCACTTGCCGCGTGGACCACTTGCCAGGCACGGCCGTGGCGTTGATCTGTTCGTTGGTCATGCCTCGGATGGCATCGCGAAGTTGCTGCGGGCCGGCAAGGTAATTGTCAATCAATGCTGAGTAATCCAAGAGTCCCATTCCTTCGTGTCCTGGGTTCAGGAGAATCTTCTGCGGACCAAAGTCCATCAACTGGCAGAATTATGGCACGTGCCTGGCAAACTTCAACGCATGCCTCAGATGTGCTGCTTGTTGGACAAGAGAGAAAGCACTCACGATTTGGGTGCGTTCTCCAGCAGCCATTCTTCCAAGATAATGTGTTGGACCTTGGGCGCTTGCAGCAATGTGGATTCTGGAGAGAGCAGATGGGCGAGCCAGGGACGCCAGATTTTGCCAATCGCTTTAAGTCCCAAACCACCCCGTTTGGCAAGTTGGGCTTCGACATTCTCACTGACCCGCTTGAACGTGGCTGGAATCAAGTTGGGCTCAGGCCCTACGTGAACCACCAGCGGCACGCCGGCGGCCAGGGTCTGATACACGGCATCCCAGAGCCGCTGTGGGTGGTCAACCCAATGATTGAGAAGTGTGCGGCTGTTGTAACTGTTGTACGCCAGGCTCCCCGTCACCAGTGAGATCACCGCAGGCTGAGGTGCCACGAACCCACCCTGCATGGTTTGCATGGCCAGAGCCGCTCGGTTGGGGATGTTGCGCTGCCAGAGAATCGGCGTATGCAGCGGTGGCCAGAGATTCGTGTTCTTCCGCAGGTAGACCTTGGATGACGGTGAGATCTGCTGCATCTGTTCGCTGAATCGGTCCACCGTGTCCCCTTGTCCCAGCAGTAGCGCCGTGTTGGGAGAAAGAAACGCACTGGGGGCAATCGTAGCGGGACTGGTACTGCTGATCTGGACGCAGATACGCTGAAGTGCGTCCAGATCCAACTTGCCGCTGCGTGAAAACACCACACCCATGGTGACTCCCTCTGCCAGTGCGGCACTCTCAGGCGCCATGGCCAACAGGGGACCGAGAACGTCAGACAGCTGAAATGTGCCGCCGCATACCAGAGCCGCAATCTCTCCCAGGCTGTATCCAAAACTTAGCCGGGCGTTGGCAAGTGGCAGGTCAAAGAACTGGGCCAACAGATCCACCTGGGCCACTTCCATCGCCACAATCAAAGCCACATCTTCCGTGAATGTTTCGAGATTTGCGATCGCCCCGTCATGGACTCGGGCAACCAGGTCGACATGCCGCGCGCAGACATCGCTGCATACCTCACTGGCTTCGAGAAGCCGAGCGGTTACGGTCGGTCCGTACAGCGGATGCACCAGCAGTTCTTGGCTTCGCCCCAGGTTCGTAATGTTGTACCCCCGGAACGTCACGGCCGCACTGCTGAACAGCTTCTTCAGGTCAACGGTCATGAGAGTTCATCGAGTTGAGTCCAACGAGTTGGGGCGAACTTTGCGAACGTGTCTTGTGGACCAGCGCTCCTTGGCCGCATTCGATTGTAAATGCCGGCGCGTAGTTTTCCGATTGCCAAGCGCGCGATAGACTGAGCGGATCCAATGTAGGGGGGCCGCTTAGGTGGCTTGTGACGAAGATAACGCTTGGGTCCGATAGAGTTCGAACGTTCTGATTTCAAATGAATGCAGCCGGTAACGACCCAGCCCAACCAACGCTGATAGGAAAAACCGCCGTGGTGACCGGTTCGTCCTCTGGCATTGGTAAGGCGATTGCGCTTGCGCTGGCCGAGGCGGGGGCGAATGTGATGGTCCATGCCAGGGACTCCGTAGACGCCGCCCTCGAAACCGCTGAGCAGATCCGCTCACTTGGTCGTGAGTCTGAAGTGCACTTCTGCGATCTCGCATCCGAGTCCGCTCAAGACGCCCTGGCGGATGCAGCCTGGCATTGGCGAGCGGGCGTTGATGTTTGGGTGAACAATGCCGGTGTTGACGTGCTAACTGGCACGCTCGCAACGGCTTCGTTCGCTGAGAAACTGCACCGCCTGTGGCAAGTGGATGTGACGGCCAGCATGCGATTGAGCCGGGACATGGGTGCCCGCATGAAACGGCAGGGTAACGGAGTGCTTTTGAATATTGGTTGGGATCAGGCTGAGCAAGGGATGGCTGGCGATAGCGGTGAGTTGTTTGCCGCAACCAAGGGGGCGGTGATGGCGTTTACGCGCAGCCTGGCACTCTCTCTGGCTCCAGAGGTCCGCGTGAATTGCATTGCCCCAGGCTGGATCAAGACCGCATGGGGGGATCAAGCCTCGACCGAATGGCAACGGCGGGCTGTGGCTGAGTCTCAGATGCAGCGCTGGGGCACGCCTGAGGATATTGCGGCGGTCGCCTGCTTCTTGGCTTCGCCTGCAGCCAGCTTCGTGGCTGGTCAGGTGATTTCCGTCAATGGCGGATGGAAGCCAAACTGACCATTGATGGTTCACTAAACCAGGTCAATCAAACGGTATGCGACTTCTATCGACGTGCTGGTCGGTGTACTTCAGGGGTCGTGTGTCAGATCGTGACGAATGACAAACACCGCGGCTCGTCACTGCGTCAGATCTGTCGAATTCCACCCGTCCAGTTGTAGGGAAGACGCTGATATTATGGGTATTTTGCAAAGTTTGGAAAAGTTGTTGACACCCCTACTCTAGCTACTACGATGGCTTAGATGGATTGTGACGGTCGCCCGCAATTTGCGGGTTAAACTTTTTGTTTTTGTTTTTCTGTTTAGGCACCTTGGGAGAGTTTGTTATGAAGAATTTGGCAATTGCTTTGTTGGCTGTCGGCGTTCTTTCGTTTGGCGTTTCGGCACACGCTGAAGACGGAAACGTCTCGGACGCCTCGCTGGCCGCCTTCGGCTTCGATGGCATGGAAAAGATGAGTGACGCTGACGGACTGCAAGTTCGTGGTATGAGCTCAAGCGCTCAAAGCTCGAGCGTCTCGTTCGCAAGCTTCTTGGTCTTTGATCCCGCCACGGGCGCTGCGTTTTCGGGTCAGGCCGCAGATTTTAGCCGTGGTACCGCTGAGAACGCTGGTCTGAACATCGCGTCGAATTCAACCTCGAGTTCCACCGCCACGATCGCTGCCTTCAACACCACGATCATTTCGGCTGGCAACACCTTCAGCGCCGTCTTCACAGCGTTCGGTGGAATGGGGCACTGGTGCCTCGTTCGGCCAATAAGCTCCGAACATCGGGCCAACAGAGCATTGGCAGTCGTTTTTTGAACGAGGCGATTGCTGCTTGACCTAGACCCCTCGTCTGCGAAGTATCGCGGGCGAGGGGTTCTTTTATGCGCGCGGAGAAGTTCGGCGAACGTCGCTCACTCAGCTAAGTTGCCTCCGCCAGAGCGGGTTCTTGCCTGTGAGCGGAAGCTCAAATTGGTTCGAGGTCCTACCTCTGCTACGGCCTGCCGCGCGGGATGTCGGTGGTGGTGGTTGCCTGTTCTCGCAGGTAGCGATGATTGAGCGCGTTGATGTTCTTCTCAGCTTCGGTCACTGCGATCGGCGAGGTGCGATCTGGCTTCGCCCCCTTCTTCACCACAATCAAGATGGCATTCTTCTGCCATTGCTTCTTGAACTCAGCGATCGGCTCGCGGACATGACCCCGGGCGGGATCGGAGAGATACACAAAGCGGTCATCTGTGCCCCGGAAGACCACAAAGTGGTCGAAGCCATTGACCACAATTCCCACGACGACGGGAATCTTGGACTCTTCGAGCTTCTCGAATTTCACCTTGCCGATGGTCGACAGATAGCCGAGCTTGACGGCAACTCGCCGCAGATCGGTGATTGACAGCCCCTTCTTGATGCGATCTTGCATCTCTTCGGGAGTCAGCATCTTGTCCACGGCTTTGATGATCTGTGTCTCGGTCACTGGATCTTCCCAGTGATACCTAATCAGCGTGGCCAGGGCCGCCGCGCCGCAGGAGTAGTCCCGTTCTTGCATGACAATCTTGTCGCGCTTGAGATCGAGCCAGCTCCGCATGTATTCTCGGAATTTCGATTCCTTGTCCCGGTATGGAGGTGGCGGGATATAGCCCTTCTCGGCGGCATCAGAGGTCGAACCGACGCCTGCCATTACGGTGGCCAGCAACGCTCCGATCAGCCAGCGGCAAGGGGTCTTTCGGAAGTGTTCGAAACGCAGACGCATAGAGTCACCGTACAAGGAATCGAATTGCGAGATTGCACCACACTTGTCGGGATATCTGTCTAGTGCACCGTCCACACCTGAGAATTTGGGTGGCACTGGCAGCTTGTCTGCCAGTGTCTGACCTTGCGTAGATATCTGCCTGAGTTTCAAGCGTTGACACGGCACTAATAAGTCCAAGTGACTCCGAACACCGCATCAATGGCGGCTTCGGTCAGGCCAAAGTTGACGAACGGTTCCATCGTCTTCCGGTTCTTCTTGTCCGCGCCTTCGCAGTGTCCCGTTGAGCAGTGGCCGGTTAGGCAATTGCCATGGTGGCACTTCTCCGGTTTGGCAATCGTGGCTGCCAACCGCATCTGCAGCGGCTCCAGCGACGAGCCCGGGATGCGAAAGTCATTGACCGTGTTGTGGCCGATGTAAGA
The DNA here is from genome assembly GCA_942492195.1 of uncultured Planctomycetia bacterium. Taxonomy (GTDB): domain Bacteria; phylum Planctomycetota; class Planctomycetia; order Pirellulales; family S012-138; genus CALOEH01. The sequence continues at coordinate 7,143 of CALOEH010000163.1, read as the reverse complement.
CCCAAGAAACGTTGCGCTGAAACTGACATTCTGGTTGACGGCAAACGCGGCACCAGCGCGGTAGAAGGCTTGCTTGCCGGGATTGATGGTGATCCCACCATCAAACTCGTTCTGGAAACGATGGCGATAGCCAAATCCCCAGAACAAGGCCACTGGGTCATACTGATGGATCATGGTCAGCCCGATGGTGGTGGTCCAGAACCCTTCACCCAGGTTGGTACCAGGCGTGGTCAACGCCTGAGCGAAATTGACCGGGCCGGTCGGGGCCGAGAAAGCCGAGGATCCCCAGCAAGTCTGGGAAACACTCATCTCCTTCCGATCAGGTGCCGGGTGATACCAGCACTCAGGTCACCGATACCTCCCTGATTCTTGAACTCGTCGGTTCCTGCGAAGGAGAGTTCGCCGTTCGACCAGCCAACAGGCAAGTTGATAAAAGCCTGCATCACAGGGGTCAAGCCAACTCGCAGTTCCAGGGGAGCGATCAGCAAGCGCTGTTTCCGTTGAGCTTCACCAATATTGAGGAAGCCGTTGTTGAGCGCGACAATGGTGCCGTCCGAGTGGTCCAGTTGGTACTGCAGGGAGAACGAGAACTCGTACTCGCCGGGATCAAGCAACACGGATTGCTGCCGCAGGAAGTTGGGGGTCGTTGTTCTCGGTTGCTCTTCGGGAGCTTCGCCAAGCTTGGTTTCCTCAGAGTTCTCGTTGGCCGGCGACGGCGTTACCGGCGGGCGCTGCTCTTCTTGTAGCGGTTGCGACAATGCAACGTACTCAGGTTTCGGTTGGACCTGGTTGCCGGACGCGTTGAGCAACTGCGGTTCGGTGCCGGACTCCGTGTCCTCAGTGTGGTTGGCCCGTTGATAGATGACGATCGGCTCGCCAACAGGCTTTCCATTGGAAATCGGCTGCACCAGCACCGGTACGGCATCCGGTCGGGATGCCGGTCTGGCTGGCGTAGATGCTGATCTGATCACGTCTTCCGGTGGTGCTTCGACCGCGGCAGGCTCAGCAACTGCTTGCGTGTTGAGCGGGGGTGCCTGCTCAACAACTTCGGCCGGCCTGGTGGGAGCCTGAGTCTCGGTTTCTTCGAAGTCAACTCGGGCAACCGCCGTTGGCTCTTCCTCCTCGGCTGGACCCCGGCTATTACCTTGCGGGAGCACGTTGGAAAATCACCATGGGAAGTCCAACCGGCGAACCATTCGCAATCGGCTGGACGAGCATCGGAATGCTGTCGCTGGGAATCTGATCCGCTGGCATCGTCTCAATCGAAGCGCCCAGCGGCCTCGAGCTGCTCTGCTTCGTGCTCGACAACAGTGGCAGGAGGAGCATCCAGAGCGGAAGCGGAGACGGTCGCCGGGGCCTCGGGGGCCGCCGCTGTTGTCGTTGCGGCAGGAACGTTGGGCACCTCCGAGGCTGTATCGATGGACTCCCGGCCGGGGAACCGAGCAACTGGAGGTCCGCCGCCGCCTCCGAGCGGAGAACGTGTTTAGCGTTCAAGAGACGCGACTCGATTTGTGGAGCTTGTGAATAGCAGGTCGACTCGATTGGGCTTGGACGAACTGATCTGTGGTCACCGGTCTTGGGGTCTTTACAGGGCCTGGTTGTTCGATAGCCTGCTCAGAACCGTACCATTCCACGTCGAGGAGGTTGGGAGTACGCCCGTTGAGGGTCTGCCTCGTTGGCGGAGTCATGTCGAACTCGGCTACTGAACTCCCGATTTGGGAAGAGGGATGCAGAGTCCGAATCGGCAGCATTCGCCGCGCTGTTGAGGGGCCGCTCGAGGCAGTGCCCTCATGCGGCGTACCGGGTTTCGCCATGTCGGTGACGACTGCAGTCCCCGCCGGGACCCACATCACTGCCAGGCATAGCACCGCAGGGGCTACGCGGCGTGTGAGTTTGGCATCCATTCCTCTGCTCCTGATACGACAAAAACCAGCTAGGGAAAAAATGGGTCAAGACAAAAATATCCAGGTGCACGCAGTACGAAAAAAAAAAAAAAAAAAAAAAAAAAAAAAAAAAAAAAAAAAAAAAAAAAAAAAAAAAAGTAGATTGAGAAAGCACCATCGTGTCCATCAGCGTAGGCGTCAACGCGACTCACCGAACGGTGGTGGACCGCCTTGTAGGAAGGCAGAGGAATCACTCCGAGCCAGCACGCTGCCTGTTACCCAAAGTTGGTATACGAGAGAAGCTGCCCACACGTAAGGGGCCAGGCAAGGCTGACAGCTCAACCATCGCTGGTACTGCACACCAATTTGAATCTCGTGGATGAGGACCGTTTCAGAATGAACCCAGGCGGCAACCCGACTCGACCTGGTATGGCCATTAGCAGCAGCGGTCTTGATGAGGCCATGGATTCGGTCCAGTGCCAGGCAAACAGAGTCCGCCCAAAGGATCGAACCTGCAGGTATCCACCCACGACACCCAGTTGCAGGTGCATGGGCTTCACACCCGTAGAGCGACCCCGTGGAAACCGGTTCGCTTCGATCTGCTGTTGGATCCACTACGCGGGGCCTTGGTCAGATCGACATCACCCACCGTTCCATAACCGGTGACCGAGTGTTGCCGCTCGAGCCAGGCATGCCGCAGCCCGAAGGACGTATTGATTTGGATCGGGGCAATGTACAGCCGTTGCGTCAGTTCAATGTCAATGGTGTCCAGGTCGAGATGGAAACCTTCGATAAAGGTCGCGCCTCGCCCATCGCTGGCGATGGGCTTGGGATCAATCTCGTTATTCGCAAAGTGGAACCATCGTACGACGAATCCCCAACCGTTGTTTTGGAGACCAACCCAGGTCCTGAAACCAAGACCTAATCCGGGATCGCTTTTGCCGGAGTATGAATTTCCATTCGTCAGGTCGGTCAGGGTAACCCTGGCCCGAGGTTCGGACGTGGGAGCCAAGAACACGCCTTCGGCACCAAACAGAATGCCTGCCTGGCAAAGGCTGCTACCAAAGCCCTGCATGTTGTACCAGAGATTCGAACCTCCCGACTCATCGAAGTACCCCTCTTCGTAAACGGTGACGGGTCCTTCTCCTCCTGGCACCGGCAGCTCTTGCTGAGCTTGCTCATTCATCCGGGCCATCACCGGTTCGGCTTGAATCCGAGTCTCTGTTGCCGACGCCCGCTGGGCTCCAGATGGTTGTCCCGGTGCTGGGAGTTCCCAGGGCGGGGTTGCCTTGACAACGCCGCTACGACCAGAGTCCGGAAACGCATACCGGACCGCCGCTTTCTCGGAGGCCGTGGTGCTGGACGCTTCAATGTAGCCGTGCTGTTTTCGGGCGGGGCTGGAGCTGGCGGTGCCGGTTCAGCTGGCTGCGCTGCAGCGGCAGCTTTCTGCATGGCGGCGGCCACCGCTTCGCTACCAACGGCCAAGGGGACAAAGCCTGTAATGGACCCATCGGACGTCGGTGCTGACGTCTGACTTGCTTGCTGAGCTGACCCTAGGGTCGGTACACCCAGTATTGTACCACCTGCAACAGGCAGCTGGTGAATACATGAATTCTTCGCACAGATCATTGGTTCCCCCTTGTCTGGTGGTCGTTTCTTCGTTCCATTTCTGCAACCGACTTGGGCTTCGCTACTTGTATCTTCGTTAAACGGCGTGCTTTCGGTGCATTCGGTGCACCTGGTGCATCCATTCGAACTGGCACAAACCGTACATCCGTTGTTTCAGGTATCGCCCGAGCAAGGAGAGAACTTCACGGCATTTGGGGGAGATTCACTCAACAGGGTCGTGTTTCGGACTGCATGCAGCAGAAAAACCCGCGCCTTGCATTGGATGGCTGGCATAACGCTGCACGAAGTGTGGAACCGCACACTGCCCCGTACCAGTGCCAAAGTGATCATCGCTACAACCGCTAGAGCTGCACACCTTGTAGCGAAACTTTCTGGTAAACCTGAGGAATTAGGCGGAGTTGTATTGCAGTCCCCCCTGCCCTGGTTAGTTTGAAATTACCTGGCCGGGTAAGACACTCAAACGACCGTCAAGCAAAAAAATCCTCGTTCAACTTTTGGAGAAACAACTATGAAGTACGCTATCGCCCTGCTCGTGACCACCTTCTTCGCCGCTCCTGCCATGGCAGCTATGGCAACGTCCCAGACTCCACGCTGTCGGCCTTTGGATTCGACGGCATGGAACAGATCAGCGACTCAGAAGGACTGCAGATTCGCGGTATGAGCGCCGGTGCCATGTCCATGGGCACCAGCATCGTCTCTGGCTTCTTGATCGATCCCGCCACCAAGAGCTACGTCTTTGGTACGGACGTGAATGGTGCCATGTCGACTGCTGAGAACGCCGGGTTGCAGGTGTACACCGCCGCCGGACACACCCAAGCATCGAGCTTGGCCTTGAACTTGAATGTCACAACCGCCATCAGCAGCTTTGTTGGATCGCTGACCGGTGGTGCTGGCGGAGCAGGCTTCGCCTTCGGCCAGACTTGAGATCCCCTCCCGAAATCCGTGCTGTCGTAGATGTGATAGCCGCTACCGGTGGCGAACAATGAAGCCGCAAGCTCAAAGTCCCGCTGACTCTCTCGGGAGCAGTTCACGGTGCTTTAAACGGCATTGCCCTCCGTGGCGATGTCAACCAAATGTCCCTGCTAGAAAGTATTGGAAGGCATTTACAATGCTACATATTAGTTCGGCAGAGGAGAAACGAATGCGACTGTTTTTCGGAAGTTACCTTCCGATATTGCCCGTATGGCGGAGCTGGCGGTGCATGCGTGGGGAATCGATCAACATGCACGCCAGCTTACGATTTCTCTCCGCGATGACAGTGGCGATGTCTTGCAGGCCCGGCAGGTGTCGACGCAGCCGGAGAAGATCCATGAGTTCTTCACGAAGCTGAACTCGGGAACGTGCTCAACATGGTGAAGCGTTCATTGCCGTCGTGGAAGTCTGCGGCTTCAACGATTGGCTGATCCGGTTACTCCAAGACTACCGTTGCCAGTGGGTGATCCTGATTCAGCCGGAAGAACGGAAGCGGTGCAAAACGGATCGACGAGATGCCGCCGCGTTGAGCGAACTGTTGTGGGTCAACCGAGATCGCTTCCTGGCGGGCAAGCCGGTCCGTGGGCTCCGGCAAGTCGATATCGCCTCGACCACGGATCAAGAGAACCGACGCCTGACCAACCTGCGCAAGGAGGCGAGCCAGACGCGGACGCGTATTGTCAACCAGATCAAGCACCTGCTCAGGCGTCATAACTTCCAATGGAACCTGCCCACCAAGACCTTTCCCACACAACGTGCTACTGCTTGGCTCAAACAGTTGGTGTTACCGGCGATTGATCGTCTGGAGATGAATTATTTATTAGTCGATCTGGAACAAGCCGAGCAGCGAGTCCAAGAGTTGGAAGAAGTGATCGTCGAGCGTTGCGGTGACAGTCGCGACGCCGAGTTGCTCCGGTCGATGCCTGGCGTCAGCTATTTCACTGCGACGTCTCTGGCCTGCCGCATTGGTCGCGTGGAACGCTTTCCACGAGCGCGGAGCCTGGCGAACTATTGGGGTTTGACGCCCGGTTGTCGCAACAGTGGCGAGAACAATCAACGGCTCGGAAGAATTACCAAGGCGGGCAGCAACATGGCCCGCTGGCTGCTGGCCCAGGTCGCTCACCAAGCGTTGCGGAAGGACGCTCGACTGCGGGAGTGGTACAAACGGATCAAACGCAGACGCGGGAGCACCATCGCCCGAGTGGCGGTGATGAGAAAACTGGCCACCGTCATCTGGCACATGCTCAGCAAGCAGCAGACGTATGCCGAGTGCCGAGCCCTAGCCACGGCAAGCTGAAGCCCCACAACATCTTGACCATCAACAGACAAACATTAAGGAGGCATTATTCGAGAGTTCGTCCGGTTGTTCGATCCGAGTTGCTCCTGGCAACTTGAGATCCCTCCTGGTTAGTCCAACTCGAACGGAACCGTGGATGCCGTGAGCTGAGCCAACCTCAGCGAACAAGCACGACCCTTTGAATGGAGTGGACTCTCCGGTGAGGAATTCGCAGTAGATAAATACGCGTCTGCCACTACCGGCAGAGCCTCTCACGAACTACGTGAGCGGTGACTCGCGAAGGAATGTGTAGGGAGCAATCGCGATAGAAAAGAACGATTGCAACATCCCGTAGCGACGACAACCAGTGCGAATCAAGACAGTAAAAACCCCCAGCCAACATCAGCGTGCCAAGCTCCACCACAACTGGGCAAGGCCCACCACTGCCAAACACCAAACCATGCCATGAAGCAGAATCTAACAATTACGCACCGTACCCCAACGGAAACCGCTTCCACTTGACAAACTCTTTCAGGAACGGTTCCATGACTCAGATTTTCCACCCCCTGCTGGCCCTGATTGCCTCCGCGACGGACAATGAGCTGGCAAAATATGTCGAATATCTCAAACAGGAAAACAAGATTCTGCGGGCTCGCATCCCTGGCCAGATCCACACCAAGCCGGAGGAACGGGAGCGGCTGCTCAAGTACGGCAAAGCGATCGGTCGGGCCATCGAGGAACTGATCACCATCGTCTCCCCGGCGACGTTCTACCGCTGGGTCCGGGAGGAGAAGAACGGCAAGCCCAAGACCACCAATCCCAAGGGCGGCCAGCGCAAGCCCAAGGAGATCCGGGAACTGGTCATCGAGATCGCCAAGACCACCGGGCTTCGGTTACACCCGGATCATCGGCGAGCTTCGCAAGCTGGGCATCAAGAAGATCAGCCGCCAGACCATCAGGAACATCTTGAAGGAAGAAGGCATTGAGCCCGGCCCTGATCGCACATCCGACAACTGGGACAATTTCATCAAACGGCACGCAGAGACGCTTTGGGCCGTGGATTTCTTCTCCGTGAAGACTGTTACTACACACGGCCTACGGGAGATGTACGTGCTGGTGTGGCTGTGCATGACCAGCCGGGAAGTGATCGTCTCCGATGCGACGGAGCATCCAAACTCGGCCTGGGTGGTGAAGCAGGCCGAGGAGTTTGTGGATCAGACTGCGGGCCGGGAGAAGAAGCCCGACATCATCATGCACGACCTGGATACGAAGTTCACCAAGGAGTTCACGGCGAGGCTGAAAGAACGGGGTTGCGGACCAATGCCTTGCCGAAGGCGAGTCCCCAATTTGAACGGCAGATGCGAGAGGTTCATCGAGACCATA